>NZ_JBHVQX010000079.1:0-1042 GCF_042886395.1 Streptomyces sp. NPDC058008 | reverse complement strand
GTCGCCACCATGCACAACCTCGCCATGACCGGCTGAACCAGCAGGTCAAACACCATCCCGGCCTGCCCACACCCAGCCTTCTGCAACAACCTTTAGGGCGTGTATCGAAAGTGGATCTTGAGGTGACATGATCTTGCTTTGTGGCACGTGGAGATCTGACAGATGCCCAGTGGGCTTGCCTGGAGCCGCTGTTGCCCCAGGGCGCGAAGTCGGGGCGCCCGCCGATTTGGACCAGGCGGCAGCTGATCGACGGCATACGGTTCCGTACCCGCACCGGTGTTCCGTGGCGGGACGTGCCGGAGCGATACGGGCCCTGGGCCAGGTCGTATGACCTGTTCCGGCGTTGGCAGCGGGACGGCACCTGGCAGCGGATCTTCAGCGAGCTGCAGGTCCAGGCCGACGCCAAGGGCCTCATCACCTGGGACCTCAACATCGACTCCACCGTGTGCCGGGCCCGTCAGCACGCCGCCGGAGCGCGGAAAAGGGGGACCTTCAGGTCGAGCCGCCCGGCGGGATCACCGTCGAACCGGACGACCACGGCCTCGGCCGCTCGCGCGGCGGCCTGACCACCAAGTTGCACCTGGCCGTCGAGCAGGGCCAGAAGCCGATGTCCATCGTGATCACGGCCGGACAGCGCGGTGACTCCCCGCAGTTCGAACCCGTCCTGAAGAAGGTCCGCGTCGCCCGCCCAGGCGCCGGACGGCCACGGACCCGGCCCAGCCGAGTCCGTGCTGACAAGGCTTACGCCTCCCGCAAGAACCGCGCCTACCTGCGACGACGCGGAATTCAGTGCACCATCCCGGACAAGGCAGACCAGGCGGCCCACCGTACAAAGCGCGGCTCTCGCGGCGGCCGGCCGCCCAAGTTCGACGCAGAGGGACTACAAGGCGAGGCACGCGGTCGAGTGTGGGATCAATCGCCTCAAGAGGCATCGCGCCGTGTCGACGCGATACGACAAGCTCGCGGTGCGCTACGAAGCGACCGTACTCGTCGCAGTCATCAACGAGTGGCTCTGACCTCGGCAAATGCTTCGTCTGGACGA
>NZ_JBHVQX010000078.1:0-1628 GCF_042886395.1 Streptomyces sp. NPDC058008 | reverse complement strand
ACCCTTGAAAGAGTGCGTAATAGCTCACTGGTCAAGTGATTCCGCGCCGACAATGTAGCGGGGCTCAAGCGTACCGCCGAAGTCGTGTCATTCACACATGTATCCCCAACGGGAGTGTGGATGGGTAGGGGAGCGTCGTGTGCCGGGTGAAGCAGCCGCGGAAGCGAGTTGTGGACGGTTCACGAGTGAGAATGCAGGCATGAGTAGCGATACACACGTGAGAAACGTGTGCGCCGATTGACTAAGGGTTCCTGGGTCAAGCTGATCTGCCCAGGGTAAGTCGGGACCTAAGGCGAGGCCGACAGGCGTAGTCGATGGACAACCGGTTGATATTCCGGTACCCGCTTTGAAACGCCCAATACTGAATCAGGCGATGCTAAGTCCGTGAAGCCGGCCCGATCTCTTCGGAGTTGAGGGTAGTGGTGGAGCCGACGAACCAGACTTGTACTAGGTAAGCGATGGGGTGACGCAGGAAGGTAGTCCAGCCCGGGCGGTGGTTGTCCCGGGGTAAGGGTGTAGGCCGTGTGGTAGGTAAATCCGTCACACGTTAAGGCTGAGACCTGATGCCGAGCCGATTGTGGTGAAGTGGATGATCCTATGCTGTCGAGAAAAGCCTCTAGCGAGTTTCATGGCGGCCCGTACCCTAAACCGACTCAGGTAGTCAGGTAGAGAATACCGAGGCGTTCGGGTGAACTATGGTTAAGGAACTCGGCAAAATGCCCCCGTAACTTCGGGAGAAGGGGGGCCATCACTGGTGAGGGAACTTGCTTCCTGAGCTGGGGGTGGCCGCAGAGACCAGCGAGAAGCGACTGTTTACTAAAAACACAGGTCCGTGCGAAGCCGTAAGGCGATGTATACGGACTGACGCCTGCCCGGTGCTGGAACGTTAAGGGGACCGGTTAGCTGCATTTCGGTGTGGCGAAGCTGAGAACTTAAGCGCCAGTAAACGGCGGTGGTAACTATAACCATCCTAAGGTAGCGAAATTCCTTGTCGGGTAAGTTCCGACCTGCACGAATGGCGTAACGACTTCTCGACTGTCTCAACCATAGGCCCGGTGAAATTGCACTACGAGTAAAGATGCTCGTTTCGCGCAGCAGGACGGAAAGACCCCGGGACCTTTACTATAGTTTGATATTGGTGTTCGGTTCGGCTTGTGTAGGATAGGTGGGAGACTTTGAAGCGGCCACGCCAGTGGTTGTGGAGTCGTCGTTGAAATACCACTCTGGTCGTGCTGGATGTCTAACCTGGGTCCGTGATCCGGATCAGGGACAGTGTCTGATGGGTAGTTTAACTGGGGCGGTTGCCTCCTAAAGAGTAACGGAGGCGCCCAAAGGTTCCCTCAGCCTGGTTGGCAATCAGGTGTTGAGTGTAAGTGCACAAGGGAGCTTGACTGTGAGACCGACGGGTCGAGCAGGGACGAAAGTCGGGACTAGTGATCCGGCAGTGGCTTGTGGAAGCGCTGTCGCTCAACGGATAAAAGGTACCCCGGGGATAACAGGCTGATCTTCCCCAAGAGTCCATATCGACGGGATGGTTTGGCACCTCGATGTCGGCTCGTCGCATCCTGGGGCTGGAGTCGGTCCCAAGGGTTGGGCTGTTCGCCCATTAAAGCGGTACGCGAGCTGGG
>NZ_JBHVQX010000077.1:0-1651 GCF_042886395.1 Streptomyces sp. NPDC058008 | reverse complement strand
GAGGTCTCCGGTGAGGGGGTCGCGGACGACGCCTTTGGAGCCTTCGGTGCCGAAGCGGATCGGTTTGCCGTGTTCGAGGCGGATCACCGCTTCTTCGGCCCGTTCCCTGTCCTTGAGGACCTCGAAGGCGCCGTCGTTGAAGATGTTGCAGTTCTGGTAGATCTCCACCAGTGCGGTGCCGGGGTGGTCGGCTGCCGCGCGTAGCACGCTGGTGAGGTGTTTGCGGTCGGAGTCCACGGTGCGGGCGACGAAGGTGGCTTCGGCTCCGAGGGCGAGGGAGAGGGGGTTGAAGGGGGCGTCGAGGGAGCCCATGGGGGTGGATTTGGTGATCTTGCCGAGTTCGGAGGTGGGGCTGTACTGGCCTTTGGTGAGTCCGTAGATCCGGTTGTTGAACAGCAGGATCTTGAGGTTGACGTTGCGGCGCAGGGCGTGGATGAGGTGGTTGCCGCCGATGGAGAGTGCGTCGCCGTCGCCGGTGACGACCCAGACGGAGAGGTCGCGGCGGGAGGTGGCCAGGCCGGTGGCGATGGAGGGGGCGCGGCCGTGGATGGAGTGCATCCCGTAGGTGTTCATGTAGTAGGGGAAGCGGGAGGAGCAGCCGATGCCGGAGACGAAGGTGATGTTCTCCTTGGCCAGGCCGAGTTCGGGCATGAAGCTCTGGACGGCGGCGAGGACGGCGTAGTCGCCGCAGCCGGGGCACCAGCGCACTTCCTGGTCGGACTTGAAGTCCTTCATGGACTGCTTGCCCTCGGCTTTGGGGACCAGTTGGAGGAGTTCGTTGGCGTCAGGCATCGATGGCCTCCTTGAGGGCGGTGGCGAGTTGCTCGGCCTTGAAGGGCATGCCGTTGACCTGGTTGAAGCTCCGTGCGTCGACGAGGTATTTGGCTCTCAGGAGCAGGGCGAGCTGGCCGAGGTTCATCTCCGGGACGATGACCTTGTCGTAGTGCCGTAGTACTTCGCCGAGATTGGCGGGGAAGGGGTTGAGGTGGCGCAGGTGGGCTTGTGCGATCGTCTCGCCGGCGGCGCGCAGGCGGCGTACGGCGGCGGTGATGGGGCCGTATGTCGAACCCCAGCCCAGGACCAGGGTGGTGGCGCCGGCCGGGTCGTCGGTCTCCAGGTCGGGAACTCTGATGCCGTCGATCTTCGCCTGGCGGGTGCGGACCATGTGGTCGTGGTTGGCCGGGTCGTAGGAGATGTTGCCGGTGCCGTCCTGTTTCTCGATGCCGCCGATGCGGTGTTCGAGGCCGGGGGTGCCGGGGACGGCCCAGGGGCGGGCCAGGGTTTCGGGGTCCCGCTTGTAGGGCCAGAACACGGCGGTGCCGTCGGCGAGTTCGTGGTTGGGTGTGGTGGCGAACCGGGTCCGCAGGTCGGGCAGGGTGTCGGTCTCCGGGATCCGCCATGGTTCGGAGCCGTTGGCGAGGTAGCCGTCCGAGAGCAGGAAGACCGGGGTGCGGTAGGTCAGCGCGATCCGGGCGGCGTCCAGGGCGGCGTCGAAGCAGTCCGCCGGGGTCCTCGGGGCCACGACCGGAACCGGTGCCTCACCGTTACGCCCGTACATGGCCTGAAGCAGGTCGGCCTGCTCGGTCTTGGTCGGCAGCCCGGTGGAGGGGCCACCACGCTGGATATCGATGATCAGCAACGGCAGTTCCAG
>NZ_JBHVQX010000076.1:0-1755 GCF_042886395.1 Streptomyces sp. NPDC058008 | reverse complement strand
TTCGTCCCACTCACCCCGAACGACGACACACCAGCCCGCCGCACCCGACCCGTCTCCGGCCAACCCACCCGCTCAGTAACCAACTCCACCGCACCAGAAGCCCAGTCCACGTGAGCTGACGGCTCATCCACATGCAGCGTCGCCGGCACCACACCGTGGCGCATGGCCATCACCATCTTGATGACCCCCGCAATACCCGCAGCGGCGGAGGTATGGCCAATGTTGGACTTCATCGATCCCAGGAGCAGTGGGGCCGCCTCGGACCGGTTCTGGCCGTAGGTCGCGATCAGCGCCTGCGCCTCGATCGGGTCACCCAGCGTCGTACCCGTGCCGTGCGCCTCCACCACATCCACGTCGGCCGCCGACACGTCGGCGTTCGCCAGGGCCTGGCGGATCACCCGCTGCTGCGCCGGACCGCTCGGAGCAGTCAGACCGTTCGACGCACCATCCTGGTTCACCGCCGAACCCCGCACCACAGCCAGCACCTGATGGCCGTTACGCACCGCATCCGACAACCGCTCGATCAGCACCATGCCGACGCCCTCGCCCCAGGCGGTGCCGTCAGCCGCCGCGGCGAACGGTTTGCACCGCCCGTCGCGGGCCAGACCCTGCTGACGGCTGAACTCCGTGAAGACGCCGGGAGTGGACATCACGGTCACACCGCCGGCCAGCGCCATCGTGCACTCGCCCTGGCGCAGGGACTGCACCGCCAGGTGCAACGCCACCAACGAGGACGAGCACGCCGTGTCCACGGTGATCGCAGGACCGGTCAGGCCGAACGTGTACGCGATACGGCCCGACGCCACACTGCCCGCCCCACCCGTGAACAAGTACCCTTCGGCCTCCTGTCCGTCGGCGGAACCGTTGCCGTAGCCGTGAGGGACGGCGCCGACGAACACACCGGTCCGGCTGCCGCGCAGCGATGACGGGTCCAGGCCGGCCCGCTCCACGGCCTCCCAGGACGTCTCCAGCAAGAGCCGCTGCTGCGGATCCATCGCCAACGCCTCACGGGGCGAGATGCCGAAGAACCCGGCGTCGAACTCCGCGGCGTCGTAGAGGAACGCCCCCTGATGCGGGTAGCTGGTACCGGGCCGCGAGACGTCCGGGTGGTACAGATCGGCGAGATTCCAGCCACGGTCGTTGGGGAATCCGGATACCGCGTCGGTACCGGAGAGCAGCAGCTCCCAGAGGTCCTCCGGGGAGCGTACGCCGCCAGGGAAGCGACAGCTCGTCGCCACGATCGCGATCGGCTCGTTGGAGAGAAGAGGGGAGCCCGCCGCATCGGGAGGCCCGTCGGCGCTCACGTCCGCGCCGAGTGCCCTGTCGCGCACGTGCTGAGCCAGCGCAAGAGGTGTCGGATGGTCGAACACAACCGTGGGCGAGAGACCCATACCCGTCGCGGCGCACAGCCGGTTCCGGAGCTCCACCGCGGTCAAGGAGTCGAAGCCGGACTCCCGGAAGGCCTTTCGTACCTCCACCTCCGACGGTGAGGACCACCGCAGCACCGCCGCCGCGTGGGCGCACACCTCGTCCAGGGCGACCCGCATCCGTTCGGCGTCCGTAGGCGCGTCGGCCATCCGGCGCTGGAAGCCTTCCAGTGGCTCGGCCGGCATGGCGGAGGGCAGGTCGATCTGGACGGGCGAGCCGGATACGGCAGGGGCGAGCCAGTAGCGGTCCCGTTGGAAGGCATACGTCGGCAGGTCGACGGGCCGATCCGTGGTTCCGTCGAACAGGGACTTCCAGTCGGTATCGACA
>NZ_JBHVQX010000075.1:0-1834 GCF_042886395.1 Streptomyces sp. NPDC058008 | reverse complement strand
CCGTATCCAAATCCACCGACCACGCCCCACCCCCACCCGGAACCGCCAACACCCCAGCACCCGACACCCGCGACAACCGCGGAACACGAACCACACCAGAACGAATCGCGATCTCGAGCTCTCCCGACCCAACCAACCCAGCCAAGGCCGGTGCCCGCAGAGAACGTAGGACCTCGTTCATGTCCAGGCGCTCGTCCTGGTCCAGGTCCTGGTCCACGTCCACCTGGGCGAACCGGTCCGGGTACTCCGAGCACACCGACCGCAACAGACCGCGCACCGAAGCCGCCACCACATCCACCCGGCCACCAGGCTCCACAACAGCACCACCCCGCGTCACCACAACCAGACGCGAACCCTCCAACACCGGAGACTCCAACCACTGCTGAACCCACCCCAGCACCCGCCCCAACACCTCACGGGACTCCTCCACCGAACCCCGCGGACACACCACCCCCACCACACCAGGAACGCCTTCCACGCCAGGTACCCGGGTGCCCTCGGTCACCGCCGCGAGAACCGCGTCGACATCCGGGAAAACGGTGATCTCTTCCAGCGTCGCGGCCGTCCCGTCTGTCGGGGCTTCGGTCCAGGTGACCTCGAACATCGAGTCCGACACATCAACGCCAGCGGCCGAGACAGCCTCGTCGCTCAGCGGACGCGAGACCAGCGCATCAATCGTCAGAACATCCAGACCCTCCACATCCGTCAACCGCACCGACACCGCATCCGGCCCCACCGGCGCCACCCGCACCCGACCAGCCCGCGCACCCGTCGCATGAACCCGCACACCCGAGAAACTGAACGGCATCACCCGACCACCAGAACCACCCTCCAACAACACCGCGAGAGGAGCCTGCAACGCCGCGTCCAGCAACGCCGGATGCACCGCAAAACCACCCACCTCCACCGGCAACTCAACCTCCGCGAACACCTCCTCACCACGCCGCCACACACCCCGCAACCCCTGGAACACCGGCCCATACCCATACCCAGCAGCCGCGAACGACTCATACACCCCCTCCACACCAACAACCACCGCACCCTCCGGAGGCCACACCCCACCCAACCCCGAACCAGCAGCCCGCACCGAAGCCGGCGCCACCCCCTCATCCGAAGACACCACACCCGTCGCATGACTCACCCAGCCAGCACCCTCACCCCCGACACCACTCACCCGGGAATGAACACGAACCGCCCGCTGCCCCAACTCATCCACATCACCCACACTGACCTGCACATCAACCGGCACATCATCCGCCGGCAACACCAACGGAGCATGCAACACCAACTCCACCAACCCACCACACCCGGCATACTCACCCGCACACAACACCAACTCCACCAACGCCGCACCCGGCACAAGCACACGACCAGCCACCGCATGATCAGCCAGCCACGGATGCGACCGAACCGACAACCGCCCCGTAAACACAAACCCCTCACCACCAGCCAACACCACACCAGCCCCCAACAACGGATGACCCACCACCGACAACCCCGCACCCGACACATCTCCCGCACCACCCCCACCCACCAACCAAAAACGCTCCCGCTGAAACGCATACGTCGGCAGATCAACACGCTGCGCCGTGGCCCCCGCACCCGCGCCTGCGCCCTCGAAGAACGGTGACCAGTCGGTATCGACACCCCGCACCCACAGCTGTGCCATCGAGGTCAGCAGCCGGCCCATTCCACCCTCGTCCCGGCGCAACGTCCCCACCGCCAGAACATCCGGATCGATCTCCTGCAACGCACCCACCAACACCGGATGCGGACTCACCTCCACGAACACCGCATCACCCTCACCCAGAAGACGCTCCACCGTCTCCTGGAA
>NZ_JBHVQX010000074.1:0-1949 GCF_042886395.1 Streptomyces sp. NPDC058008 | reverse complement strand
TTTATTTCCCGAAGGGTTATTTGTCAGAATGACAAACCGATTTCGAGCCGGCGAGAACCCATTGTCACACCACGATTTAGGGGGTGTGTATAAATGGGCACTCTCTGTGAAATTTGAAGCTTTGAAATTCCGAATGGCGCACTTATACACTCTGTCGAGTGAGTGCTAAAATGCTGAAGCATTTCCGTCAAGCGTGTGGAGGAATCTTGTAGAGAGATATAGCATAGATACCCGTATCTCTAGAGATATTTTGGTATATCCCTGCTATATCTATGGGGTATCTATGCTATATCTTTGGCTTCAAAAACGGCACCTGTTCTAAGAGCATAGAAACTCAACAGGCACAGCCTGTTTGACACCCTTTTTTTTAGGGTGGCACCGAGTTTCCTTATGCTCTTTTTCTCTGAAGCTAAACCTGTTTTATATGTCGTAGTCTTTTTATTGGGAGTGACCCCTTGCTGTACAATTTCCGGAGGTGCCGATAAGGGACGAATTTTCCCTTGTCGGTTGCCTTTGGGGATTGTAAGGGGTGGAGGCTCGGAATCAAAAGGAAACGAAATATCATTCCGAGTGTGCTTCTTTTTTCTGTTCTTGAATTCTATTATTTCCAATGTTAGAATTATGTTAACAACTTGTTAGGAGTGTGTTTGGATGGAAGAGAAAAAACAAATTGGACCTCGAATTACTGTTGAAACATTTAAAAAGCTAGAGTTATTAGCCGAACATTTTACAAAACACAATGAATTTGGAAGAGTTTCAAAAGATGCTGTAATTGAGTTTGCTATTAAGGAATTGTATAGGGACTATTTGGGAAAAGGACGCTAATTTTTGTTGAAAAACTGACTTCGGATTTGGGGTTCTTTATTATTAACTTGATTTTAATTAAACATTACAGGAAAAATTGAGGGGAAATGGATGGATAAACGCAATGGTGACGCGGTTTTCATAGCTCCAAATGATGTTGTAAAAGTGACCACTATGAATCACGTCATTGAAGTTCAGCATATGGAGAAGATGAACCGGAAAAATAATATCAAAAAATTGGACAAGGATAGGTTTGTAGACCTCTCTACTGGGGAGATCCGGGAGTTCGAGCATTCGGAAAATCGGCAGGAAAATTATAATTCTTTGAGACAAACCTTTAAGAAGCTGCGTTATTTGATAAATAACAATTTTATAGGACGGCCAAATGAATTACATATAACTTTGACATACAAGAAAAATATGACGGACACGAAAAAACTTTATAGTGATTTTCAAAATTTTATCGACAGGTTGCGTTATAAATACAAGAAAGAAAGTTCGATAGATTATTTATCGGTGGTAGAGCCACAAGGACGTGGAGCCTGGCATTGTCATGTTTTAATGCGCTTTAATGATTTGGATAAGATTTATATTAAAAATGCTGAATTAAGGAGTCTATGGGGTTTAGGATTTGTAACAATCAAGTCATTAAAGGATATAGACAACATAGGAGCCTATTTGAGCGCTTATTTGACTGATATAGACCTAGAAGATGTCCAAGACAGGGAAACAGCCTTAAAAGTGGCTTCAGAGGGCTGTGAGGTGCAAACAAAGATCGTAGAAGGTCGGGAAAAGAAATTTTTAAAAGGCGGACGGCTGCACATGTATCCTTCCGGAATGAATATGTATCGAAAATCAAAAGGGATTGTTAAGCCGGAACGGGAAGAAATGAAGTTCGGAGACATAAAAAAAGTAGTGGGTTCGGCAAAACCACACTACGAGAAAAGTTATCATGTCGAAAATGACAATTTTGAAAACACAATTTCGTTTCTCCAGTATAACACAAAACGTGATTTTTGAAGCAAAACGGTTCCTCTTTATGGAGCCGTTTTTTTTTTTTACAGAAGCGTTATTTTTTAGAAATTAAAACACAATTTGATACCGCCGTCAACCAATTTAACAACAACAAATTTAGGGGGTGTAGT
>NZ_JBHVQX010000073.1:0-2672 GCF_042886395.1 Streptomyces sp. NPDC058008 | reverse complement strand
CCCAGCTCGCGTACCGCTTTAATGGGCGAACAGCCCAACCCTTGGGACCGACTACAGCCCCAGGATGCGATGAGCCGACATCGAGGTGCCAAACCTCCCCGTCGATGTGGACTCTTGGGGGAGATAAGCCTGTTATCCCCGGGGTAGCTTTTATCCGTTGAGCGATGGCCCTTCCATGCGGAACCACCGGATCACTAAGCCCGACTTTCGTCCCTGCTCGACTTGTAGGTCTCGCAGTCAAGCTCCCTTGTGCCTTTACACTCTGCGAATGATTTCCAACCATTCTGAGGGAACCTTTGGGCGCCTCCGTTACCTTTTAGGAGGCGACCGCCCCAGTCAAACTGCCCACCTGACACTGTCTCCCCGCCCGATAAGGGCGGCGGGTTAGAAGGTCAATACAGCCAGGGTAGTATCCCACCGATGCCTCCACCGAAGCTGGCGCTCCGGTTTCCAAGGCTCCTACCTATCCTGTACAAGCTGTACCAACATTCAATATCAGGCTGCAGTAAAGCTCCACGGGGTCTTTCCGTCCTGTCGCGGGTAACCTGCATCTTCACAGGTACTATAATTTCACCGAGTCTCTCGTTGAGACAGTGCCCAGATCGTTGCGCCTTTCGTGCGGGTCGGAACTTACCCGACAAGGAATTTCGCTACCTTAGGACCGTTATAGTTACGGCCGCCGTTTACTGGGGCTTCAATTCGCACCTTCGCTTACGCTAAGCGCTCCTCTTAACCTTCCAGCACCGGGCAGGCGTCAGCCCCTATACTTCGCCTTACGGCTTCGCAGAGACCTGTGTTTTTGCTAAACAGTCGCCTGGGCCTATTCACTGCGGCTCTCTCGGGCTTGCACCCTAACAGAGCACCCCTTCTCCCGAAGTTACGGGGTCATTTTGCCGAGTTCCTTAACGAGAGTTCTCTCGATCACCTTAGGATTCTCTCCTCGCCTACCTGTGTCGGTTTGCGGTACGGGCACCTCTCACCTCGCTAGAGGCTTTTCTTGGCAGTGTGGAATCAGGAACTTCGCTACTATAATTCGCTCGCCATCACAGCTCAGCCTTCACGGGAAACGGATTTGCCTATTTCCCAGCCTAACTGCTTGGACGCGGATATCCAATACCGCGCTTACCCTATCCTCCTGCGTCCCCCCATTGCTCAAATGGTGAGGAGGTGGTACAGGAATATCAACCTGTTATCCATCGCCTACGCCTTTCGGCCTCGGCTTAGGTCCCGACTAACCCTGAGCGGACGAGCCTTCCTCAGGAAACCTTAGGCATTCGGTGGAGGGGATTCTCACCCCTCTTTCGCTACTCATACCGGCATTCTCACTTCTAAGCGCTCCACCAGTCCTTCCGGTCTGGCTTCACAGCCCTTAGAACGCTCTCCTACCACTGTTCGAAGAACAGTCCGCAGCTTCGGTGATACGTTTAGCCCCGGTACATTTTCGGCGCAGAGTCACTCGACCAGTGAGCTATTACGCACTCTTTAAATGGTGGCTGCTTCTAAGCCAACATCCTGGTTGTCTAAGCAACTCCACATCCTTTTCCACTTAACGTATACTTTGGGACCTTAGCTGGCGGTCTGGGCTGTTTCCCTTTCGACTACGGATCTTATCACTCGCAGTCTGACTCCCAAGGATAAGTCATTGGCATTCGGAGTTTGACTGAATTCGGTAACCCGGTAGGGGCCCCTAGTCCAATCAGTGCTCTACCTCCAAGACTCTTACCTTGAGGCTAGCCCTAAAGCTATTTCGGGGAGAACCAGCTATCTCCAGGTTCGATTGGAATTTCTCCGCTACCCACACCTCATCCCCGCACTTTTCAACGTGCGTGGGTTCGGGCCTCCATTCAGTGTTACCTGAACTTCACCCTGGACATGGGTAGATCACCTGGTTTCGGGTCTACGACCACGTACTCAATTCGCCCTATTCAGACTCGCTTTCGCTGCGGCTCCGCATCTTCTGCTTAACCTTGCACGGGATCGTAACTCGCCGGTTCATTCTACAAAAGGCACGCCATCACCCGTTAACGGGCTCTGACTACTTGTAGGCACACGGTTTCAGGATCTCTTTCACTCCCCTTCCGGGGTGCTTTTCACCTTTCCCTCACGGTACTGGTTCACTATCGGTCACTAGGGAGTATTTAGCCTTGGGAGATGGTCCTCCCGGATTCCGACGGAATTTCACGTGTTCCGCCGTACTCAGGATCCACTCAGGAGAGAACGAAGTTTTGACTACAGGGCTGTTACCTCCTATGGCGGGCCTTTCCAGACCTCTTCGTCTACCTCGTTCCTTTGTAACTCCGTATAGAATGTCCTACAACCCCAAGAGGCAAGCCTCTTGGTTTGGGCTATATTCCGTTTCGCTCGCCGCTACTCAGGAAATCGCATTTGCTTTCTCTTCCTCCAGGTACTTAGATGTTTCAGTTCCCTGGGTCTGTCTTCCATACCCTATGTATTCAGGTAAGGATACCACTCCATTACGAATGGTGGGTTTCCCCATTCGGAAATCTCCGGATCAAAGCTTACTTACAGCTCCCCGAAGCATATCGGTGTTCGTCCCGTCCTTCATCGACTCCTAGTGTCAAGGCATCCACCGTGCGCCCTTTCTAACTTAACCGTTAAAAAGAATCACTACGTGATATCTTGCATTACTAATTGAATGTGATGTCTACTGT
>NZ_JBHVQX010000072.1:0-2780 GCF_042886395.1 Streptomyces sp. NPDC058008 | reverse complement strand
GAACCCGCTTCGGCCGGGAATCGGACACGAAAGAGTCTGATAGAGTCGGAAACGCAAGAACGAAGGGAAGCGCCCGGAGGGCCCCGGTGAAACGGGACCGAAGGAAGCGTCCGTTCCTTGAGAACTCAACAGCGTGCCAAAAGTCAACGCCAGATATGTTGATACCCCGGCCTGCTTCATGCAGGTTGGTGGTTCCTTTGAAAAGTCCTGCACGGTCCTCGGACCGGGTAGGCAACAACAGCGAGGACGCTGTGAACGACCGGTCTTATTCCGACCTGGTCGTTCCGCTCTCGTGTTGTGATCCCGATTACGGGAAAACATTCACGGAGAGTTTGATCCTGGCTCAGGACGAACGCTGGCGGCGTGCTTAACACATGCAAGTCGAACGATGAAGCCCTTCGGGGTGGATTAGTGGCGAACGGGTGAGTAACACGTGGGCAATCTGCCCTTCACTCTGGGACAAGCCCTGGAAACGGGGTCTAATACCGGATAACACTCTGTCCCGCATGGGACGGGGTTAAAAGCTCCGGCGGTGAAGGATGAGCCCGCGGCCTATCAGCTTGTTGGTGGGGTGATGGCCTACCAAGGCGACGACGGGTAGCCGGCCTGAGAGGGCGACCGGCCACACTGGGACTGAGACACGGCCCAGACTCCTACGGGAGGCAGCAGTGGGGAATATTGCACAATGGGCGAAAGCCTGATGCAGCGACGCCGCGTGAGGGATGACGGCCTTCGGGTTGTAAACCTCTTTCAGCAGGGAAGAAGCGAAAGTGACGGTACCTGCAGAAGAAGCGCCGGCTAACTACGTGCCAGCAGCCGCGGTAATACGTAGGGCGCAAGCGTTGTCCGGAATTATTGGGCGTAAAGAGCTCGTAGGCGGCTTGTCACGTCGGATGTGAAAGCCCGGGGCTTAACCCCGGGTCTGCATTCGATACGGGCTAGCTAGAGTGTGGTAGGGGAGATCGGAATTCCTGGTGTAGCGGTGAAATGCGCAGATATCAGGAGGAACACCGGTGGCGAAGGCGGATCTCTGGGCCATTACTGACGCTGAGGAGCGAAAGCGTGGGGAGCGAACAGGATTAGATACCCTGGTAGTCCACGCCGTAAACGTTGGGAACTAGGTGTTGGCGACATTCCACGTCGTCGGTGCCGCAGCTAACGCATTAAGTTCCCCGCCTGGGGAGTACGGCCGCAAGGCTAAAACTCAAAGGAATTGACGGGGGCCCGCACAAGCAGCGGAGCATGTGGCTTAATTCGACGCAACGCGAAGAACCTTACCAAGGCTTGACATATACCGGAAAGCATCAGAGATGGTGCCCCCCTTGTGGTCGGTATACAGGTGGTGCATGGCTGTCGTCAGCTCGTGTCGTGAGATGTTGGGTTAAGTCCCGCAACGAGCGCAACCCTTGTTCTGTGTTGCCAGCATGCCCTTCGGGGTGATGGGGACTCACAGGAGACTGCCGGGGTCAACTCGGAGGAAGGTGGGGACGACGTCAAGTCATCATGCCCCTTATGTCTTGGGCTGCACACGTGCTACAATGGCCGGTACAATGAGCTGCGATGCCGCGAGGCGGAGCGAATCTCAAAAAGCCGGTCTCAGTTCGGATTGGGGTCTGCAACTCGACCCCATGAAGTCGGAGTTGCTAGTAATCGCAGATCAGCATTGCTGCGGTGAATACGTTCCCGGGCCTTGTACACACCGCCCGTCACGTCACGAAAGTCGGTAACACCCGAAGCCGGTGGCCCAACCCCTTGTGGGAGGGAGCTGTCGAAGGTGGGACTGGCGATTGGGACGAAGTCGTAACAAGGTAGCCGTACCGGAAGGTGCGGCTGGATCACCTCCTTTCTAAGGAGCATCTAGATTCCGCAAGGAGTCCAGAGGCCATTACGTCGGCAAATGTTCGACGGTGGTTGCTCATGGGTGGAACGTTGACTATTCGGCACGATGAGCACGGTTTTGTGAGTACTGCTTCGGCGTGGAAAACAGGATCGGGTTGGTCGGGTCGGGCACGCTGTTGGGTATCTGAAGGTACGGGCTCGTTGAGTCTGTTCCTTTGGTTGCCGGCCCCAGTGCACTCACCTGTAAGGGTGGGGTGATGGGTGGCTGGTCGTTGTTTGAGAACTGCACAGTGGACGCGAGCATCTGTGGCCAAGTTTTTAAGGGCGCACGGTGGATGCCTTGGCACCAGGAACCGATGAAGGACGTGGGAGGCCACGATAGTCCCCGGGGAGCTGTCAACCAAGCTTTGATCCGGGGGTTTCCGAATGGGGAAACCCGGCAGTCGTCATGGGCTGTCACCCGCTGCTGAACACATAGGCAGTGTGGAGGGAACGCGGGGAAGTGAAACATCTCAGTACCCGCAGGAAGAGAAAACAACCGTGATTCCGGGAGTAGTGGCGAGCGAAACTGGATGAGGCCAAACCGTATGCGTGTGATACCCGGCAGGGGTTGCGCATGCGGGGTTGTGGGATCTCTTTTTCACAGTCTGCCGGCTGTGAGACGAGTCAGAAACCGTTGGTGTAGGCGAAGGACATGCGAAAGGTCCGGCGTAGAGGGTAAGACCCCCGTAGCTGAAACATCAACGGCTCGTTTGAGAGACACCCAAGTAGCACGGGGCCCGAGAAATCCCGTGTGAATCTGGCGGGACCACCCGCTAAGCCTAAATATTCCCTGGTGACCGATAGCGGATAGTACCGTGAGGGAATGGTGAAAAGTACCGCGGGAGCGGAGTGAAATAGTACCTGAAACCGTGTGCCTACAAGCCGTGGGAGCGTCGCTG
>NZ_JBHVQX010000071.1:0-3421 GCF_042886395.1 Streptomyces sp. NPDC058008 | reverse complement strand
CCACCGAGGAGTAGGCGATGCCGAACGCCAGCCGTACGCCGACCAGGATCTCCGGCAGCGCGGACGGCAGGACGACGGAGGCCACCACCTGCGGGCGGCGCGCCCCGATCGCCCGGGCCGCCTCCACCAGCGAGGCGGGCGCCGACGCCACGGCGGACGCGGTGGCCACGGCCACGGGCGGCATGGCGGCGATGGCCAGCAGCCACAGCTTGGGCGCCTCGTCGATCCCGAACCAGATGATCAGCAGGCTGAAGTAGGCGAGCGGCGGCAGCGTCCGGAGGAAGGCCACCGCCGGTTCGAACACCACCCGCACCCACGGCAGCGTGCCCATCAGCACCCCGGCCACGAGCCCGGCCAGCACGCCCGCGCCCGCACCGATCGCGATGCGGCGCAGGCTGATGCCCAGGTGCTCGATCAGGGTGTGGCCCTGGTAGCCGCGTACTCCGTCATGGGTGCCGGACGTCTCCACGAGCGCGTCCCAGACGGCCGACGGCGGGGGGACGAGCAGCGGTGACCACAGCCGCAGCGCGGTGACGAGCTGCCAGAGCGCGAGCAGCACGGCCAGCGCGAGGAGCCGCAGCCCGGCCCGGCGCAGCCTGGCGGCCCGCTCCGGCGAGCGGCGGCGCGGAGGGGGCGCGGCGGGAGGTTCACCGGGCAGCGCGGGACCGGACGGCTGCTGCTCCGTGGCGGTGGGCGTGGTCATGGCGGGCTCCGTCGGGAGGTGCCCGGGACCGGGCCGTCGCGGGGGCGGGCCGGGCCGGGCAGGGGGATGCGGGGCGCGCACGGTGGCGCCCGCGGGCAACGGGGGAGGGGCCCCCGGAACGTGCGCCGGAGCGCCGTACGCGGACGGGAAGGTCCGGTCCGGTCGCGGACGGAGTTCCGGAGGGGGACCGCCGGCTCACCCGAGGGGCGGCCGGAAGGCGGGCGGACGACGCCGCACAGTTCTGGAAGCGCTCAGCGCTGCCGGGCCAGGCTCAACAGGAGCAGCTGGTCACACGGCAGAGATCGATGCTGAGACGCTCCTTCAGGAACTGGTCGCTGATCACGGGGAGTTTCTAACACAGCCGCATGGCGGGCACCAGGGGCTGTCCGCGCCCTGGTACGGACCGGAGCGGGCCCGCCGGATCGGCCCTACGCCGTCCGCGCCCGCTCCCGGACGGCCGGCAGCCCGCTACCGGGCGGTCCGAACAGGGCGGACCACGGCCCCGGGCCCCCCCCACGCGCCCGGAGCGGGCCGCGCCAGGTATCCCCGGGGCCCGTTCGGGCAGGCCGCGAACGAGCACGTTCCGGGCCCGGGGACAGGTGCCGCCGGAACCGCCGGGACCGGAACTCCCGCTCCGCCGGGACCGCCGGGACCGGAACTCCCGCTCCGCCGGGACCGGTGCCGCCGAGGCCCCAGAGCAGTCGGCCTCCCCGGCCCCCGACCGAACAGGACCCGGGGCGTGTGATCGCGGCGAGAACGCCGGGATCGCGTGAACCGTAATGATCCCGTGAGGCTTTGGGGCGCACAGCGGCGAGGAAGTGGCGCCGGGCATGGCAGGCTTGGGTGCATGGCCCAGATCAACCCCAGCATCCTGTCCGCAGACTTCGCCCGCCTCGCCGAGGAGGCGAGGGCGGTGGAAGGCGCCGACTGGCTCCATGTCGATGTCATGGACAACCATTTCGTGCCCAACCTGACCCTCGGCGTGCCCGTCGTGGAGGCGCTGAGCAAGGCCACGGACACACCGCTGGACTGCCACCTCATGATCGAGGACGCGGACCGCTGGGCGCCGCAGTACGTCGAGGCCGGAGCGGGCTCGGTCACCTTCCACGTGGAGGCGGCCGCCGCGCCCGTGCGCCTGGCCCGGGAGATCAGGGCGAAGGGCGCCCGCGCGTCCATGGCGCTGAAGCCCGCGACGCCCATCGAGCCGTACGAGGACCTGCTCCCCGAGCTCGACATGCTGCTGATCATGACCGTGGAGCCGGGATTCGGCGGCCAGGCCTTCCTGGACATCATGCTGCCGAAGATCCGCCGCACCCGTGAGCTGATCTCGAAGCACGGTCTGGAGCTGTGGCTACAGGTCGACGGCGGGGTCTCCGCCGCCACCATCGAGCGATGCGCCGAGGCCGGGGCGGACGTGTTCGTCGCGGGTTCGGCGGTGTACGGCGCCGAGGACCCGGCCGAGGCCGTGCGGGCGCTGCGCGCCCAGGCCGACAAGGTCACGGCTTCCGCACCCTGGGCGTGCGGCCACTGAGCCAAGTCCGGATGAACGCGGCCCGACGGGCCTGATCAAGGATCGCCGGATCTGACAGGATGGACGGCGTATCGAGCGTGTGAACAGCAGTGAGGAGATCGCGGTGTCTGGCATCTCGGCGGGTCGGTCAGCCATGCGGATGGGACCCGCGGAGCTGGTGCAGGCGGCGGCCATGGCCCGTCGGTTCTACCTGGAGGGGAAGTCCAAGATCCAGATCGCCGAGGAGTTCGGCGTCAGCCGCTTCAAGGTGGCCCGGGTCCTGGAGACGGCCCTCGAGCGTGATCTCGTGAGGATCGAGATCCGGGTACCGGCGGAGCTGGACGCGGAGCGCTCCGACGCGCTCCGGGCGCGCTACGGCCTGCGGCACGCTGTCGTGGTCGAGTCCCCGGCGGAGGAGCAGGACGACGCGGCCGACCCGGAGAACCTGGGTGAGGTCGCGGCCGAGCTGCTCGGCGAGCTGGTGAACGAGGGCGATGTGCTGGGCCTGGCCTGGGGCCGGTCCACCATCCACATGGCGGCGGCCCTGGACCGGCTGCCCCCCTGCACGGTCGTTCAGCTGACCGGTGTGTACGACGCGGGCACGGCCGAGCGCGGCTCGGTCGAGGCGGTCCGCCGGGCCGCGCAGGTCTCGGGCGGCGAGGCGCACCCCATCTACGCCCCGATGCTGCTGCCCGACCCGGCGACGGCGGCCGCCCTGCGCCACCAGACCGGGATCGCCCGCGCCTTCGAGTACTTCGACAAGGTGACGGTCGCCGCGGTGTCCATCGGATCGTGGGAGCCCGGCATCTCGACCGTCCACGACATGCTCTCGGACGAGGAGCGCGGCCACTACGCCTCGCTCGGTGTGGCGGCCGAGATGTCCGCGCACCTCTTCGACGCGAACGGGCGCCGGGTCGGCCGGGACCTCGGCGAGCGGTGCATCACCGTGGAGGCCGACCGGCTGCGCCGGATCCCCGAGGTGGTCGCCATCGCGGGCGGGCAGCGCAAGGCGGCGGCGATCGGCGCGGTGCTGCGCTCGGGGCTGGTCACCAGTCTCGTCACGGACACGGCCGCGGCCGACTACCTCCTGACGGAGTCCGCCGCCGGGCAGCGGCCCGCGCTGGAGCGGGCCGACCCCGACGAATGACCGGACGGACCCCGTGCGACGACGGGGGCCGGGCACCCGCGCGGGGTGCCCGGCCCCCGTC
>NZ_JBHVQX010000070.1:0-3697 GCF_042886395.1 Streptomyces sp. NPDC058008 | reverse complement strand
GTCCGGGCAGGTCCCCCGTGCCTGCCCGGACCGCGCCGACCGGACGCGGGACGGCTCACCGCCCGCGCCGGTAGCTGCTTCCGTCCCGGGGCCGCTCCAGGAGCCCGGCGACCACGAGGTAGCGGCGGAGGGCCGAGCAGTCGTCGTGCACCGTGAGCAGCGCGTCGTTGACCTCGCGCTCCGTGTAGACGCGGTCGCGCTCGAAGAGCGTCTGCGCGAGGTGCACCAGCAACTGCTCGCGGCGCAGGGGCTTCCGGGGGATCGCCGTGAGGCGCCCGCCGGAGAAGAGCGCGGCCACCTGATGCGAACCGCCGGCTTCCGTTTCGGACATGCGGGAAGCCTCGCAGGGCCCGCCGGTACGGGCAACGCGATTTCCGCACCGTGGACGCATGTTGACGTTCGGGCGGACCGTCGTACGGTGTGACCATTCAATTCACCCTCGCTACCTGAGGCGGTCCCCCATGGCCCTGTTCGATCTGCCCCTCGACGAACTGCGCACCTATCGCAGCCGGTCGGTGGAGCCCGACGACTTCGACGCCTTCTGGTCGGCCACGCTGGACGAGGCCGGGACGCACGATCTGGACGCCCGCTTCGAACGGTGCGCCGACCTCGGGCTCGTCACCGTCGACGTCTACGACGTGACGTTCGCCGGCTTCGGCGGCCACCCGGTCAAGGGGTGGTTCGTCATACCGGCCGGGACCACCGAACCCGTACCGGTGGTCGTGGAGTTCATCGGATACGGCGGAGGGCGGAGCCTGCCGCACGCCCACCTCCTGTGGGCCTCCGCCGGAATGGCGCATTTCGTGATGGACACCCGGGGCCAGGGCAGCGGCTGGGCCCCGGGCGACACCGCCGACCCCGTGGGATCGGGCCCCTCACTCCCGGGATTCATGACGCAGGGCATCGAGGACCCCGCCACGTACTACTACCGCAGGGTGATCACGGACGCGGTGCGCGCGGTGGAGGCGGCCCGTTCCCACCCGCTGGCCGACGCGTCCCGCACGGCAGCGGTCGGCGCGAGCCAGGGCGGCGGCCTGGCGCTCGCGGTCGGGGGGCTGGTCCCCGACCTGGCGGCCGTCGTCCCGGACGTGCCCTTCCTCTGCGACTTCCCCCGGGCCACCCGGATGACGGACCGCAAGCCCTACCGCGAGATCGGCGACTACCTCAAGACGCACCGGGGCCGGTCCGAGCGGATCGACAGGACGCTCTCCTACTTCGACGGGGTCCACTTCGCCGCCCGCGGGCGGGCACCCGCGCTGTTCTCCGCGGCCCTGGAGGACCTGACCTGCCCTCCGTCCACCGTGTTCGCCGCGTACAACGCGTACGCGCACGCGGACAAGGAGATCGAGGTGTACGACTTCAACGACCACGAGGGCGGCGGCCCGTTCCAGCACGCGGTGCAGCTCAGGTGGCTGCCGCGGCTGCTGAAGGCCTGACGCACGCACGCGGCCCGGACCTCTTGACCCGCCTCGCGCGCGGAGCCTAGGTTTCCCGGGGAGAAAGCGCTTGCTGTCCGGCAGGTGCCCATATCTTCAGCCGAAGGGGTGTTTGTCACGACCAGCAATCCTTCGCACCGGGAACCGGTGCGGGTCGCGATCGTCGGCACGGGTGCGATCGCGCGGGTCAGCCATCTGCCCGCGCTGCGCGCACTCGCCGACGGGCAGCCGTTGGAGGTCGTCGCCGCGGTCGACGTCGACGCGGCCTCGGTCGAGGCGTTCTGCGCCGACGCCGGGATCGCCCACCCGTACACCGACCTGGACCGGATGCTCGCCGAGCAGCGCCCGGACCTGGTCACCCTCGCCACCCCGCCCCGGTTCCACCGCGACCAGACGGTCGCCGCGCTGGAGGCCGGGGCGTGGGTGTGGTGCGAGAAGCCGCCCTGCCCCTCGCTGGAGGACTTCGACGCGATCGAGGCGGCGGAGGGCGACGGCGGCGACGGCCCGTACGCGGCGATCGTGTTCCAGCACCGCTTCGGTTCGGGCGCCCGGCACGTCCGGGAACTGCTGGCGGGACAGGCCGTGGGCCGGCCGCTGGTGGCTCACTGCCAGACCACCTGGTACCGCGACGAGGCGTACTACTCCGCTCCCTGGCGGGGAAGTTGGAGCAGCGAGGGCGGCGGTCCCGCGATGGGCCACGGCATCCACCAGATGGATCTGCTGCTCGACCTGCTGGGCCCGTGGGCGGAGATCCGGGCCATGGCGGGGCGGCTGGTGCACGACGTGGAGACCGAGGACGTGTCCACCGCGCTCATCCGTTTCGGGAACGGCGCCATGGCCACCGTGGTCAACAGTGTCCTCAGCCCGGACGAGGTCAGCAGGATCCGGATCGACTGCGAGCGGGCGACGGTCGAGCTCACCCATCTCTACGGGCACCGCAACGCGGACTGGCGCATCACGCCGGCTCCGGGCGTCCCTCCCGAAGAGGCGGACGCCTGGCGGGACTTCGGGACCGACGTACCCAGCTCACACGAGGCCCAGCTCAGGGAGTTGCTGGAGGACCTGCGGGCCGGCCGCCGGCCGCGCAGCAGCGGCGCGGACGGCCGCAAGAGCCTCGAACTGGTCGCGGCCCTGTACAAGGCGGCCTTCACCGGGTCCACCGTACGGGCGGGCGAGATCCGTCCCGGTGACCCGTACTACGGCGCGCTGCACGGCGACGCGCCCGGCTGGGCGCCAAAACGCCTCGGCCGGCCCACGGAGGTACCGGCATGAGCGAGGCGGTCGGACTCGTCCACCGGCACGGCGACCACCTCTCCGTCACGGCGGGGAGCGGGGTGGAACTGCTGCGCTACGTCTACCGCGCCGAGGACGCGTGGGAGGCCCCCAAGCCCTACATCCACCCCCTGCGCACGCTGTCGGGCCAGGTGGTGACCGGATACCGGCCCAACGACCACCGCTGGCACAAGGGCCTGCAGATGACCGCCTCGCACCTGTCGGGCGCGAATCTGTGGGGTGGCAACAGCTACGTGCACGGCGAGGGGTACCTCGCCCTGCCGGAGCGTGTCGGGTCCATGGCGCACGCCGGTTTCGACGAGGTGTCGGTGCACGACGGCGGGGTCCGGTTCTCGGAACTCCTGACCTGGCATCCGCACGGGGGCGGGCTCTGGGCCGAGGAGACGCGCCGCGTCGAGGTGCACGACGTCGACGCGGCGACCGGCAGCTGGGCGCTGACCTGGTCGTCGGCGGTCACCAACCGGCGCGAGGAACCGCTGCGGTTCGGCAGCCCGACGACGCACGGCCGCCCGGCCGCGGGATACACGGGGCTGTTCTGGCGCGGGCCGCGCGCCTTCCGGGACGGGCGGATCATCACCCCGGACGCCGAGGGGCCGGAGGTCATGGGGCAACAGGCTCCCTGGCTCGCCTACAGCGGTGAGCACGACGAGGCCGACGGGCACGCGACGCTCGTCTTCGTCCACTCCCCCGGGAACGACCACAGCGGGGCGGGCGGCGCGCACCCGGCCCACTGGTTCGTGCGCAACTCCCCCTTCGCGGCCGTCGCCCCGTCGTTCGCCTTCCACGAGGAGCTGGTCCTGGATCCGGGGGCGACCCTGGCCCGCAGCTACCGGGTGCTGGTCGCCGACGGGGCCTGGGACCGCGACCGGATCGCCTCCGCGGTGGGCGCACTGGCCTGGTAGCCCGCCCCTTCCGGGTGGACGCGCCCGGCGCCGGCCGCCCGCGGCGGACCGGCCGTGCCTCAGGGG
>NZ_JBHVQX010000069.1:0-3704 GCF_042886395.1 Streptomyces sp. NPDC058008 | reverse complement strand
AGCCGGTGCGTTTCCAGGAGACGGTGGAGCGTCTTCTGGGTGAGGGTGATGCGGTGTTCGTGGAGGTGAGTCCGCATCCGGTGTTGGTGGGTGCGCTGCAGGAGATTGATCCGGATGTTCTGGCGGTGGGGACGTTGCGCCGGGACGAGGGTGGGATGGGCCGGTTGCTGACCTCGATGGCGCAGTTGTGGGTGCGGGGTGTCGATACCGACTGGAAGTCCCTGTTCGACGGAACCACGGATCGGCCCGTCGACCTGCCGACGTATGCCTTCCAACGGGACCGCTACTGGCTCGGAACCTCGGCCCCGCGGACCTCTGCGGCGGAAGCCTCCGCCGAAAGCTTCTGGAGCGTGGTGGAGCAGGAGGACCTGGAGGCCCTCGCGCAGACCCTGCGACTCGACGACGCGCACTCCGAGCTGAAGAGGGTGCTGCCCGCGCTGTCGGCGTGGCACCGTCGGCACAGTGCGGCCTCTTCGATGGAGTCGTTGCGGTACGGCGCCGAATGGACGCCACTGCCTGACAACAGAGCTGTACGCCTGACCGGTACCTGGCTCGTTGTCATGGCACCGGACCAGGTGAACGGCGAGCTGAGCGAAACGGTCGCCGAGGCGCTCCGGGTGCACGGGGCCACTGTCGTCCCGCTGGTGATGCCCGACGACGCACAGGAGTGGGCCGGCCTGCTTGCCACGCATTCCGAGGCGGTCGGCGCGGTCTCGCTGCTCGCTCAGGACGAACAGCCCCTCCCGGACGCGCCCGCGGTCCCGGCCGGCTTCGGCCGGACGTTGTCGCTGATCCAGGGAATGGAAGCCGCCCGTGTGGCCGCCCCTCTGTGGTGCGTTACCCAGGGCGCCGTTTCCGTCGCCGAGGCAGACCCGCTCACCAGCCCCGCGCAGGCGATGGTCTGGGGCCTCGGCCGGGTCGTAGCGCAGGAACTCCCCGAACGCTGGGGAGGGCTGGTGGATCTGCCCGCCACGCCCGACGCCGAAGCCCTCAGCCGTCTCTGCGCGGTGATGGTGGGCAACGTCCACGAGGACCAGGTCGTGGTGCGGCCCTCCGGCGTCCTGGGGCGCCGGATCGTCCGGACGCCCATCGGCGCGGAACTGGACGGTGCCTGGTCCCCGGGCCGCGGAACGGTACTGATCACCGGGGGTACCGGTGCCCTCGGTGGGCAGGTCGCCCGCTGGCTGGCGTCCAAGGGGGCCGAGCACCTCCTGCTGGTCAGTCGCCGGGGAGCCACGGCCCCGGGTGCCGCGGAGCTGAAGGACGAGCTGACCGCAGCCGGCGCCCGAGTGACGCTGACGGCGTGCGACATCACCGACGCGCATGCGCTCCGCGAGCTCGTGGCCTCCGTACCGGACGAGTATCCGCTGACCGCGGTGATCCACACCGCTGCGGTACTGGACGACGGGGCCGTCACCACGCTGACACTGGATCAGGTCGACCGAGTGCTGAAGGCCAAGGCCGATACCGCTTGGCGTCTGCACGAGCTGACCCGGAAGCTGGACCTCTCGGCCTTCGTCCTCTTCTCCTCGCTCGCGGGAACGGTCGGCATGGCGGGCCAGGGCAACTACGCGCCCTCGAACGCCTATCTCGACGCTCTCGCCCAGTACCGCCGCTCACACGGACTCACGGCCACTTCCGTGGCGTGGGGCTCCTGGGCACAGGGCGGTATGGCCGAACTGACCGCGGTGAATGACGTCCGCCTCCGGCACGGCGTACCCCTCCTTCCCCCGGAGTCGGCGGTCTCCGCCCTGGAGGCCGCGCTGGAGAACGACGACACGACCGTGGTCATCGCCGACATCGACTGGGACCGGTTCACTCATGCCTACACCGCGACGAGGCAGAGCCATCTGCTCGACGAGATCCCCGAGGCCCGAACCGTCCTGAAGGCCGCGGCTCCCACCGGGCCGGCCACCACCTTGCGCGACCAGCTGGCGGGCCTGGCACCCCAGGAGCGTGACCGGCAGCTGGTGGGTACGGTCCGCAGTCATGTGGCAGCCGTGCTCGGGCACGAATCGGCCGACGCGGTCGGACTCCGACGGCAGTTCCTGGAACTCGGGCTGGACTCCGTCACCGCGGTCGAACTACGCAACCGGCTGAATTCCGCGAGCGGTCTTCGGCTGCCCACCACCGTGATCTTCGACCATCCCACGGTGGCCGAACTCGTCAGCCGTCTCGGAGCCGAGATGTTCGGGGACAGCGAGGGACCGGCCACACCTGGCGGCGCCGAACTGGACAGTCTGGAAGCCCTCGTGGCGACGATGGCGGACGGTGACCCATCCAGGGCGGAGATCGGGGGAAGACTGCGCAGTCTCCTCCGGTCGGTCTCCGGCACCGCGCAGCCGGACGAGCCGGCCGTCGAGACCGAGGAACTCGAGGCTGCCAGTAACGACGAGATCTTCGAATTCATCGAGAAGGAATTCGGAATCTCCTGACTTCCTCGTTCTCAGGGGTTTGCGGCTCACACAGTTTTGACCCACACGGTTCTGACTCACACGGTTCTGACTCACCACATGGGGCAAGCACATGGAAGACGTCAAGAAACTTCGCCACTACCTGACCCGCGTCACGGCGGAACTCCAGGAGACGCGCGCTCAGCTACGGGTGGCGGAGTCGGCCGGCAGTGAGCCGGTGGCGATCGTCGCCATGAGCTGTCGGTACCCCGGTGGCATCTCGTCACCCGAGGACCTGTGGGGAATGGTGTCCACCGGCCAGGACGGGATCTCTGAATTCCCCGCCGACCGCGGATGGGACCTGTCAGCCCTGATCGACGTGGACGGCGAGAGGCCCGGTACCTCGTACGTGGCCGAGGGCGGCTTCCTGCACGACGCGGGGGAGTTCGATGCCGGGTTCTTCGGGATTTCGCCGCGTGAGGCGTTGGCGATGGATCCGCAGCAGCGGTTGTTGCTGGAGACGTCCTGGGAGCTCTTCGAGCGTGCGGGTATCGATCCGTCGTCGGTCCGGGGGAGCCACACGGGGGTCTTCGTGGGCTCCAGCTTCCGCGACTACGGCAGCAGGCTGCCCTCGATCCCGGAAGAGGTCGAAGGCCACGCCATGACGGGTGCGGCGGGCAGTGTGGCGTCGGGGCGTATCGCGTACACGTTCGGCCTGACCGGTCCTGCGGTCACCGTGGACACGGCGTGCTCGTCCTCGTTGGTGGCGTTGCACCTGGCGGCGCAGTCCCTGCGCCAGGGCGAGTGCACGATGGCGCTGGCCGGTGGCGTCGCCGTGATGTCCACTCCGGATCTCTTCACGGAGTTCAGCCGTCAGCAGGGTCTGGCCCGTGACGGCCGGTCCAAGGCATTCGCCGCTTCCGCGGACGGCATGGGCGCGGCAGAAGGTGTGGGGCTGCTGCTGGTGGAGCGGTTGTCGGATGCGGTGCGTAACGGGCATCAGGTGTTGGCTGTGGTGCGGGGTTCGGCGGTGAACCAGGACGGTGCGTCGAACGGTCTGACGGCCCCGAACGGTCCGGCGCAGCAGCGGGTGATCCGCCAGGCCCTGGCGAACGCCGGGGTGTCCGGAGCCGGGGTGGACGTGGTGGAGGCGCACGGCACGGGGACGCCACTCGGTGACCCGATCGAAGCACAGGCGTTGCTTGCGACCTATGGCCAGGATCGGCCTGCGGAGTTGCCGCTGTTGTTGGGGTCGTTGAAGTCGAATATCGGGCATGCGCAGGCGGCTGCGGGTGTGGGTGGGGTCATCAA
>NZ_JBHVQX010000068.1:0-4064 GCF_042886395.1 Streptomyces sp. NPDC058008 | reverse complement strand
GGGGAGGGGTTGGCGTTGTTCGATCGGGCGTTGGCTTCGGGTGTGGGGCATTCGGTGCCGGTCGGGTTGGATCTGGTGGGGTTGCGTGAGGGTGGTGAGGTTCCGGCTCTGTTGCGGGGGCTGGTACGCAAACCCCCACGCCGCACCACCGGAGGCCGGGGAGAGGCACAGGGCTGGCGCGAGCGGTTCGCGGAGGCCGCCGCCGAGGACCGGGACGCGCTGCTGGTCGAGGTCGTCCGCGCTCAGGCCGCCCAGGTACTCGGGCACGGCGGAGAAGGCGCCGTCGCGGCCGACCGGGCGTTCAAGGACCTCGGCTTCGACTCACTGACCGCGGTCGAACTGCGCAACCGGCTGGACGAGATCACCGGGGTGCGGCTGCCCGTGACCCTGGTGTTCGACTACCCGACGCCGGCCTCCCTGGCCGCTCACCTCAAGTCGGTCCTGGAGGGTGCGGCATCCGGTACGGACCTCGCCGTGCGACCGGTGTCGACGTCCGACGAGCCGATCGCGATCGTCGGCATGAGCTGCCGGTTCCCCGGTGGTGTGACGTCTCCCGAGGACCTGTGGTCCATGCTCGACAGCGGGGGCGAGGGTCTTGGCGACTTCCCCACCGACCGGGGCTGGGCCCTGGACGGACTGTTCGACCCGACCGGGGAGCGGCTCGGAAGCTCGCTGGTGGACAAGGGCGGGTTCCTCGACGGGATCGCCGACTTCGACGCCGGGTTCTTCGGCGTGGCGCCGCGCGAGGCCGTCGCCATGGACCCCCAGCACCGGCTGCTGCTGGAGCTCTCCTGGGAGGCGATCGAGCGGGCCGGCATCGACGCGACCGCTCTGCGGGGCAGCCGCACGGGCGTGTTCTCAGGTCTGATGTACCACGACTACTCGGCCCGGCTGACCTCTGTTCCGGAGAACATCGCCGGCTTCCTCAGCAGCGGCAACGCGGGAAGCGTCGCGACCGGCCGGGTGGCCTACACCCTCGGCTTCGAGGGGCCCGCGGTCACCGTCGACACGGCGTGCTCGTCCTCCCTGGTGGCCCTGGACATGGCGGTCAGCGCCCTTCAGCGCGGTGAGTGCGACCTCGCCCTCGCGGGCGGGGTGACCGTCATGGCGACACCGACGATCTTCGCCGAGTTCACCCGGCAGCGCGGGCTCGCCGCCGATGGCCGCTGCAAGGCGTTCTCGACGGCCGCGGACGGCATGGGAGTGTCCGAGGGCGCCGGCGTCCTGCTGGTGGAGCGGCTCTCCGACGCGCGCCGCAACGGTCACCGGGTGCTCGCCGTCGTACGGGGCTCGGCGGTGAACCAGGACGGCGCGTCCAACGGACTGACCGCGCCGAACGGGCCCTCGCAGCAACGTGTGATCCGTCAGGCGCTGGCCAACGCGGGGGTCGCGTCGAGCGACGTGGACGTCGTGGAGGCGCACGGCACGGGGACGTCGCTGGGTGACCCGATCGAGGCCCAGGCGCTGCTCGCCACCTACGGCCAGGACCGCCCGGAGGGCCGGCCCGTGCTCCTGGGCTCGGTGAAGTCGAACATCGGGCACACCCAGGCGGCGGCCGGTGTGGCCGGTGTGATCAAGATGGTCCTGGCGCTGCGGCACGGCACGGTCCCCGCGACCCTGCACGTGGAGGAGCCCAGCAAGCACGTCGACTGGTCGGCCGGTGCCGTCGAGCTGGCGACCGAGGCGCGTGACTGGCCGGGGACGGCCGAGCGGCCGCGCCGCGCGGCGGTGTCGTCGTTCGGGATCAGCGGCACCAACGCCCACGTCATCCTGGAACAGGCCCCGGACGAAGAGGCGTACGACGAACCGGTGGTGGCGGGCGGGGTCCTGCCCTGGGTGCTCTCCGCCAAGACGCCCGGCGCCCTGCGCGGCCAGGCCGAACGACTGCGCGACTACGCGGCCGGGGGCGTCGACGTGGCGGCCACGGCGGCGGCCCTGACCGGGACCCGGGCGGTGTTCGACCACCGGGCGGTGGTACTGGCACCGGACTCTCCCGGATTCGCCGAACGGCTCGGCGACCTCCTCCGGCAGGAGCCGTACCCGCCGGAGGTGATCTCCGGCACGGTCCGCCCCGGCGCACGGGTGGCGTTCGTCTTCCCCGGGCAGGGCGCCCAGTGGACGGGCATGGCGCTCGGGCTGCTGGACTCCTCGCCGGTGTTCGCCGAAGCGATGGCCCACTGTGGGACGGAACTCTCCGCCTTCGTCGGGTGGGACCTGTTCGAGGCGCTGCGGGACGAAGAGGTGCTGCGGCGGGTCGACGTGGTGCAGCCCGTGCTGTGGGCTGTCATGGTCTCGCTCGCCCAGGTGTGGCGCGCGGCCGGCATCACCCCCTCGGTGGTGGTGGGCCACTCGCAGGGTGAGATCGCCGCCGCCCACGTCGCGGGCGTGCTCTCGCTGTCGGAGGCGGCGCGGATCGTCGTGACCCGCAGCGCGGTGATCGCGGACGGGCTGGCCGGCCGCGGTGGCATGGCGTCGCTCGCGGTATCCGCCGAACGCGCCGAGGAGCTGATCGAGAGCTACGCGGGCGAACCGGGAACGGTCACCGTGGCCGCGGTCAACGGGCCGTCGGCCGTGGTCCTCGCCGGTGACGAGGAGCCGCTGCTGAACGTCCTCGAAGGGTGCAAGGCGGAAGGCGCCCGCGCACGGCGCATCCCGGTGAACTACCCGTCGCACTCCCCGCAGGTCGAACTCCTGCGGGACAGGCTGGCCGACGAACTCGGTGAGGTCATCGCCGGCCACGCACAGATCCTCTGGCACTCCACGGTCACCGGGGAGCCGATGGAGGGCCCCGAGGCCGGCGCCGCCTACTGGTACCGCAACCTCCGCAAGCCCGTACGGTTCGCCGACGTGGTGGCCACGCTGGTGGAACAGGGCGTGGACACGTTCGTCGAGGTGAGCCCGCACCCCGTGGTGGCGGCCGCGGTCGAGGACATCGCGCTCGCCGCCGGTGCGGACGAGGTGGTCGCCGTGGGCTCGCTGCGGCGCGAACAGGACGAGCCCGGTGCGCTGCTGCGATCGGCGGCCACCCTCTGGACCCGGGGCCTGGGGGTGGACTGGTCCGCTCTGGCACCCGTCTCCCCGCGACCGGTGGACCTGCCGACGTACGCCTTCCAGCGCGAGCGGTACTGGCTCCAGGCCCCGCCGACGTCCGGCGACGTGCGTGACGCCGGTCTCGAACCCACCGACCACCGTCTGCTGACGGCCGCGGTCACCCCCGCCGGCACCGACACGGTCCTGTTCACCGGGCGGCTCGCGGCCGCCGACGGATCCCACCGTGCCGAACACACCGTGCAGGGCACCGCTCTGCTGCCGGGAGGGGACCTGCTCGGCTGGGCGCTGCACACGGCCCGGCACCTCGGCTGCGGTACGGTCGCGCACCTCGAGGTGGAGAACCCGCTCACCCTGGAGGCGGCGGGCGCCGTCCGGGTGCAGGTGATGGCCGGCGCCCCGGACGACCAGGGCCGCCGGGAACTGACCGTCCACGCGCAGCCGGAGGACCTCCCCGAAGCCGGATGGACGCGGCTGGCCCAGGGGCTGCTCGACCCCGCGGAGGCCCGGCCGGACCAGGAGGCCTTCACCGAACTGGCGGGGGAGTGGCCGCCGTCCGGAGCCACGGCCGTCGACGTCGAGTACTTCTACGACGAGCTGTTCGAACGCGGTCACGCCTACGGCCCGGAGCACCAAGGGCTGCGGGCGGCCTGGCACCGTGACGACGAGGTGTTCGCCGACGTCCTGCTCCCCGAGGAGGCCGTGGACGGAGCCGATCCGGAGTCCGTGCTGCTCGACGCGGTCTGGCACGCCTGGCTCCAGCGCCTGGCACCGGCCGGGCCGCTGCTCCCGGCCTCGTGGTCGGGGGTCCGGCAGTGGGCCACCGGTGCCCGGTCGGTGCGGGTCCGCCTGACACCGGCCGGCGAGAACACCGTGCGGGTCAGGGTCGCCGACGACCTCGGCGTCCCCGTGCTGGCCATCGACGAGTTGGTGTTGCGGTCGGTGTCGGTGGGTTCGTTGGTGGGTGGGCCGTTGTATGGGGTGGGTTGGGAGCGGTGGGTGCCTGTGGTGTCGGG
>NZ_JBHVQX010000067.1:0-4072 GCF_042886395.1 Streptomyces sp. NPDC058008 | reverse complement strand
CGCAACCGCGCCGCCTGCCCACGCAACCCCGCACCCGACCGACCCGACACCACCCACGGCACCACACCACCCACCACCGAAGACACCCCGACCACCGACTCATCAACCACAGCCGGCGCCTGCTCAAGCACCACATGCGCGTTCGTCCCACTGATCCCGAACGACGACACACCCGCCCGCCGCACCCGACCCGTCTCAGGCCACGACACCGCCTCCGTCACCAACTCCACCGCACCCATCGACCAATCCACATGCGGCGTCGGCTCATCCACATGCAACGTCGACGGCACCACACCATGCCGCATCGCCATCACCATCTTGATCACACCCGCCACACCCGCCGCAGCCTGCGTATGACCGATGTTCGACTTCAGGGATCCCAGCAACAGCGGCTGGGCGTCAGGGCGGTCCTGGCCGTACGTGGCGATCACGGCCTGCGCCTCGATCGGGTCGCCCAGGGTCGTCCCGGTGCCGTGCGCTTCCACCACGTCCACGTCCGAGGGCGTCACCCCGGCGTTGGCCAGCGCCTGACGGATGACCCGCTGCTGCGAGGGACCGTTCGGAGCCGTCAGACCGTTCGACGCACCGTCCTGGTTCACCGCCGAACCCCGCATCACCGCCAGCACCTGATGGCCGTTGCGCACCGCGTCGGAGAGCCGTTCCACCACCAGCATGCCCACGCCCTCGGACCAGGTGGTTCCGTCCGCGCCGCCGGCGAAGGACTTGCACCGGCCGTCAGGAGCCAGTCCCTGCTGGCGGCTGAACTCGATGAACGAGGCCGGGGTCGACATGACGGCGACACCTCCGGCGAGCGCCATCGTGCACTCCCCCTGCCGCAGTGCCTGCGCCGCCAGGTGCAGCGACACCAGCGAGGACGAGCACGCCGTGTCCACCGTCACCGCGGGCCCTTCGAAGCCGAAGGTGTAGGCGATCCGGCCCGTGGCGACGCTGCCCGTGTTGCCGTTGCCGAGATAGCCGGCGACGTGTTCGGGAACGGACCGCAGCCGGGTCGCGTAATCGTGGTACATCAGCCCGGCGAACACGCCGACCCTGCTGCCCCGCAGGCCGGTCGGATCGATGTTGGCGGTTTCGAAAGCCTCCCAGGAGGTCTCCAGCAGCAGCCGCTGCTGGGGGTCCATCGCTTCCGCCTCGCGCGGCGATATACCGAAGAACTCCGGGTCGAACTCAGCCGCGTCGTAGAGGAAGCCGGCCTCTCCCAGGTAGCTGGTTCCGGTGCGGCTGCCGTCCGGGTCGAGCAGTTCCGTGACGTCCCAGCCCCGGTCCTCCGGGAAGGGTGAGATGGCGTCCTCACCGGACAGGACCATGCGCCACAGGTCTTCGGGGGACCGTACGCCGCCGGGGAACCGGCAGCTCATCCCCACGATGGCGATCGGCTCGTCGGCAGCCGCCTGTACGGGGACCGGCGTGGCCGCGGCGGCTTGGTCGCCCACGAGTTCGGAGCACAGGTGCCGCGCGAGCTCCAGGGGGGTCGGATAGTCGAACACCAGCGTCGCCGGGAGTCGCACCCCGGTCGCGGTGGCCAACTGGTTTCGGAGATCCACGGCGGTGAGCGAGTCGAAGCCGAGCTCGGAGAACGCCCGGCCGCCGTCGACGACACTGCCCGGTGCGTGTCCCAGCACTGCGATGACCTGCCGCGACACCGTCTCCAGCAGCACCTTGTCCCGTTCGGCCACCGACATCGTGCGCAGGCGCTCCGCCAGGCCCGTGGTGGCGGAGTCGCGCGCCACCCGCCTCGCCGGAGTACGTACGAGGCCCCGGAGCACCGCGGGCACGCTCCCCGCCCCGGTCCTTGCGGTGGCGACGTCGAACGCCATCGGTACGAGGACCGGCTGGTCGGCGGCCATCGCCGCGTCGAACAGGGCGACCCCGTCCTCCGCCGACAGGGGCGTCATCCCGCCGCGCGAGACCCGTGCCCGGTCCTGCTCGGTCATGGCGCCGGACAGCGCACCGCGCTGTTCCCACAGGCCCCACGCCAGCGACCGGGCAGGCAGCCCCTGTGTACGGCGGTGACGGGCCAGCGCGTCGAGGAAGGCATTGGCCGCGGCGTAGTTCGCCTGTCCCGCCGCGCCGAGGATGCCGGCCGCCGAGGAGAACAGGACGAACGCGGTCAGGTCCATTCCCGCGGTGACTTCGTGCAGGTTCCATGCCGCGTCCGCCTTGGGGCGTAACACGGTGTCGAGGCGCTCGGGGGTCAGTGAGGACACGACCCCGTCATCGACCACGCCGGCCGTGTGGACCACTCCCCTCAGCGGGCGGTCCGCGGGGATCGCGGCCAGCGCGGCGGCCAGGCTGTCGCGGTCGGCCACATCGCACGTGATGACCGTCGCCTCACTGCCCAACGCCCGCAGCTCGGAGACCAGTTCGTCGGCGCCGGCGGCCTGCGGGCCCTTCCTGCCCGCCAGCAACAGGTGCCGGACACCGTGGACCGCGGCGAGGTGCCGGGCCATGATGCCGCCCAAGGCCCCCGTGCCACCGGTGATCAGTACCGTTCCCTCCGCGTCCCACCGCGGTTCCTCCTCCTCGACGGCCGCTGCCGTACGGGAGAGCCTGGGCGCCAGAAGCGCACCGCCTCGGAGGGCGAGCTCGGGTTCGTCCGCCGTGCGAGCGGTGAGTACCGCGGTCACCAGCTCCGTCGGCACTTCTTCGGAGTCCGCGTCCGAGTCGAGGTCGATCTGGATGATCCGGTCCGGGTGCTCGGACTGGGCAGAGCGGATGAGCCCCTGCACGGCGGCGTGCGCCAGGTCGGGGGCGCTTCCGTCGAGGGAGGTCGCGTTCCGGGTGACCAGCACCAGCCTTGTCGCGGCGAGGCGGTCGTCCGCGAGCCAGTCGCGCAGCAGCGCCAGCGTCCAGCCGGTGGCCGCCCTCGTCGCTTCCGGTATGCCGCCGGAGAACACAGGGCAGACGGCCGCCACTGCCTCCGGTGCGGGAGCATCCGCGGTCAGGGCGGCGCCGAGTGCCCGCACGTCGTCGTGGGCCTCTACGTTCTCGCCCGCCGCGCCCAGGATCTCGGCTGCCTCCGCGCCGATGGCGGACCACAGGAGCCCGGGGACGTCGTCCCGCACGGCGACGGGGCTGACCTCGGTCAGTCCGAGCTGGAACAGCGAGTCGCCGTGCCCGCGCGCCGCCTGGAGCTGATCCGTGGTGACCGGCCGCAGGGCCAGCGCACCGACCGACGCCACCGGGAGACCGTCCTCGTCGGCCACCTCCACGGCGATCGCGCCGTCGTCGGTCACCGAGAGCCGGGCACGCGCCGCGGAGGCACCGGCCGTGTGCAGACGTACGTCCTTCCAGGAGAAGGGCAGCCCGTTCGGTGCCTCGTCGCCGTCGGGTGCGCTCAGCCAGGTGATGCCGTGCAACGCAGCATCGAGCAGGGCCGGGTGGAGCCCGAACGCACTCCCTTCGGCCGAGGCGGACTCGGGGAGGCTGACCTCGGTGAAGACTTCCGTCCCACGACGCCACGCGGCCGTCAACCCCTGGAACACGGGGCCGTAGCCGAAACCGTTCTCGGCCAGCCGGTCGTAGAACCCGTCCACGGCGACCGGCACCGCGCCGGCGGGCGGCCATACGCCGTCGGACTCGGGCTCCGTGCCGGGGCTCGGGGCCGCCGACAGGATACCGGTGGCATGGGTCGTCCACTGCGGGGCGTCCGCACGCCGCGCGTACACCGAGACCGGCCGCCTGCCCTCGTCATCTGCGGTTGCCACAGCGACCTGGACCTGGACCGCGACGTCCTCCGACAGCACCAAGGGTGCCTGGAGGGTCAGTTCCTCCACGACATAGCAGTCCACCTCGTCACCGGCGCGCAGTGCCAGTTCCACGAAGGCGGCGCCCGGGAAGAGAACCGTGTCCATGATGGTGTGGTCGGTGAGCCAGGGTTGTTCGGCCAGGGAGATCCTGCCGGTCAGCAGGAGCCGGTCCCCGTCCGGATCAGCCAGTGCCACCCGAGCTCCGAGCAGCGGATGACCGGTGCTCTGCAGACCGACCGACCCCACCGCCGCATCCACCCCCACCGGCCCGACAGGACGCGGCCAGTAACGCTGACGGTTGAACG
>NZ_JBHVQX010000066.1:0-4144 GCF_042886395.1 Streptomyces sp. NPDC058008 | reverse complement strand
ACCCTGACCCGAGAACAAGAACGCCACCGACCGCCCCGGAACCACCACCCCCGACACCACATTCCCCACCAACTCACCCGAAACAACACCCGCCAGACCCCGCACAAACTCCTCCCCACCAGCACCCACCACCACCGCACGATGCTCCAACGCAGCACGCGACGACACCAACGACCACCCCACACCACCCACATCACCCACACTGCCTTCGCCCAGACCCACACCACCCGAGCCCACCACGAACTCACGCAACCGCGCCGCCTGCCCACGCAACCCCGCACCCGACCGACCCGACACCACCCACGGCACCACACCACCCACCACCGAAGACACCCCGACCACGGGCCCACCCTCGACAGCCGGCGGCTCCTCGATCAGTACATGCGCGTTCGTCCCACTCACTCCGAAGGCCGACACACCCGCGCGCCGAAGCCGACCCGTCTCCGGCCAGGGAACGGTCTCGGTCACCAACTCGACCGCGCCCACGGACCAGTCCACATGCGGCGTCGGCTCATCCACGTGCAACGTCGAGGGCACCACACCATGCCGCATCGCCATCACCATCTTGATCACACCCGCCACACCCGCCGCGGCTGCCGTGTGGCCGATGTTCGACTTCACGGAGCCGAGGAGGACGGGACGGTCCTCCGGACGGTCCTGTCCGTAGGTGGCCAGCAGCGCCTGCGCCTCGATCGGGTCACCCAGCGCGGTGCCCGTACCGTGCGCCTCGATCACGTCGACCTCGGAGGCGGACATTCCCGCGTTGGCCAGCGCCTGACGGATCACCCGCTGCTGCGACGGACCGTTCGGAGCCGTCAGACCGTTCGACGCACCGTCCTGGTTCACCGCCGAACCCCGCACCACCGCCAGCACTTCATGCCCGTTGCGCACCGCGTCCGAGAGCCGCTCCACCAGGAGCACGCCGACCCCCTCGCCCCAGGCCGTGCCGTCCGCAGCGGCGGCGAACGCCTTGCACCGGCCGTCGGTCGCGAGCCCCTGCTGCTTGCTGAACTCGGTGAACATGCTGGGCGTCGACATGACCGTCACGCCTCCGGCGAGCGCCATCACGCACTCGCCCTTCCGCAGTGCCTGCGCCGCCAGGTGCAGCGACACCAGCGAGGACGAGCACGCCGTGTCCACCGTCACCGCCGGCCCCTCCAGCCCGAGGGTGTAGGAGATACGGCCGGAGGCGACGCTCGCGGCGTTGCCTATCCCCACGTACCCCTCCACCTGCTGCTGTGGCTGGCCGAGCAGCAGGTTGGCGTAGTCCTGGCCGTTGGTGCCGACGAAGACACCGGTCATGCTGCCGCGCATCGACAACGGGTCGATGCCTGCCCGCTCGAACACCTCCCAGGAGGTCTCCAGCAGCAGCCGCTGCTGCGGGTCCATCGCCAGTGCCTCTCGCGGCGAGATGCCGAAGAACTCCGGATCGAACGTGTCGGCCCCGTGGAGGAACGATCCGGACCGGGTGGCCGAGGTGCCCGCGCCGTCCGGGTCGGTGTCGAACAGTGCGGCCAGGTCCCAGCCCCTGTCGGTGGGGAACTCCGCGGCCGCGTCCCCTCCTCCGGCCAGCATCCGCCAGAGTTCCTCCGGGGAGGTCACGCCTCCCGGGAAGCGGCAGCTCATCCCCACGATGGCGATCGGCTCCCGCTCGGCGTCCTCGACCTCGCGCAGCCGGCCGCGGACCTTGTGCAGGTCGGCGGTAACTCGCTTGAGGTAGTCGAGCGTCCTGTCTTCGTCACTCATGATCGGTCCCCTCCGCATTCGACGTCTTCCGCTCTTCCACCGCTCGCGCCCGCAGACAGCGCGCGCCCTGTGCGGCTCAGATTCCGAGCTCGTTGTCGATGAAGTCGAATACCTCATCCCGCGTCGCGGACTGGATGTGTTCGGCCGCCCCGGCGTCGGCCGCCTCGCCCTTGCGGGCACCCCACCGGGCCATGAGGGCGTCCAGCCTGGCCGCGATGTCCGGGTGCGTACGGTCGCCCGCACCGGCCGCGACCGCCACGAGACGGCTCTCCAGCCTGTCGATCTCGGCGAGGACCGAGTTCTCCGTGACCTCGTCCCCGTCCCACGCGGTCCTCAGATGGGCAGCGAGTTCGCGTGGCGTCGGGTAGTCGAAGATCGATGTCGCCGGCAGCTGCAGCCCGGTGGTCTCGTTGAGCCGGTTGCGGAACTCGACCGCGGCCAGCGAGTCGAACCCCAGGTCGCGGAAGGGTTTGTCCGCCGCTATCCCTTCCGCGTCGGCGTGCCCGAGCACGACGGCCGCGTGGGTTCGTACCACTTCGACCAGGACCTGCTCGCGCTCGGCCCCGGAGAGTCCGGCGAGCTGCTCGTCCAGGCGCGACACCTTCTGCGTGCCGGACTCGACGGCCGTCCGGGACTGCCTGGCCTCGGGGATCCCGTCGAGCAGGGGGCTCGGCCGCCCTGACGTGAACGACAGCGTGAAGCGGTCCCAGTCGATGTCGGCCACGGTGAGGAAGGACTCGTCGTGGTCGAGTGCCTGCTGGAGCAGGGCGAGCGCCGACTCCGGTGTGAGCGGCCGCACTCCCCGGCGGCGGAGCTGTGCCTCGGCGTCGTCCTGCGCCGCCATTCCTCCACCGGCCCAGGTCCCCCACGCGATCGAGGTGGCCGTCCGGCCCCGCATCCGGCGTCGCGCGGCCAGTGCGTCGAGGTAGGCGTTGGCCGCGCCGTACGCGCTCTGGCCCGCGCCGCCCCAGACGCCGGCGGTGGAGGAGAACAGGATGAAGGCGTCGAGGTCGGCGTCGGCGAAGACCTCGTCGAGGTTCCGGGCGCCGTCGGACTTTCCGCTGCTGATGGCGGTCAGTTGCTCGATGCCGGTGTCGCTGATCGGGCTGGACTGGGCGACACCGGCCGTGTGGACCACCGCGCGGATCTCGCTGCCGTTGGCGGCGAACCCGCCGACGAGGGCGGCCAGTGCGTCCCGGTCGGCGACATCGCACGCCGCGATCGTCACCTCGGCTCCGAGGGCGATGAGTTCGGCCTCCAGCGCGGCGGCTTCCGGAGCCGTTGGGCCCCGGCGGCTGGTCAGGACCAGGTGCTCGGCCCCGGCGCGCGCCAGCCAGCGCGCGACGTGTGCGCCGAGCGCACCGGTGCCGCCGGTGACCAGGACCGTGCCCCTCGGTGTCCAGCGGTGTTCTTCCCGTCCCTTGGGCTGCGGCAGCCTTGTGAGCCGCCGGGCCAGCAGCCCCCTCGGCCGCACCGCAACCTGGTCCTCACCTGTGGCGCCTGCAAGGACCGCGCACAGCCGTGTGAGAGCTCGCTGATCGAGTTCGGCCGGCAGATCGACCAGCCCTCCCCACCGGTCGGAGTGTTCCAGCGCCACCACTCGGCCGAGGCCCCAGATCTGCGCCTGCTCGGGGCGGATGTCCCTGTCGGTGCCGACGGCGACCGCTTCTCGGGTGACGCACCACAGCGGCGCCCCGACGTCGAGGTCCCCCAGTGCCCGTACCAGGGCGAGGGCCGACGCGGTGATCAGCGACGGTTCCGGAGCGTCGGTCAGCGAGAGCAGCGACAGAACACCCTGGAGCGGCGTGCCGGGGAGGGCGTCGCGCAGGGGATCGACGATCGACTTCCCGGGCGTGGTCTCCACCCGTACGACATCCACCCCCTGACGGACCAAGGCATCGGTGCAGGCGTCGGCTGCGGATCCACCGGCCGTGACCACCAGCCAGGTGCCGGTCGGCAGAGCGGCCGGCTCGGTGACCGGCTCCCAGGTGACCCCGTAGCGCAGGTCGTCCAGGGCCGAACGCTCCCGTGACCGGCGGCGCCAGTCCGACAGCATCGGCATGAGCTCCTGGAGCGGGGCCCGCCCGTCGTCCCCGTGGACGCCCAGCGTGTGAGCAAGCCGCTCCACGTCATCGCCTTCGACCGCGGACCAGAACGCGTCGTCCACCGCGAGGCCGGGCGCCTGCTCCGAGGGAGCCGCGACGTCCAGCCAGTAACGCTGACGGTTGAACGCGTACGTCGGCAGATCGACACGCGGAGCGGGAACCAGGGTCGGCCAGGTGACCGCTGTGCCCCGGGTGTGGAGGTGAGCCAACGCCAACGTGAGCGTGGTGACCTCATCATGATCCGGACGAGTCGTCGCCACCGCGAGCGCCGACGGCACCTGCTCAGCAGCCAG
>NZ_JBHVQX010000065.1:0-8134 GCF_042886395.1 Streptomyces sp. NPDC058008 | reverse complement strand
CACGGCACCACACCCCCACCAACCGACACACCCCCACCAACAGACCCAGCCACCTCCGGCGCCTGCTCCACAATCACATGCGCATTCGTCCCACTCACCCCGAACGACGACACACCAGCCCGCCGCACCCGACCCGTCTCCGGCCAACCCACCCGCTCAGTAACCAACTCCACCGCACCAGAAGCCCAGTCCACCTCCGCGGACGGCTCATCCACATGCAACGTCGCCGGCACCACACCATGACGCATGGCCATCACCATCTTGATGACCCCACCCACACCCGCAGCCGCCTGCGCATGCCCGATATTCGACTTCAACGACCCCAACAACAGCGGCAACTCCGCAGGCCGATCCTGACCGTACGTGGCCAGCAGCGCTTCCGCCTCGATCGGGTCACCCAGCGTCGTACCTGTGCCGTGGGCCTCGACGACGTCGATCTGTACGGGGGCGAGGTCCGCCTCGGCCAGGGCCTGGCGGATCACCCGCTGCTGGGCCGGACCGTTCGGGGCCGTCAGACCGTTCGACGCACCGTCCTGGTTCACCGCCGAACCCCGCACCACAGCCAGCACCTGATGCCCGTTGCGCACCGCGTCGGACAACCGCTCCACCAGCAGCAGCCCGACGCCTTCGGAGAGTCCTGTCCCGTCAGCGCTGCTCGCGAAGGACCGGCACCGGCCGTCACGGGACAGGCCCTGCTGACGGCTGAACTCGACGAACACCTCGGGGGTGGCCATGACCATCACGCCACCGGCGATGGCGAGGGAGCTCTCGTGCCGCTGCAGGGAGTTCACCGCAAGGTGCAGGGCGACGAGCGACGACGAGCAGGCCGTGTCCACGGTGAGCGCCGGGCCTTCGAGCCCCATGGCGTAGGAGATCCGCCCGGAGATCACGCTGTCCGCACGGCCGGTGAGCAGATAGCCCTTGACCTCGTCGGGGGCGGCGTTCGAGTCACCGCCGTAGCCGTGGAAGCTGGAGCCCACGAAGACGCCCGTGTGGCTTCCCCGGACCGACGACGGATCGATACCCGCACGCTCGAAGAGCTCCCAGGACGTCTCCAGCAACAACCGCTGCTGCGGATCCATCGCCAACGCCTCACGCGGCGAAATCCCGAAGAACCCGGCATCGAACTCCCCCGCGTCGTAGAGGAATCCGCCCCTGTTCACGTACGAGGTACCAGGACGCTGCTCCCCGTCCGCGTCGAACAGGCTTCCCAGGTCCCAGCCACGGTCGGACGGCACCTCGGAGATCGCGTCCACGCCGTCGGACACCAGCCGCCAGAGGTCCTCAGGTGAAGACACTCCGCCGGGGTACCGGCAGCTCATGCCGACGATCGCCACCGGCTCGTCGGCTGCCGACTCCGCGGCCTGAAGGCGGGCGCGTGTCTCCTTCAGCTCGGCGGTGACGCGCTTGAGGTAGTCGAAGAGCTTGTCTTCACTCGCCATGAGTTCTCACCTGGTCCGTTCGTGTCGTACCTGCGGTCGGAGGAGTGGGGGCGGGGGGGGCCGGTCTACGCCTCCCCCAGTTCCTCGTCGATGAGCGCGAACACCTCGTCGTGGGAGGCCTCGTCCAGGTCCCAGTCCCGGGTGGTCGCCTGCATGACGAGCGGGACCGGGCTCACCCTGCGCAGCAGCTTCTCCAGCCGCTGTGCCACTTCTTCCCGCCTCGGGTCGTCGTCGGACAGGACGGCCAGTGCGTTGTCGAGCCGGTCCAGGTCGGAGAGGAGCGGGGTGCCCTCGGTCGTGTCCTGGCACAGCTCGCCGCGCAGGTAGTCCACCAGGCCGTTGACGGTGGGGTAGTCGAAGACCAGTCCGGCCGGCAACTTGCGTCCCGCCACACCGCCGAGCCGGTTGCGCAGTTGCACCGCGGTGACGGAGTCCAGGCCCAGTTCCCAGAACGGCCGTTTCACGGATACGTCCTCGGGAGCGTCGTGGCCGAGGACCACGGCGGCGTGTGTGCGGACCACGTCGCGCAGCAGCCGGTCCTGTTCCGGGCGGCTGAGTCCTGTGAGGCGGTCGGCCAGGGCCGGTCCCTCCGCGGTTGTTCCGGACCGGTGGTCGGTGGCCGCATGCTGCTGGAGATGGCGGATCTCGTCCAGGCCGTGCAGCAGCGGGCTGGGGCGCGCCGCTGTGTAGGCGGGGTAGAAGCGGTCCCAGTCGATGTCGGCCAGGACCACGACCGTGTCGTCGGCGTCCAGAGCCTTGCGCAGCGCCAGCGTCGCGAGCTCGGGGGACATGGCCGGGACACCGTGCCTGCGGCGCAGTTCGACCACGGCCTCCTTCTCCGCCATACCGCCCTGGGCCCAGGCGCCCCAGGCGATGGAGGTGGCTGTCCTGCCGTGTGCCCGGCGGTACCACGCGAGGGCGTCGAGGAACGCGTTGCCGGGCGCGTAGTTCCCCTGGCCGGCGGCGCCGAAGGTGCCCGCGGTGGAGGAGAAGAGGACGAACGCCGACAGGTCCAGGTGCTCGGTCAGCTCGTGCAGGTTCCAGGCGGTGCCGGCCTTCGCCCGCAGGACCGCGTCCGCGCGGGGCACGGTGAGCGTGTCCAGGCGTCCGTCGTCCAGGACCGCGGCGGTGTGGAACACCGACGTCAGTGGCAGCTCGTCCGGTATCCCGGCCAGCGCGGCCGCGAGGGCGTCCCGGTCTCCGGTGTCGCAGGCGAGGACGGTGACCCGCGCGCCCGCCCCGATCAGGTCGGCCCGCAGTTCCTCGGCCCCCTCGGCCTGCGGCCCCTGACGGCTCAGCAGCATCAGGTGCTCCGCGCCGTTCGCGGCCAGCCAGCGTGCGACGTGGCCTCCGATGGCACCGGTGCCCCCCGTGATCAGAGCGGTTCCGGTGGGGGGCCACTGTCCGGTGCTGCCGCTGGGGACGGGCGTACGCGCCAGCCTCCTGGCGACCGGGCCGGTGGCGCGGACGGCGATCTGGTCCTCGCCGGACCCGCCGGCCAGCAGCCCGCACAGCCGTGTCACCGCGTGCTCCCCGGGATCGGCCGGCAGGTCGATGAGCCCTCCCCAGCGGTCCGGGTGCTCCTGTGCGGCCACCCGTCCCAGCCCCCACACCAGTGCCTGTGCGGGAACCACCGGGGCGTCGTGAGCGCCCGTCGTCACCGCACCGCTGGTCACGCACCAGAGCCGGACGTCCGCACCCGCGACGTCGAGGGCCTGGATCAGCGCGAGGTTGGCGGCGTAACCCCTCGGTACCAGCGGGGAAGCCGGGTGCGGCGTCTCGTCCCAGGCGGTCACGGACAGGACCCCCGTCACATCGGGATGCTCGCCGAGCGCCGACCGGAGGTGTCCCACGAGGTCTGCGGCCTGCTCGGACGCGTCCTCCGCGGGTTCGCGGGAGGGAAGGACGAGCGCTACCGCTTTCGCGCCGCGCCGCTCGATGCCTGCCACCAGGGCCGACACCCTCCGGTCCTCCTCGAACCCTTCGGGGACGGCCAGGAGCCAGGTGCCGGACAGCGGAGCGGCACCGTCGTCCGGAACAGGCGCCCACTCGATCCCGTACCGCCACGAGTCCACGGTGTCCTGCTCGCCCTGCTGCCGGCGCCATTCCGAGAGCACCGGAAGTACGGCGGACAGGGAGGACTGGATGTCTGCTCCGGCTCCCGTGTCCGCTGCGGCGAGGGTGGCGGTGAGGCCGTCGAAGTCCTCACGTTCCACCGCGGCCCAGAACACGTCGTCCATGCTCGAACCGCCCTGTGCGGTGGTCTCCTCGGACGGTGCGGGAGAGTCCAGCCAGTAGCGCTGGCGCTGGAACGCGTACGTCGGCAGTTCCACCCTCAGGCCGCCGTCGAACGCGGTCGGCCAGTTCACGGTGGCCCCCGTCACGAACTGCTCCGCGAGTGCGGTCAGCAACCTGTCCCGGCCGCCCTTGTCACGGCGCAGGGTTCCGGTGGCGACGATCTCGGCGTCGCGGTCCTTGAGCGTCTCCTCGATGCCGTTGATCAGCACCGGGTGCGGGCTGACCTCGATGAAGACCTCGTGGCCGGATGCGGCCAACGTGCGCGTGACCTCCTCGAACCGCACGGTCTCACGCAGGTTGCGGTACCAGTACTCGGCACCCGCCTCCTCGGCGTCGAGGAGTTCCGCGGTCACGGCCGAGTACATCGGGAGACGTCCTGGACGTGGGACGATCGGCGCGGCCAGCTCCAGCAGCGGTTCGCGGAGCCGCTCGACCTGCGGGGTGTGCGAGGCGTAGTCCACCGGGACGCGGCGGGCCCGCACCCCGTCCCGCTCGCATGCGGCGACCAGCTCGTCCAGTGCTCCGGGCTCACCCGCGACGACGGTGGAGTTCGGCCCGTTCACCGTGGCGACGCAGATCCGCTCGCCCCACGGCTCCAGGAGGCCCGCGGCGTCGGCCACGGGCAGCGGAAGCGACACCATGCCGCCCTGCCCGGCCAGTTCCCGGCCGATCAGCCGGCTGCGCAGTGCGACCACCCTGGCCGCGTCGGCGAGCGACAGCACACCGGACACACACGCGGCGGCCAACTCGCCCTGTGAGTGACCGACCACGGCGTCCGGTTCGACCCCGTGCGACCTCCACACTTCGGCGAGCGACACCATGACGGCCCACAGCGCGGGCTGCACCACGTCGACCCGGTCCAGTGAGGGTGCGCCGGGGCGCTCCAGCAGTACGTCGAGCAGCGACCAGTCGGTGTGCGGACGCAGTGCCGCGGCACACCGGTCGATGTGCTCGGCGAACACGGGTGAGGTGTCGAGCAGTGCTCCGGCCATACCGGCCCACTGCGCCCCCTGCCCGGGGAAGACGAACACGGTCCTGGAGCGGGCCGCCGCGACGCCTTCGACCAGACCCGCGACGGGTTCGCCGCGGCCCAGGGCGGACAGCTGGCGCAGGAGGTCCTCGCGGGTCCGCCCGACCATCACGGCACGGTGTCCGAACGTGGCCCGGGTGGTCACCAGGGAGCGGGCGACGTCGGCCGGTGCGAGTGCCGGTTCGGCGACCACCCTTTCGTGCAGGGATCGTGCCTGAGCCCGCAGGCCCTCGGTGTTCCTGGCCGAGAGCACCCACGGCACGTGCAGCTCGTCCGGGGCGTCGGGTACTTCGGGGGCCGGCTGCTCCTGGGCCTGCTCCACGATCACGTGCGCGTTGGTGCCGCTGATCCCGAACGACGACACCGCGCCCCGGCGCGGCCGGCCCGTCTCGGGCCACGGCACGCTGTCGGCGGCGAGCCGCACGGCCCCCGTGTCCCACTCGACGTGCGAGGTGGGCCGCTCGACGTGCAACGTACGGGGAACCACACCGTTCCGCATGGCCAGCACCATCTTGATGACACCCGCGACGCCTGCGGCGGCCTGGGTGTGGCCGATGTTCGACTTCACGGAGCCGAGGAGAACGGGACGGTCCTCCGGACGGTCCTGTCCGTAGGTGGCCAGCAGCGCCTGCGCCTCGATCGGGTCACCCAGAGGGGTCCCCGTGCCGTGTGCCTCGATCACGTCGATCTCGGACGCGGACATTCCCGCGTTGGCCAGAGCCTGACGGATCACCCGTTCCTGAGCGGGGCCGCTGGGTGCGGTCAGGCCGTTCGACGCACCGTCCTGGTTGAGGGCCGAACCCCGCAGCACCGCGAGCACCGGGTGCCCGTTGCGGCGGGCGTCCGAGAGGCGCTCGACCACCAGCATGCCCACACCCTCGGCGAAGCCCATCCCGTTCGCCTCCGCGCCGAACGCCTTGCAGCGGCCGTCGGGGGCCAGGCCGCCGACCCGGCTGAATTCGACCATCGGCCGCGGCGTCGCCATCGTGGTCACGCCTCCGGCGATGGCCAGGGTGCATTCGCCTTGCCGGAGGGCCTGGGCGGCGAGGTGGAGGGAGACCAGGGAGGAGGAGCAGGCCGTGTCCACCGTGATCGCCGGGCCCTCGAGCCCGAGCGCGTACGCCACCCGGCCGGACGCGACGCTGTTGGCGCTGCCGTTGCCGAGGTATCCCTCGAAACCGCTGAGCAGGCCCGGGAACCTCGCGGCGTAGTCGTTGTAGATCAACCCTGCGAAGACGCCGGTGGGGGTGGCGTGGAGGGTGGTGGGATCGATCCCCGCTCGCTCGAGAGCCTCCCAGCTGGTCTCCAGCAGAAGCCGCTGCTGCGGATCCATCGCCAACGCCTCACGCGGCGAGATCCCGAAGAACTCCGGATCGAAATCCGCCACATCATGCAAGAACCCACCAACCTGCTCATACACCGTATCCGGATCATCCACAGCACCCAGACCCGAAACATCCCACCCACGATCCGTCGGATACGCCGTCATCGCATCCCGCTCACCCGCCAGCACCTCCCACAGATCCTCCGGCGACCGCACCCCACCAGGAAAACGGCAACTCATCCCGACAATCACCACCGGATCATCACCACCACCCACACCCACACCCACAGGCCCGGCCGGCACCACCACCGACCGATCAGGCCGGTCCTCAAGACCCAGCAACGAACCCAGCTCCACCGCAAGAGCAGCCGGAGTCGGATGATCGAACACCGCCGTCACCGCCAGCCGCACCCCCGTCGCCGCCCCCAACCGGTTCCGCAACTCCACCGCGGTCAGCGAATCAAACCCCAGGCTCTTGAACGCCCGCTCCGCATCCACCGCATCCGCATTCCCATGCCCCAACACCACCGCCGCCTGCGCCCGCACCAGATCACGCAACGCACGCTCCCGCTCCACCCGCGACAACCCCGCAAGACGACCCGCCAAACCACCACCACCCAACCCATCACCACTGGCCACACGCCTCGCCGGCACACCCACCACACCACGCAGCAACGGAGCCACCACACCCTGACCCCGCAACACACCCACATCAAGCCGCACCGGAACCACAAACCCACGAGGCGACCCCACCGCACTGTCGAACAACGCCAAACCCTGCTCGACAGAAAAACCCCTCACCCCCATACGACCCATCCGAGCCAGATCCGAACCCCGCAAATCCCCCGTCATCTCACTACGATCCGACCACAAACCCCACGCCAGAGAATGCGCCGGCAACCCCGCCCTACGACGATACTGAGCCAACGCATCCAAGAACGAATTCGCGGCAGCATAACTGCCCTGACCCGGCGCACCGAAAACACCCGCCGCCGACGAGAACAACACGAAGAACGACAGATCAAAACCCGCCGTCAACTCATGCAAATACCACGCAGCATCCACCTTCGGACGCAGAACCCCATCCAACCGCTCCACCGACAACGCCGACACAACCCCGTCATCCAGAACACCAGCCGCATGCACCACACCCCGCAAACCAGAAACCGTGGAAAGCAAAGCCGCAAGGGCGTCACGGTCACCCACATCACACGCCGCAACCCGAACCCTCGCCCCCAAACCCTCCAGCTCCTCGACGAGTTCGCCAGCGTGAGGAGCATCCGGACCACGACGGCTCACCAGAACAAGATCAGTCACGTTGTGCGTGACGACCAGATGCCGGGCCACCGCCGACCCGATCACACCCGTACCGCCCGTGACCAGCACCGGACCATCCAGCGACGCCGCCGGAGTCGTCAGAACCACCTTGCCGGTATGCCGGGCCTGACTCAGATACCGGAACGCCTCCGGCGCCTGCCGCGTATCCCACGCCGTGACCGGCAACGGCGACAGCACACCCCGCTCGAACAACTCCACCAGATGGGACAACATCTCCCCCATCCGCACCACACCAGCCTCACCCAGATCAAACGCCCGATACGAAACCCCCGGCCACCCCACCGCAACATCAGCCACATCACGAATATCGGTCTTACCCATCTCCAGGAACCGACCACCCTCCCCCAACAAACCCAACGACGTATCCACAAACTCCCGCGCCAAACAGTTCAACACCACATCCACACCACCAAAACGCTCACCGAATTCCAGCGTCCGCGACGAAGCAATCCGATCCGAACCAATCCCCAACGACTCCACCACCGGCCACTTCGGCTCACTCGCCGTCGCATACACCTCAACACCCAAATACGCCGCCAACTGCACCGCCGCCATCCCCACCCCACCCGCAGCCGCATGCACCAGAAGCGACTCACCCGCACGCATACCCGCCAGATCCACCAACGCGTAATACGCCGTCAAGAACACCGCCGGCACCGTCGCCGCCTGAGCGAAAGACCACCCCTCCGGCACCCGCACAAC
>NZ_JBHVQX010000064.1:0-8227 GCF_042886395.1 Streptomyces sp. NPDC058008 | reverse complement strand
GTCGCCACCATGCACAACCTCGCCATGACCGGCTGAACCAGCAGGTCAAACACCATCCCGGCCTGCCCACACCCAGCCTTCTGCAACAACCTTTAAAGGTTGTTGCAGAACGTCTGGGAAAGGGCATTCCTCTTGTATGGGTGGGGTGTTGCGGGCTGAGCCGTTGTGGGTGGAGACATTCACCGGCTTGCGAATGGGCCGGTTCGAGAAGTTGGTGAAGGCTGTACGGGAGCGGGGAGGAAACGGTCCCGGTGGAGGGCACCCGTGGTGCCTGCCGCTGGCGGACCGGGTCCTCCTGGTGGCCGTCTACTACCGGACCAACCTCACGATGCGCCAGCTCGCCCCGCTCTTCGGGATCTCCCCGGCCACCGTTTGCCGGGTCATTCATCGCCTGCGGCCGCTTCTCGCGCTGGAGCCGGCGCCGCGGCCCGTCGCGGATGTCGAACGGTTGTGGATCGTGGACGGAACCCTGGTCCCGGTCCGCGACCGCAAAGTCGCCGCGTCCTCCCGAAACTATCGGTTCTCAGCGAACGTGCAGGTCATCATCGATGCGGACAGCCGCCTGGTGATCGCCTCAGCTCGCCCCGTCCCCGGGAACAAGGCTGACGCCCACGCCTGGCGGGAATCGGACCTGCCCGCCATCGCGTCCGGGACAACGGTCATCGCAGACGGCGCCTACCTGGGAACCGGACTGATCGTCCCGCACCGCAGAAGAGCCGGACGCCCACTCCTGCGCGGCCAGGAGGAGGACAACGCCGAACACCGACGCGTCCGCGCCCGCGTCGAGTACACCTTCGCCCGCATGAAGAACTGGAAAATCCTCCGCGACTGCCGCCAGAAAGGAGACGGACTCCACCACGCCGTCCAAGCCGTCGCCACCATGCACAACCTCGCCATGACCGGCTGAACCAGCAGGTCAAACGCCATCCCGGCCTGCCCACGCCCACCCTTCTGCAACAACCTTTGGGCCCTGAACCGGCACTGACCTCTGGCATCACGGGCGACGCCTCCCACTGGGCGGCGTCGCCCGTGCACCACACCTCCGGCGCACGGAAAGCAAAGTGGGCGGCGTCAAGCCGCTTGTGCTCGGGGCTCTTGAGGACGCGTCACGGCGCCGGGGGCTGACCGCGGCGTGGCCGGCCGAGTCCAACGAGAAGCGTTGTTGCGTTGGTGCGGGGTGGGTTGATACCCGGGTGGGGCAGGGTTGCCGGCAGGTATGCGGTGGAGGGTGGTGTGCTGGTGGAGTGGGACTGGTGGACGGTGGAGTTCGGGGACGTGCACGCGGGCGCTGCGGGTGTCCTGATCGCGGGCAGTGAGCCGGGCCCGGTGTATTTCGATGTTGGGAGCGGTCCGCACGTGCCGTCGACGACGCACTGGACGGCCTACGACGGCCGCTCGCGCCGCCCGCGCGCTGAGGCCCTGCGCGGGGTGTGTGCGTGCGGCTGGCGGGGGGCCGCGGAGTATTCGCTGGACTGGGCGGCGATCGGCGATCAGGCCTTGCACGAAGCGGACATCGACCTCACCGGTCCGCTCGCGGACTGGACCGCGCACCTGTCCGTTGTCCGCGACAAGACGGTGCCACTGCCGGAGCCCTTGGCCGCACTGCTGGTTGAGATCGCCGACCAGCTGAACACCACTGCCGTGGACACGCCGCTCGCCGCACTGCGCGCCGCCGGTGTGCTGGAGCGCATTACCACCAGGGCTGCCGGGGCAGCCGCGGGCATGCTGGACGCCGACGTGTCCGCCGAGGCTGTGGCCACCGCCCTTGGCACCAGCCGGTCCAAGGCCCTGATCCTGCTGATGACCGGGCGGGACGGGTAGCGGATACGGTCCGCAGCGGACGGCTGGCGTCCGAGGTACCGGCAGCCTGCCGCGCCAGCAGCAGGGTCCTGCCGCCGACTGGCCGGTCATGCGCCCACGCCCAGGCACCTTTCTCGCGCACCGGAATAGGCACACTCGCTGCCCGGCACACAGGCGATACCCCCCGATTCCCTCAGTCCGCGCGGTGTGCGGCGGGCCAAGAGGCGCCGGACGAGCAGTGCTTCCGCGAACTGTCCGCTCGGCGCACGGCTTGGCCCTACGATGAAGGTCTGCGCCGACGCTGGGAGTTCAGGTGGACATGGCTGAGCACACCCCGGACTACCCGCCCAGGACCCCGCCCCCACCCAAGCGCCCGCTCTCCCCACCACGCCCGGAGGCCAGCCTGCAAGGGGCCAGGGCCCGGATGCAGGTCCGCAACCGGCGCAGCGCCAACTGGTCACTGGAGGCCGCCCCGTGGTCTGCGAGGAAGGCGACCGGGCACGTCCTGGACCGGCTCCATGAATGGGGCTACCGGGAAGCCGACCAGGCCGCCGCCGACCTGACCGACCTCCTGGTGCGCACCGCCGTCGCGGACGGCGGCCGCCGCGTCTCCGTCCACCTCGCCGACCAGGACCGCCAGGCGCTCATCGTCGCCCTGTCCCACCAGCCCGGCCTTGCCGTCACCGACGATGCGGTCCTTCCGGAGCTCACCGCCCTTGGCGCGGTGGCGTGCGGCACTGACACCGCCGACGACGGACGCCGGCTCTGGGCGATCCTTCCTCTGTAGAACCCACCGGAAGCACCCGGCGCCGCTCGCACGGCGTTCCAGCAACATCAAGGTCGCCCGGCCGTTTCGCCCTCAACCCCGACAGCTGGGGCAAGGGCTATGGCACCGAGACTGTACGACTGCTCCTCGCCTGCGCCTTCGACGACCTGCACCGGGTGAACCACCGAAGCACTCATCGGTGCCTGCACCGCCCCCAGGTGCTGCACCACCGCTTCCGGGCCGCGCCCCAAGCTCATCTCAGCGCCGAGCGCAGGCATCTCTGGCTACAGACCGAACTGACTCATCAAGTCGGTGCTGAGTTCCTCAGCGACGCGCCCTGCTTCCTCGTCTGCTGCGATCGGGGAGAGCACTGTGTGCACCGGCTGGATGTGATGGGGACGGCGGGCGTACGCAGGTGCACTCTCGCGGCCGTCCGCGAAGGTCGCTGCGCGGGCTTCGAGAGTCCTCGGGCCGTTTGACGCGTAGATCGTCGCGGTGATCTGTTGTGTGCTGTCCAGGCGTAGTTTTCGTTGCGTTTCCTGAACGGCGGTCAGAAAGTCGCCGCAGGCTGCTTCGACCACGCGCTGGGACACAGGAAGGGCGTCGATGACGCCGGCTTCTTCGGCGAAGCTGTGCCGCCGTTCGGAAGGTGGCTGCCATGAGACGTTGGTGGCCAGGGTCACGGTGCCGTCATGGTGTAGCTCGATCATGGTGTTCCGGTTGTAGTCGATTTCCAGGGTGCTGGAGACCCAGCGTCGCAGTCCTGGGCGAGGGTTGATGAGGGTGTCGCCCATGCCGGTCAAGGGCCCGGGAACTCGTCGCGTGGGCGCATTGCATCCTCGTTCCTCGGCAACGTACAGAAGGTAGCGAGCTTCGTCCCTGCTCAGTGTGGGGGCGCCGTGCGGGTAAGGCCGGGTGGGCCGTGCGACGGCCACGAGCCAGGCTGAGGGCTGGGTGGCGTGCGCGGTGATGGTATGGGTGAGGAAGTCGGTGTGCCGGCGCAGAGCTTCCTCGGCGCTGTCGGTGCGGGTGAAGCGGTCCCGGTAGGCGCGTTCGATCTGGTGTTCCGCCATCCAAGCGGTGTGGTCTCTGTCGCGGTAGGGCACCGTGAACGCCTGTTGTTCTTTGTCTTTGTCCGATCTGCCGTGGACAAGGTGGGGTGCCATTTCACTGGCGGGGACGTCCACGACCAGGAGAGTCGTTGCTCCATCGGTCAGCCGGAACATGACCAGGTCGGGCAGGTAGGGGTGGACGTGGTTGCGGACCCACTGCGCATACTGCCGGAGATCCGCCTCCTCCCAGTCGATGCCGACGATCTTGTGATCGTCAGCGACGCCGTAGATGAGCAGTCCGCCACGGGTATTGGCCATCGCGCTGATGTCCTTGGCGAACTCGTTCCAGTGACCGTGCAGAGGAGGCCGGGGAAGGTGCTCCTTCCAGTCGAGGTCGTCTGACTCTTCGAGATGGTCCGCGGCTGCCTGGCTGACCATGTCGTAGGTGAGCGGGCCAGGGGCGCACCCCAGGTGCTGATGCAGCTTCGTCCATGTACGGGCCCGGCTCTGGGCGGTGACCGAGGCGTCCGATATCCCCATGAGCGATCCCCTTTGAGTGTCGGTGGGAGCGCTCACTCTAAGGTCGCTCGGTGACAACACGGCAGCCGCACCACGCCCCCGGTACGGCTTACCCGTCAGCGGGTGGCGCCCTCAAGCCCTTGAAGGGGGCGGGTGTCACTCGCACAATCGTGGACCTCGTCATCGGTGGGATCAGTGCTCGGTGAGGTCCCGGACGTTCCAACCCGCGTCGATCATGGCCTCCGCGTTGTGCTTGCCACGGTCGCGGTGGGCGGCGAGCACCAGCAGGTGGGTGGGGCGCGTAGCTCCGACGAAGACGAGCTGCACAGCGGCCTGGACGCCGGGCAGGTTCAAATCCTCGGGCTGGTGCTTCGAGCGCTGCTCTCTTCGCGGGTCCGTACTGTTCAGAAAAGTTGATGGCGGGCGGGGTGAACTGTGACCTCGGCACTGGGGAAGAGGGCCTGGAAAGGGCCCGGTTTCAGCCCTGTGAAGTGCTGTTCCGAAAGCAGCTTAACTGTGAGGACCTGTGGGCAGGTGTCGGGTAGTGGTGTGAGGTCAGTGTCTTCTCGAAGGTTCGTCACGTACACGACCTCGAGAGCGGGCAAGCCCGGGGCGGAGAAGAGACCGGGGAGGTGCTTCACTGCGATGCTTATCGTACTGAGACGGGGGAGTGTGGCGATCTCCGCCCAGTCGCTGGGGTCCAGGTCGCCTATGTCGTTTTGGATGTTCAGGAACTCCAGCATCGGCCAGGTGCTCAGCCCTCGCAGTCCGGTTTCGGCGACGGCGTTTCCTCCAAGTGACAGAGTGGTTAGAGGAGCATCCTGCGGGAGGGCGGACAGCCCGCCTGACAGGGGTGTCGAAACGGTAAGCGATTGGAGCGTGGAGAGGCTTTCCAGCCCGACTGTGTCACCAAGTTCCCGGATAAACAGTGAGGTCAACCCCGTCTCCGTCAGAGGGGTCAGGTCCTTAACTCCTGGACAGCTCGCTAGATTCATGTTCCGGACCGAGGATAGATAGGCAAATGGCCGCAGGTCGCTTAGCAGAGTATTTTCGTAGAGGCCGAGGTACTCCACCCGCTGGGGCAATGCTCTCAGGATGTCTGCAGGAACGTGGTCGCCAGTAACGCCGATTCGTTTCCGATCGCCAAGGCGTGGCAGAGCGCGTACCTGTGAGGGCGAGGTGGCGAAGAAGAACAGGTCGTGGGTGTCGACGTGGGCCAGTACCTCGTCGGCGTACACCTCTGCATCGAAGAAATTCCACGCCCGCATCAGATTGATCCGGACCCCCTGTGCGGAATGGTTTCGGTATTGCGCCAGCACCGGCACCGCCGCGTCCGTGCCGACCAGCGCTGCCGTCGCTGTCACGGCCTCTGCTTCGTCGTCGGAGAGTTCCTGCGGGCCCGGTAGCAATTCCAGGATCAGCGGTCCGATCTGTGCCAGTTCCTTGACCTCGGCGTCCGCGCGAGGAGGCAGCAGCTTTGCCGCCGCCTCCTGAACCCTGCGCCGCACGGCCGGATCAAGCTCTGTAGCGTGTTCCAGGCACGCCATGGCCAGCAGACGGACACGCTTGTCAGAGGAGGCCGTCAGGAGATTGAGTAACTCAGCCCGCTCACGAGGCCGGCTCTGTGCCACCGCCATACGGATGACATCCGCCCACTGATCGTCGGTGGCGTGCTGCACCAGCAGACCGAAGTCGCCGGCCTCCACAGCCGCCCGCGCCCCCAGGTAATCCTGGAACGTACGGTGCACGAAGTGGATCGTGTCCGGGCCCGGTGAGAGCAGCAGACCGGTGCGAATCAGGAAGTGGCGCAGTACAACACGTGCATCCCCGACGACCTGCGCCGCCGGAATCGCAGGTAATACCTCCGCGATGATGCTCTCCGCCCGGCTGCGGTCCAACTCTGTACGACCGTTACGGATGAGCCAGTGCGCTAGTCGCTGGAGGAGCTGCAGCTGAGGCTCCTCGCTCAGCTCTGGGGTCGCTATGTCGCGCTCACGGTCGCGGCGGACCAACAGCAGGGAGAGTGCGGAGTCGTACAATTCCTTGCGGCCGTGCGGGAGGTAGCCGCGCCGGTCTCGGTGCAGGGCGCAGATCAGGCCGCACATCAACGGATTGGTGGCAAGGCGGCCGAGGTCCGGTTTGGTGCGGACGGCATCGCGGAGCTGAGACTCGTAGGCGGCCAGGGCGGCATTCTCGTCGGGGGCACCGCTGGCGGCCGCTTGGTGCCAGCGCTTGATGAAGGCTGTCACATCCGAGGGGCTCATTGCGGAGAGGCCGAGCTCCGTGAAGCCGTCGGAGGCGAGCCAGTCCTCGCGTACTGCGGAGGGGCGTGAGGTGACGAGCCACCGGTTGCCGGGGTAGGTCTCCACCAAGTCGCGCAGCCAAGTCCGGGTGCGTTCGCGTTCAGGTTCGGGCACTTCGTCGAGGCCGTCGATGAGGACGAGTCCGCGGCCACTGGACAGGACGCGGTGCTCCCAGCCCTCCGGCTGGGTGCCGGCCAGAGGGCAGCTGACGGCGGTGAGGAAGTGTGTGGGGGCGGGGAGGCGTTCGCCGTGCCGGGTGAGGGTGCGCAGGGGGAGTACGAAGGGGATTCGGCCGATGAGGTAGGCCATGTGGTCCGCGGGTTCGGTCGCTGCCGATACCGCGAACCACTGGATCAGGGTGCTTTTGCCTGAGCCTGCAACTCCGCGTAACAGCACTCGGTCGTGGTCGGCCAGCGTCTGATCGGCGGGGGCCGATGAGGAGACAAGGGAGGCCGCCTCTGGGCCGAAGCCGAGGTCTTCCCGGTGACCGATCACATCGAGGCTGAGGTAGGCAGCGTCCAGCGGCCATCGGTCCGGCGAGTTGCTGAGATCGATGCCGTAGATCGTGAGATTGCCGTGCTTCTTGGCAACGTAGCTGAGGTAGCCGCGCTCGAAGGCTGTGTCCCGAGCGCCCGGGCGTGGGGTACGGGAGAGCATTTCGTCGACCTTCGTGACGAGGTCAGCCTGCGTCCGAGTCTGTTCCACCAGGGTACGAGCCACGAAGGTCGAGCGGCGGGTGAAGAACTCCAGGATCTGCAGGCAGGCCCACTCTGTCGCGGAGTCGAGGAAGAAGTGAGCATCGGATGACAGCCCATCCGGAACGGGCCCCTCGTGACGCAGTCTGCGCGCCAGTTCCCGTTGACCGAGCCGCACGGCCTGAACATCGCTCATGTCTAGATCTCCCAGGGCGAGCAACCTCCGGGCCAGTTCATCGGCTACGGCATCACGCTCCTGGGTGTGGAAAGGGCGTTCGCCTGGTGAGTTGATCGCTTCCTGGACTAGATGCTCCGCGAGCTTGTGCACGTCCTTCTCGCCTAGCGTGCGCTTCTCACCCCGGAACGAGACCAGGTTCTTTAGCCGCACGGGCTTGTCGACCAGGCCAGCACCGGGCCCGTCCGCTACGAAAAGTTGCCTGATCAGCGCGCCGACCAGTTTGGAGGCCAGCCTTCCACCGAGGACCACAGGATCCATCCGCCACCCCTATGTATTACGGATATGCAGGGAGCCTAGACGGTGGTCGCGGCAGCTGTCCCTAAACTCCCGTAGCTCGAACGTCCCTCGTCGCCGTTGGACAGTTTTCCTGTTGCCGCTATCCGGACCGATCGCGTCTCCCCTCGTGGGCATCCGGATCCACTGCCCGTGCGTACGTCCCAAGCACGGAGAACAGCAGCTTGTCGCCCGCGCGCAGGGTGACGTGAGTGTCGATGACGGGTTCTGCGAGCAGCACGGTTGTCATGGTCCTTGGAAGATGTTGTCGTCGTCGGTGAGCCCCGACGCCATCGATGAACCGGAGCATGACTTCCCAAGAGTCCGTCGGGTAGAGCAGGGGGTATCGGCAGATCTCTGTGTCTTCCCCGTCGGCTTCCCATGCTTGCTCCCACACCTTGCTGGTGGGGGAGTCGTAGTCGTCGTCGTGGCGGGTGCGCATGAAGCCGGCGGGGTCGGGTGCGATCCGGCCGACAGCGCCTCCGTCCGCGGTCGTGATGACCTTGAGCGGGGTTCCGCGTCCGTCGCAGATCAGGTGGTGTTTGCTGCCCGCTTTCCGCCGGTCGACCGGCGACGGACCG
>NZ_JBHVQX010000063.1:0-8378 GCF_042886395.1 Streptomyces sp. NPDC058008 | reverse complement strand
CCACCGCAGCACCCACCACCCCCGTCCCACCCGTCACCAACACCGAACCCGAACCCAAACCAGACAACACAGGCACACCCTCAACCCCAGCACCCACACCCGCACCCGCACCCGCACCCGCAACACCCAACCGAGGAACAAACACCTCACCCCCACGAACAGCCAACTCACGCTCCCCAGCCACCACAGCCGCACCCAACACCCCAGCCGGAACCACCTCACCCACCCCAGCCTCCACCAACACCACACGACCCGGATGCTCCGACTGCACCGACCTCAACAACCCCCGCACCGCAGCCTGCACCACACCACCACCCGTCACCACCACCAACCCCACACCCACAGCCCCCTCACACCCCAACCACTCACGCACCCGCCCCAACACCACACCCACCAACGACCGCACCTCACCCAACACACCACCACCCCCACCACCCGAACGCACATCCCACACCACCAAACCCGAACCACCAGCCAACCCCACCACCTCACCCACCGACACACACTCCTCCCACACCACCAACCCCACCCCACCCGACACCACAGGCACCCACCGCTCCCAACCCACCCCATACAACGGCCCACCCACCAACGAACCCACCGACACCGACCGCAACACCAACTCGTCCGCCCAGAGGACGGGAGCCCCCGCGGCGTCGGCGACCCGGACGCGTACCGCGTCCTTGCCCGCCGCCGAGAGCCACACGCGCACCGAGCGGGCGTCGGTCGCCCAGGAGCGGACACCGGACCAGGCGAACGGCAGCCGTACACCGCCTTCGTCGCCGAACATTCCGCCCAGGCCCGAGGCGTGCAGCGCCGCGTCCAGGAGGGCGGGGTGGACGACGAATCCGTCCGCCGTGGCCTCTTCCGGGAGCACCACGTCGGCGTAGACCTCGTCGCCGAGCCGCCACACCTTCCGCAGGCCCTGGAAGGCCGGGCCGTAGGCGTAGCCGCGTTCGAACAGCGTGTCGTAGAAGTCGCCGACCTCGACCGCCGATGCTCCCGGCGGCGGCCAGGTCCCGGCCAGGGTGCCGAGTTCGGCCGGGGCGGGTGCCAGGTCGGCCTCCAGAGTGGCCTGTGCGTGCCGGGTCCACTCCCCCGGGTCCTCGTCGGACGCGCCGGCGGAGTCGGGACGGGAGTGGACGGTGACGGTCCGGTCGCCGGAGGCGTCCGGCTCCGTGACCTGCACCTGGATGGTGACGCCGTCGCTCTCGTTCAGGACGAGCGAGGTCTCCAGGGTCAGTTCCCGGACGCGGTCGCAGCCCAGGTCGCGGCCGGCCCGGAGCACCAGGTCGGCGAAGGCGGTGCCCGGCAGCAGGACCGCCCCGTTCACCGCGTGGTCCGCCAGCCAGGGATGGGTGGACAGGGAGATCCGTCCGGTGAACACGGCGGAGCCGGTACCCGCCGGGCGGAGCGCGGCTGCGAGCAGGGGGTGGCCGGCCGGTTCGAGGCCGATGCCGGAGGCGTCGCCCACGAACGCGGAGCCCTCCAGCCAGAACCGTTGCCGCTGGAAGGCGTAGGTGGGCAGCTCGACGGGCCGGGAGGAGGACGGCAGCAGGGCGGACCAGGCGACCTGGACGCCGCGGGTCCACAGGGTGGCCGCCGACCGGGTGAACGCCTCCCGCTCGTCCTGGGCCCGGCGCAGCGAGCCGACGGCCACCACGTCGCGGTGTCCCGCGTCCGCCGCGATGTCGTCGATGGCCGGGGTCAGCACCGGGTGCGGGCTGACCTCGATGAACGTGTCCACCCCGTCCTCGACCAGTGCGCTCACCGTCTCGGCGAAGCTCACGGGTTCCCGCAGGTTGCGGTACCAGTACCGTGCGTCCAGCTCGTCGTCCCCGACCGGGCGGGTCGTCACCGAGGAGTACATCGGGACGGTCCCGGTGCGCGGTGTGATCGGCCCGGCCAGCTCCAGCAGCCGCTCGCGTATCCGCTCGACGTGCGGGGTGTGGGAGGCGTAGTCCACCGGAACGGTCCGGGCCCGCACGCCTTCGCGTTCGGCGTCCGCGACGACCGCGGCGAGCTCTTCCGGCAGACCGGCGATCACCGTGGCGGAGGGGCCGTTGACCGCTGCCACCCAGACGCCCTCGTACCCGGCGATCAGCTCGGCGGTCCGTTCGGCCGACGCGGCGACGGAGACCATGCCGCCCCGGCCCGCCAGGTCTTCCGCGACGGCCCTGCTGCGCAGGGCCACCAGGCGTGCGCCGTCCTCCAGCGACAGCAGCCCCGCGGCGCACGCGGCGGCGATCTCGCCCTGCGAGTGTCCGACGACGACGTCGGGGGTGACGCCGGCCGAGCGCCAGAGCCGGGCGAGCGAGACCATGACCGCCCAGAGCGCCGGCTGCACCACGTCCACCCGGCGCAGGGCGTCCTTGTCCCGCAGCGCCTCGGTCAGGTCCCAGTCCGTGTACGCCGCCAGCGCCGTCGCGCAGTCGTGGATCGACGCGGAGAACACCGGCGAGGAGTCCAGCAGCCCGAGCGCCATGCCCGCCCACTGGGCGCCCTGCCCCGGGAACACGAACGCCACTCGGCCGCCGCCGGGCCGGGCGGCGCCCCGGACCGCGCCGGTCTCCTCGACGGCTCCCCGGGCCAGCGCCTCCAGTTCGCGGACGAGACCGGCACGGTCGGCGGCGAGTACGACGGCGCGGTGCCCGAACGCCGCCCGACGGGTGGTCAGTGCCGTCGCCACGGCCGCCATGTCCGCCTCTCCCGCAGCGAGTTCGAGCAGTCGGCCGGCCTGCCCCCGCAGACCTGACGCGGTCTTGGCCGACAGGGCCCAGGGCAGCGGACCGCCGGTGACCACCGGGTCGGGGGCAACGGTGTCGTCGGCAGGCGTGTCCTGCGGGGCCTGTTCCAGGACGACATGGGCGTTGGTACCGCTGATCCCGAACGACGACACCGCGGCCCGCCGTTCCCTGCCCGTCTCCGGCCACGGAACGGCCTCGGTGACGAGGGTGACGGCGCCGGCGCTCCAGTCGACGTGCGGTGTGGGCGCGTCCACGTGCAGGGTCGGCGGCACGAGGCCGTGCTTCATCGCGAGCACCATCTTGATCACGCCCGCCACCCCGGCCGCCGCCTGGGTGTGCCCGATGTTGGACTTCACGGAACCCAGCAGCAGGGGCCGGTCGTCCGGCCGTCCCTGACCGTAGGTGGCGAGCAGGGCCTGGGCCTCGATGGGGTCGCCCAGGGTGGTTCCCGTGCCGTGCGCCTCGAGGACGTCCACCTCCGACGCCGGCACCCCGGCGGACGCCAGGGCCTGGCGGATCACGCGTTCCTGCGACGGGCCGTTCGGCGCCGACAGCCCGTTGGACGCGCCGTCCTGGTTCAGGGCCGTGCCGCGTACCACGCCCAGGATCGTCCGGCCCTTGCGCCGGGCGTCGGACAGCCGCTCCAGGAGGAGGAGTCCCACGCCCTCGCCCCAGGCGGTGCCGTCGGCGGACGCGGCGAACGCCTTGCAGTAGCCGTCCTTCGCCAGCCCTCGCTGCTTGCTGAACTCCGTGAAGGCCGCCGGGGTGGACATGACCATGACCCCGCCGACCAGGGCGAGGGAGCTCTCCCCCGCCCGCAGCGACTGGACGGCCAGGTGCAGGGCCACCAGGGACGAGGAGCAGGCGGTGTCGACGGTCACCGCGGGGCCCTCGAAGCCGAAGGTGTAGGAGATACGGCCGGAGAAGACACTCGACGCGTTGCCGGTGAGCAGGTAACCCTCGCCGTCCTGCTGGGCGTTGTCGGCGTTGGAGCCGTATCCGGCGGGCGCGCCGCCGACGAAGACGCCGGTGGTTCCGCCGCGCAGCCCGCCCGGGTCGATCCCGGCTGATTCGAACGTCTCCCAGGCCGTCTCCAGCAGCAGCCTCTGCTGCGGGTCCATCGCCACGGCCTCGCGGGGCGAGATCTCGAAGAACTCGGCGTCGAAGTCGGGGGCGTCGTCGATGAAGCCGCCCCTGCGGACGTAGGAGCTGCGCGGGCGCAGGCCGTCCGGGTCATGGAGGCCCGCCAGGTCCCAGCCGCGGTCGGCCGGGAAGTCCGACATCCCGGCCCGGCCGGCCGCGATCATGTCCCACAGTTCCTCGGGCGAGGTGACTCCCCCCGGGAAGCGGCAGCCCATCCCCACGATGGCGATCGGCTCACGGGCGGCGTCCTCGACCGTCCGCAGCCGTTGGTGGACCTCGCGGGCGTCGGTGATCGCCTGCTTGAGGTACTCGCGGAGCTTGTCCTCGTTCGACATCCCAGCCTCTTCCGGTACAACGGGTGGAGTCACGTACGTCGGCGGAGTCGTCCGCCCGCGTTCTGAGGGGTGCGGTTCACCTCGACCAGGGGTTGTTGTCCATGAGGTCGAAGAGTTCGGCGTCCGTGGCGGAGGTGAGGTCCGCTTCTTCGGCCGGGGTCCCCTCGTCGGTCCAGGTCGCCAGCAGACCCCGCAGCCGTGCGGTGAGAGCGGCTCGGCCCGGGTCGTCCTGCGCCACCTCGGCGAGGACGGCCTGGAGCCGGTCGATCCCGGTGTCGGCCTGGCGTACGGCGTCGATCTCGGGCAGCAGCAGGCGGCGCAGGTGCGCGGCCAGCGCGGCGGACGTGGGGTGGTCGAACACCGCGGTCACCGGGATCAGGAGCCCGGTCGCGGCGTTGAGGCGGTTGCGCAGCTCGACGGAGGTGAGGGAGTCGAAGCCCAGAGCCTTGAACGGCTGCTCGGCGCCCACCGCGCCGGAGTCGTCGTGGCCCAGCACCGCTGCGGCCTGGGTGCGCACCAGGCCGCTCAGCAGCTGTTCGCATTCCCTGACCGGCAGGCCCTCCACCCGTTCGCGCAGGCTGCCGCCGGTGGGGGCCGCTGCCGGGCTGTTGGTGGCGGCCGGCTTGGCGGCGGTCCTGACCAGCCCGCGCAGCAGCGGCGGGACCTCGCCGGAGAACCGGCTGATGTCCAGGTGCACCGGCACGGTCAGGGTCTGGTTGAGCGAGACCGAGGTGTCGAACAGGGCGAGGCCGTTCCCGGTGGACAGCGGCTGCACACCGGTGCGTCCCATCCGGTCGAGGCCCGCCCGGTCCAGCGTCCCGGCCATCGCGCTGCGATCGGCCCACAGCCCCCACGCGAGCGACTGCCCCGGCAGCCCGGACCTGCGGCGGTACTGCGCCAGGGCGTCCAGGAAGGCGTTGGCCGCCGCGTAGTTGGCCTGGCCCGGGGCGCCGAACACCCCGGCGGCGGAGGAGAACAGCACGAACATCGACAGGTCGCGGTCCCGGGTCAGCTCGTGCAGATGCCACGCCGCGTCCGCCTTCGGCCGCAGCACCGCGTCGAGGCGTTCCGGGGTGAGGGTGGAGACCACACCGTCGTCGAGCACGCCTGCGGCGTGCACCACACCCCGCAGGTCCGGGAGGCCGTCCAGCAGCTCGGCGAGCGCCTCCCGGTCGGCGGCGTCGCAGGCCACCGCCTTCACCTGCGCCCCGAGTTCGTCCAGTTCGGCCACCAGCTCGTCGGCCCCGGGGGCGTCCGGGCCCCGGCGACTGGTCAGTACCAGGTCGGTGACTCCGTGGGTGACCACCAGGTGGCGGGCGACCGCAGCACCGATGGCACCCGTGCCGCCGGTGACCAGGACGGTCCCGTGGGGCGGAACGGGCGGAGTGGTGAGCGCGACCTTGCCGATGTGGCGGGCCTGGCTGAGGTAGCGGAAGGCCTCCTGGGCCTCCCGGGTGTCCCATGCCGCCACGGGCAGGGGGGACAGCACCCCCTGCTCGAAGAGCTCCATCAGATGGGCCAGCATCTCGCGGACCCGGTCCGGTCCGGCGTCGCTCAGGTCGAACGCCCGGTAGTACACCCCGGGCCATGACGTGGCGACGGAGTCGCCGCCCCGGATGTCGGTCTTGCCCATCTCGATGAAGCGGCCGCCTTCCGCCGCCAGCAGGCCCATGGACGTGTCCACGAACTCCCGGGCGAGGCAGTTCAGTACGACGTCCACGCCCTGACCGCCGGTCGCCTCCCGGAACAGGTCGCCGAACTCCATGGTGCGGGACGACGCGACCCGCTCGGGGGGCACACCCGTCTCCCACACGACGGGCCACTTGGGCCGGCTCGCGGTCGCGTACACCTCGACCCCCCAGTGCCGGGCGAGCTGTACCGCCGCCATGCCCACGCCGCCCGCCGCGGCGTGCACCAGCAGTGACTCGCCCGGCTGGACGGCGGCCAGGTCCACCAACGCGAAATAGGCGGTCAGGAACACGGTGGGCACCGAGGCCGCCTGGGCGAACGTCCAGCCGCCCGGTACGTGGACGACCGTCCGCCGGTCCGCGACGGCCAGGGGGCCGCCGTAGGAGCCCGACAGGAGTCCCATCACGTGGTCACCAACGGCGAGGTCGGTGACCCCGGGCCCGACCTCCGCCACCACGCCGGCGCCCTCGCACCCGTAGGTGGCCTCGGTGAACGACTCCGCGATGGCGACCATGCCGAGGGAGAGCAGCACGTCGCGGAAGTTGACCCCGGTGGCGCGCACCGCGATCCGTACCTGTCCCTCGGCCAGCGGCTCCTCCGACCGGGGGCAGGGGACGAGCCCCAGCCCCTCCAGGGTTCCGCTGCCGTCCATGTCCAGGCTCCACGCCCCGTCTCCTTCGGGGGCGGTGAGTGCCGTGCCGCGCGAGACCTTGCCCAGCCGTGGCACCGAGGCGGAGCCGGAGCGCAGTACGGCCTCGGGCTCTCCCGCCGTCACCGCGGCGGCGAGCACCCCGGGAAGCGCCGCTGCCGAAGCCTCGTCACCGTCGATGTCGACCTGGAGAATCCTGCCCGGGTTCTCGGAGCACGCGGATCGCACCAGCCCCCGCACGGCGGCCTGGGTCACGTCGACCGGGTCCCCCGGCGAGGCCGAGACGCCGTTCGCCGTCACGACGGCCAGCCGGCCGGGCATCGTCTCGTCGGCGGCGATCCACTCCTGGATCACCTCCAGGACGGCACCGACAGCGCTGCGGGTCCCGGCGGGCACCTCTCCCCGACCGGCCGGAGCCCGCAGGAGGACCACGTCCGGAACCGGCTCCCCGGAGCGCAGGGCCTTGCGCAGCTCCGGCAGGGAGTCGAAGGACCGGGCACCGGCCGGTAGCGGCCCGTCACCGACGACCGCGAGCAGCTGGTCGTCGGCGGTGCCGACGGGCAGGGCGGCCCATCCCAGCTGGAACAGCGAGTCGGTACGCCGGGCGGTCTCCTCGATGCGGGTGGCGTCCAGGGGCCGTGAGGTCATGGCGTCGATGGTCAGGACGGGAAGACCGGCGGTATCGGTCATGCTCACCGAGACCGCCTCGGTGCCGTTCGGGGTGAGCTGGACCCGGGCGGTCGTGGCACCGGTGGCGTGCACCTGGACGCCGCCGAACGAGAAGGGCAGCCGCCGCTCCATCCCGCCGCCCTGTTCCAGGGCGACCGCGACCTGGCAGTGCAGTGCCGCGTCCATCAGCGCCGGGTGGACCCCGAACCGCCCGGCGTCGGCCACGCCCGGCTCGGGGAGCTCGACCTCGGCGAACACCTCGTCGCCGCGCTGCCATACGGCCCGCAGGCCCTGGAACACCGGGCCGTAGGCGTAACCGAATTCCGTCAGGCGCTCGTACAGCCCGCTGACGTCCACGGGTGTGGCGTCCGCCGGCGGCCACTGCACCGGTTCGGGGACGGGAGCGGCGGCCGTGTCGGCGGCCAGCGTGCCGGCGGCGTGGCAGGTCCAGTCGCCGGGCTCGTCGTCGTGCGCGGTGGGACGGGAGAAGATCCGTACCGGACGCTGGTCCTGTGCGTCGGGCGCGCCCACCGTCACCTGCACGTCCACGGCCGCGCCCTCGGAGGGCACGGTCAGCGGGCTCCGCAGGACCAGCTCGCCCAGCTTCCCGTATCCCGCGTACTCACCTGCCCGCAGGGCGAGTTCGACGAGCGCGGTGCCCGGGACCAGGACCCCTCCCATGATGGTGTGGTCGGTGAGCCAGGGTTGTTCGGCGAGGGAGATCCTGCCGGTCAGCAGGAGCCGGTCCCCTTCCGGATCAGCCAGTGCCACCCGAGCTCCGAGCAACGGATGACCGGTGCTCTGCAGACCGACCGACCCCACCGCCGCATCCACCCCCACCGGCCCGACAGGACGCGGCCAGTAACGCTGACGGTTGAACGCGTACGTCGGCAGATCGACACGCGGAGCGGGAACCAGGGTCGGCCAGGTGACCGCCGTGCCCCGGGTATGGAGATGAGCCAACGCCAACGTGAGCGTGGTGACCTCATCATGATCCGGACGAGTCGTCGCCACCGCGAGCGCCGACGGCACCTGCTCAGCAGCCAGACTACTCAAAATCGTGTCCGGACCCACCTCCACGAAATCCGTCACACCCAAACCACCAAGACACTCCAGCCCGTCACCGAACCGCACCGTCCCCCGCGC
>NZ_JBHVQX010000062.1:0-9304 GCF_042886395.1 Streptomyces sp. NPDC058008 | reverse complement strand
GGCGGGGGCGGCCCCCGGGGGGGGGGGGGCGCCCCTAATCCCTGCCGGCCGGCGCGGGGGGGGGCGCCGGCGCCCCCCCCCGCCCCCCGCCGGCCGCCGCACACCGTGGTGGAGGTCTCAGCCGTCGAGGCCGATGGCGAAGGCCGCCTCGAGGTCGTGCTGCGAGTACGTGCGGAAGGCCACGTGGGTGTCGGTGGCCTCGACGCCCTGGATCTTGCTGATCCGGCCGGGGATGACGTCGGCCAGATCGTCGTGCCGGGCCACCCGGACCATGGCGATCAGGTCGTACGTGCCGGTGACCGAGAAGACCTCGCTGACGCTGTCGAGGGCGGCGATGGCCTCGGCGATCTCGGGAATCCGGTCCACGCTGGTCTTGATGAGCACGATCGCGGTGATCACGGCTGGCTTTCTCCCTCGGTGGCCGTGGCTGGAGACTTCACTCTAGTCCCCCGGTACCGCGCCCAGGCGTAGAGGAACCCGGCGGCGAAACCCGCCACGTGCGCGAGGTACGCCACGCCCGGGCCGCTTCCGGCGCTCCGGGCCGCCAGCCACTGCAGGACGAACCAGAACACGAGCACGATCCACGCGGGGAACCGCAGCGGCAGGAAGAAGAGGAAGGGGAAGAGGCTGGTGACGCGGGCCCGGGGGAAGAGGTAGAGGAAGGCGCCGAGCACCGCGGAGATCGCGCCCGAAGCGCCGACCAGTGTCTGGTCGGAGTCCGCGTGCGCCACCGCGTAGGCCACCAGGGCGACGTAGCCGCACACGACGTAGAAGAGGGCGAACTCGGTGCGGCCCATGCGCTCCTCGGCCATCGCGCCGAACACGTACAGGAAGAGCATGTTGCCCAGCAGGTGCAGCCAGCTGCCGTGGACGAAGAGGGCGGTCAGCGGGGTGAGCGCCGCGTACGCGGAGCCGTCCAGGAGCTCGCTGGGGATCACGCCCCACCGCTCGAAGTACCCGGCCTGGGCGGCCAGGAGGGCGTCGGCGCCGCCGGGGGAGCGGTGGAAACCCGAGAGCGGGCTGATCAGGAACACCGCGCAGCACAGCGCCATCAGCCCGTACGTGACCGGGGCGCTCCCGGCGGCGGCCGCCGACCCGAGCTCCCGGACGCGCTCCCGCCAGCCGGCTTCCCGCCATTCGATCACGTACAGAGCATGACGCACCCGACGAGAACGGGACAGAGCGCCTCGCCGTATCGATAGGTATGCGCGAGGCCGTAGGGTTGCGGCAGCACATCCGCAGTTCGACGGCGCACCGCGAGATCGAAGCACCACACTCGGCGAACGACGAAAGAGGACGCAACGATGACGACGGTTCCCCAGCCGACGGACACGACGCGCTGGCGCTGCACGCTCTGCGGCAACCTCACCCGTTTCGACGTGACACGTTCCTCCAAGGTCGTGGAGTACGTGCATCTCGACCTGGCCGGGGAGTCGAGTGTCGAGGAGCGGGAGGTGGTCAGTGAGACCATCGAGTCGGTGCGCTGCCGTTGGTGCAACGCCGTGGACCAGATCGAGCTGGTCGACAGGCCTGGTGCCGACTCCTGACGGAGCCGCGCGGACAGACATATTGGGGTGATGGATGGTGGAGCAGCCGACAGGCGGCGCCGGACCGGCCGACGCGGCCGACGGCACCGCGGAGTCGCTCGACCGTCCGCTGCCCGAGGGCGTGCGCCGCAGGGTGGTGGCGCTGGTCTCGGACGCGTTCGGCGGCCTGACCGTCGGCGAACTCCCCTCCCAGCTACGGCAGTACGCCCGTTTCACACCCAGCAGACGGGCCAAGTTCGCGGGTAACGCGATGGCCGCCGCGCTGGAGAGCGACCCGGTGTTCCGCCGGCGCATCGGTGAGCGGATCGGCCAGACCCAGCCGGAGCTGGCCGGCGCCCTCGAAGCCGGTGCCCCGCCCGCCGCCGCCGACCCCGTCGACGTGGCGGCGGCCGCCTATGTGCTGCGCCCGGCCGGCTGGGTCAAGCTGGTGGCCGCGGCCGGCGAGGAGGTCCAGCGGGCACACGCCGAGCGGGCGGACGAGGAGACCCGGCGCGAGCTGGAGCGGCTGCGCGAGGAGCTCGACCGGGCCCGCGGCCAGACCAGGGCCGACACCGAACGCCTGCGCTCGGAGCTGGAGGCCTCCCGCAAGGAGGCGGACTCCCTGCACCGCAAGCTGCGCAGCGCCCTCAGCGAGGTGAAGCGCGGGGAGGCGGCCCTGCGCAAGGCGGGGGCCGAGGCCGACGCCGCGCGCACCGAGTCCGCGGCCCAGCTCTCCGCCGCCGAGAGCGAGTCCCGCCGGCTCAAGGCGCGGCTGGCCGAGGCGGAGGCGTCCGTGGAGGCGGGCCGCAGGGCCGCCAGGGAGGGGCGCTCGGTCGAGGACATGCGGCTGCGCCTGCTCCTGGACACCGTGCTCGACGCCGCGCAGGGACTCCGGCGTGAACTGGCCCTGCCTCCCTCCTCGCTCCGTCCCGCCGACGGGGTGGAGGCGGTGGAGCCCGGCAGGATGTCGCCGAAGGACATCGCGGCCAGGGCCCTCTCGGAGACCGATCCGGCGCTGCTGGACCAGCTGCTGGCCCTGCCGCAGGCCCATCTCATCGTCGACGGCTACAACGTCACCAAGACCGGCTATCCGCAGATGCCGCTGGAGAAGCAGCGGTTGCGCCTCCTGGGCGGCCTCTCCGTCCTCGCGGCACAGACCGGCGCCGAGATGACCTGTGTCTTCGACGGCGCCGAACTGGCCGCCCCGGTGCTGCTCGCACCGCCGCGCGGCGTCCGCGTGCTGTTCAGCAAGGCCGGGGTGACCGCGGACGAGCTGATCAGACAGCTGGCGCGGGCCGAACCGCCGGGCAGGCCCGTCGTCGTGGTCTCCACGGACCGCGAGGTCGCCGACGGGGTGGCGAAGGCGGGGGCGCGTCCGGTCGCGTCCGCCTTGCTCCTGAAACGCCTTTCGCGCGTCTGAGCCGTCATGCGTGGCATGTGCGACTTGCCGGAATTTATGGAACGTACCGTCAAGTCGCCGCTACACGCAGTGTGATGAAAGTAAAGAAGTGCCTGGTGTGACGAGATTTTGCCCGTGAGGATTTGAACTGATCACAAGATGGTCACTAGGGTCAGGCCTCGAACCTTCGCACGGTTGATTACCCATCCGGGGTGACGGCGAAGGAACCGCCGAGTCCGTGACGTGCACGGAGCCGGGGATCTCGTCCCCCACAGCCCGGTAGGCGGCTCGAGGAAGAAGGAGCTCGCCTTCGTGGCGTCCCACCGTCGTCCCAAGCAGCCGAGCCGCACCCGCGTGACCGTGCTCACCGTGACCGCCGCCGCAGCCGTGGCGCTGACCTCCCAGGCGGCGCAGGCCGACCCCAAGCCGACCAAGAGCGAGGTCAAGGCGAAGGTCGACAAGCTCTACCACGAGGCCGAGGCCGCCACCGAGAAGGCCAACGGCGCCAAGGAGCAGCAGGACAAGCTCAAGAAGCAGGCCGACGCGCTCCAGGACAAGGTCGCCCGCGGCCAGGACGAGCTCAACACCCTGCGCGGCGAGCTGGGTTCGCTGGCCACCGCGCAGTACCGCTCCGGCGGGCTCGACCCGTCGGTCCAGCTGCTGCTCTCCTCGGACCCGGACAGCTTCCTCGACCAGGCCTCCGCGCTCGACCAGCTGACCGCCAAGCAGGCCGAGTCGCTCCAGAAGATCCAGGCGAAGCAGCGCACCCTCGCGCAGCAGCGCAAGGAGGCGCAGGCCAAGCTCACCGACCTCGCGGACGTCCGCAAGTCGCTGAACGAGAACAAGAAGAAGTACCAGGGCAAGCTCGCCGACGCCCAGAAGCTGCTGAACACCCTCACCGCCGCCGAGCGCGCCAAGATGGCCGAGGAGGAGCAGCGCGCCAGCCGCGCCGCCGGTGACCGCGTCGAGCTGGGCAACGAGGTCCCCGCCTCCGCCCGCGGCGCCGCCGCCCTCCAGGCCGCCTCCACGCAGCAGGGCAAGCCGTACGTCTCGGGCGGCACCGGCCCCAACTCGTTCGACTGCTCGGGTCTGACCCAGTGGGCGTACGCGCAGGCCGGTGTCCAGATCACCCGCACCACGTACACCCAGATCAACGACGGCACCCGGATCGGCCGCGGCGGTCTGAAGCCCGGCGACCTGGTGTTCTTCAACAACACCTCGCACGTGGGCCTGTACGCGGGCAACAACCAGATCCTGCACGCCCCGAAGCCGGGTGCCGTGGTCCGGTACGAGTCGATGGACTACATGGGCACCTTCCAGTTCGGCGTGCGCGTCTGACGCCCGATCGGGCGAATCGCGGCACCCCTCGACGACGCCCCGCCCCGCCGGAGACCACAGGTCACCGGCGGGGCGGGGTTGTTTCGTCCTCTTTTCTCTCCCCGGCGTGGCCTTTGGTCAGCGCGTGGCCGTCCGGTTACTGTCTGCGCTGCCGCGTAGCTCCCGGTCGTCCGTCCGCCCGTCCCGGGCGGCAGGGGCTGCGCACATCTGCGTACAGCGGAAGGGAGTGCGGCTTCCTGTGGTGTCGCATCGCCGCCCCACCCGGCCCGGCCTCAACCGTGGCGTCCGGGCCACCGTCCTGTCCGCCGCCGCGGCCACCGCGGCGGCCGCGCTCGGCACCGCGCCCGCGAGCGCCGAGCCGGAGGACACCCACGAGTCGGCGAAGGCGGCGGTCGACCGGCTGTACGAGGAGGGCGAGCGGGCGACCGAGCGGTACAACACCGCCCGGGAGGACATCGGCCGGCAGCGCGGCCGGATCGCCAGGGCCCAGGACGCGGCGGCCCGTACGCAGGAGGACATCAACCAGCTGCGGGCGTCCCTCGGCTCGATGGCGGGCGCGCAGTACCGCTCGGGAGGCATCGACCCCTCCGTCGCGCTCCTGCTCTCCTCGGACCCGGACACCTTCCTGGACCGTGCCGCCGCCCTGGACCGTGTGGGTGAGCGCCGGGACGTGACCCTGCGCAAGCTCCACCGCGCCCAGCGGGTGATCGCCCAGAGCCGCGCGGAGGCCTCCGGGGCGCTCGCCGCCATGGAACGCGACCGGGCGGCGCTGGCGCGCCACAAGCGCACCGTGGAGGGCAAACTGGCCCGGGCCCGGCAGCTGCTGCGCACCCTGCCGGCCGGTGACCGCGAGTCGTTCGGCCGTGCCTCGCGCTCCGCCGGCCACACGACGCTCGTCGCCGACGCCCCCGGCTCCGCGCGCGGCCTCGCCGCCCTCATGGCGGCCCGGGCGGCTCTGGGCCGCCCCTACGTCTGGGGCGCCAACGGCCCCGCCGGATTCGACTGCTCGGGCCTGATGCAGTGGGCGTACGCCCAGGCCGGGGTCGGTCTGCCCCGGACCTCCCAGGCGCAGCGGTACGCGGGCCGCATGGTGCCGCTCTCGCAGGCCCGCCCCGGAGACCTCGTCGCCTACCGCGCGGACGCGAGCCACATCGGGATGTACGCCGGGAACGGGCAGGTCATCCACGCCCCGTACCCGGGTGCGCCGGTGCGCTACGACCCCGTCGGCATGATGCCCGTCTCCTCGGTCACGCGCGTCTGACCGTACGATCGGCTGGATGGCTGTTCGGACGCAGGACGCACGGCGGGGGCGCACCCGCGGGCGGGGCACGGCGGGCGCCGTGCTCGCCGCCCTGCTGCTCGCGCCCGCGTGCGCCGCTCCCCGGGACACCGTCCCCGGTGCCACGGCCCAGGAGATCGGCGCCACCCTGGACCGCCGGGCCGCCGCCGTCCTGGAGCACGACACCGACGCCTACATGGCCGCGCTCGACCCCCGCGCCGCGACCTTCCGCGCCGCCCAGCGCACCGAGCTGGAGAACCTCGCCGACGTCCCGCTGGAGTCATGGGCGTACGAGGTCAAGGACGTCACGGGCGAGGGCGCGGACCGGGTCACCGCACAGGTCGAGCTGCGCTACCGGATCAAGGACTTCGACCGGGTCCCGATGTCCTACGCCCGCACGGTCCAGCTGGTCCGCCGCGACGGGGCCCGCACCTGGTACGTCGCCGCCGACCGGGCCGCCGACGGCGCCCCGGGGCAGCTCTGGCAGCAGGGTGACGTCGAGGTCGTACGGGGCACGCACAGCCTGGTCCTCGGCGTCGGACGGCGGACGGCGGAGCTGCGCCGGATCGCGGCCACCGCCGACGCGGCCGTCCCCGCCGTCACCGGCGGCTGGCCGGAGCCCTGGTCCGAGCGGGTCGTGGTGCTGGTCCCGGAGTCCGTGGAGGACATGGCGGGTCTCCTGGCCTCCCCCGTGGCCAGCTACCGGGACATAGCGGCCGTGACCACCGGGGAGGTCGGCGGCGGCGGCCGGGCGCCCGCGGACCGGGTGATCGTCAACCCGCAGGCCTACGGCATGCTCGGCGACTTCGGGCAGCGGGTCGTCCTGACCCACGAGACCACGCACGTGGCGACCCGGGCGTACACCTCCGCCGCCACCCCCGTCTGGCTCTCCGAGGGCTTCGCCGACCGCGTCGCGTACAGCCGCGAGAGCCGTACCGCCGCCGAGATCGCTCCGGAACTCGCCGAGGCGGTCCGGGCCGGCGACCTGCCCGCGCGGCTGCCGTCCGACGAGGACTTCGGCTTCGGCGAGGACGCCGCGGAGCTCTCCAGGGCCTACGAGGGCGCCTGGCTGGCCTGCGAGATGATCGCGCGGGAGTGGGGCGAGGAGGAGCTGACCGCGTTCTACAAGGCCGTGGGGAGCCGGTCCGAGCGGGAAGGGGCCGTGGAGCGGGCCATGCACACGGTGCTCGCCACCACCCCCCAGGACTTCACGGCGCGCTGGCGGGAGTATCTGCGCGCCCGGCTGGGCTGACCCGCCCCTGGCGCGCACCCGATGCCCGGGGCACGGTGTCCCGCCACAGCCGCCGCCCCGCGTCCAGCGTCGCCACGACCAGCAGGCCGTTGCGGACGGCCATGAGGGCCAGGCCCTGCGGATCACCCGCCACCACGTGCGCGAAGCCGAGCGGGAACTCCAGCAGCGTGACGGCGGTGGCCACCAGGACCAGACAGGCGGGCCGCCCCATCCGGCTGCCCCGGAACACCAGGCACACCGCGGCGAGCCCGAGCGGCCACACCATGTACTGCGGGCTGATGACCCGGCTGGTCACGGTGAACAGCAGCACCGCGGTGAACGCCGCGTCCGCCGGGGTGTGCACCGCGAACGTGCGCGCCCGCAGCCGCCACACCAGGAGCCAGCCGAAGGCGAGCGCGCTCAGCGCAAGGGCCAGCGTGCTCACCAGCGCCACGTGCGGGCCGGCGAGCTCCATCGAGCCGTAGCGCAGCTCCACCCGGCCCTCCCAGCCGAACTGCCTGGCCACCTGGAAGACCAGCGCCCCCAGCGACTCGATCTCCAGCCCCCGGTCCCGCTGGAACGTCAGGAAGGCGAACGCCCCGGGCAGCGACACCGCGGCCACCAGGGCCAGCACGGCGCCGGTCACCGCCGCCGCCCACCAGGCCCGGCGGGTCTCCCGCCCCCGGGCCGTGCCCACCAGCAGCAGCACCGGCCACACCTTCAGCAGCGTCCCGAACGCGGCCAGCGCCCCCAGCACCCGGGGGTGGCGCACCCCCGCCAGCAGCGCCGCCACCGCGACGGCCGTCACCATCAGGTCGTAGCGGGCGTACACGGTCGGCCCGAGCAGCGGCACGCCCGCCACCCAGGCCCAGGTGCCCGCGTGACGCATGCCCGGACGGCCTCCCGCGTACAGCAGGAGACCGAACACCAGCGCGTCGCACAGCAGGACGAGGACGAAGAAGGCGGAGGCGTACTCCAGGAAGGGCAGCAGATCGGGGGAGAGCACGGCCAGGGCGGCGGCGGGCGGATACTGCCAGGTGACGTCGTCCAGCGGGTACGAGCCCGCGTGCAGGACCTCGTACCAGCCCCTGTAGATCACCGAGACGTCGCTCGTGACGTCCGGGCCCGGCACCGTGAACACCTTGAAGACGCACAGCAGCAGCACCGCCCGGGTGAGGGCCCACACGGCGGGAAGCAGACCCCGGCCACTCGCACCTGTCCTGACCGTCATGCACGTCATGATGCAGGTCCGGGCTGTGCGGGAGCCGTCAGGCAGGGCCGTGCGACCGCCCGGTACTGTCGGCGGCGATGGACAAGACGCTGATCGTGACGAACGACTTCCCGCCCCGCCCCGGCGGCATCCAGGCCTTCCTGCACAACATGGCGCTGCGCATGGACCCCGAGCGGCTCGTCGTCTACGCCTCCACCTGGAAGCGGGGCGCGGAGGGCGCCGAGGCCACCGCCGCCTTCGACGCCGCGCAGCCCTTCACCGTCGTGCGCGACCGTACGACGATGCTGCTGCCCACCCCGCGCGTCACCCGGCGGGCCGCCGGGCTGCTGCGCGAACACGGCTGCTCCTCCGTGTGGTTCGGCGCGGCCGCCCCCCTCGGGCTGATGGCGCCCGCGCTGCGCCGGGCCGGCGCCCGCCGGATCGTGGCCACCACGCACGGCCACGAGGCGGGCTGGGCCCAGCTGCCCGCGGCCCGGCAGCTCCTGCGCCGCGTCGGCGAGGGCACCGACACCCTCACCTACCTCGGCGAGTACACCCGCTCCAGGATCGCCGCCGCGCTCACCCCGCAGGCCGCGGGCCGCATGGTGCGGCTGCCGCCCGGGGTCGACGAGAAGACCTTCCACCCGGCCTCCGGCGGCGACCGGATCAGGGCCGGGCTGGGCCTCGCGGACCGTCCCGTCGTCGTGTGCGTCTCGCGGCTCGTGCCGCGCAAGGGCCAGGACACCCTCATCCTGGCCATGCCCGCGATCCTGGCGCGGGTGCCGGACGCCGTCCTGCTCGTGGTGGGCGGCGGCCCGTACGCCGGGGAGCTGAGGAAACTGGCGGCCGAGACCGGCGTCCAGGACTCCGTGCGCTTCACCGGACCGGTGCCCTGGGAGGAACTGCCCGCGCACTACGGCGCCGGTGACGTGTTCGCCATGCCCTGCCGGACCCGGCGCGGCGGCCTCGACGTCGAAGGCCTCGGCATCGTCTACCTGGAGGCGTCCGCGACCGGGCTGCCCGTCGTGGCGGGCGACTCCGGCGGCGCCCCGGACGCCGTGCTCGACGGTGAGACCGGGTGGGTGGTGCGGGGCGGCTCAGCCGAGGAGTCCGCCGACCGGATCGTCACCCTGCTCGGCGACCCGGAGCTGCGCCGGCGCATGGGGGAGCGGGGCAGGGCCTGGGTCGAGGAGAAATGGCGCTGGGACCTGCTCGCCGGAGAGCTGAGGACGCTGCTCTGAGCGCCTGCGGGCGGGGGGCCCGCCACCAACCCCCCGGCGCGGCCCCCCCCCCGGCCCCCCCCAGGACGCAGGCGCGGAGA
>NZ_JBHVQX010000061.1:0-9905 GCF_042886395.1 Streptomyces sp. NPDC058008 | reverse complement strand
AGGAGCACCTTCCGCCCCGCGCGCCGCCGACCGCCCCGAACTCCCTACCGAGAGGCACGACCACCGTCATGCGCGAGCAGACCGACGTTCTCGTCCTGGGCGGCGCGGGCGTGGACACCATCGTCCACGTCCCCGAACTGCCGCTCCCCTTCGCCGACAGCCACATGATCCGGCCGGGCATCGAGACCCGCGCGGGACAGAGCGGTGACTTCGTCACACTCGGACTGCACACGCTGGGGCTGCGCACCCACCACCTCGACATGATCGGCGACGACCACGAGGGAGACCTGGTGCGCGCCTTCCACCGCGACCGGGGCATCCCGTTCACCGAGGTCCGCCAGCCGCTCGGCACGAAGCGCGCGGTCAACCTCGTCGGCCCGGACGGGCGGCGGCTCTCCCTGTACGACGCCGCCCGCTCGGACGACGCGGACCGCTTCGACGACTCGACGGTCCGCGAACTCGCCGCCGTCACCCGCCACGCCCACGTCGTCATCACCCAGCCGTGCGCCCTCACCCTGCCGGTGCTCCGCGAGGCCGGGGTGACCATCTCCACCGATCTGCACGACTGGGACGGCACCGACCCCTACCACGAGACGTTCGCCCTGCGGTCGGACATCGTCTTCCTGTCCACCACGGACCTCACCGACCCCGAGCGCACCATGCGGGACATCGCCGGACGCGGACGGGCCCGGGCCGTCGTCGCCACGGCGGGCGCGGACGGGGCGTACCTGCTGTACGACGGCGAACTGACGCACACACCGGCCGTCACCCCGCCGGCCCCGGTGGTGGACTCCAACGGAGCCGGCGACGCCTTCGCCGCCGGGTTCCTCCTCGGCCTGCTCGACGGCGAACACCCGCGCCGCTGCGCCCTGTACGGGGCGGTGGCCGGCGCCTACGCCTGCACCGTGCCCGCGACACGCACCGACGCCATCGACCGGGAGGACCTGCTCACCGCCGTGGCCGGGATCGGGAAGGAGCGGGAGGCGAACGGGGTTCCGCCTGCCGGGAACCCGGCGTGAGGAGCCCGGCCCGCCGCCCGACGTGGTGCACCGGGTGACAGGGAGCCGGGACCGGCCGGCGTCCGGCGGGACACCGGTGGGCACGGCCCGCCGGATCCGCGCACCGGCGGGCCGCGCCGTTGCCCGACGGCAGGCGGACTCTCCGTCGACCCGTCGACCCGTCGGCCCGTCGACCGGCCGCCCCCGGGCGACCGGCCCCGGAGGCGTTGACGGAGGATAGGCGGTGGATCTTCCGTTCCGGATCCCCGACACCTGGAGATACGTGTGACCCGCCGTGCAGCACTTTTTCATCCCCTCCGACGCGAGCGTGTGATCGCCCGCACGGCGACAGCTCTCGCCGCCGTCCTGGGGGCCGGTGTGCTGGCGGGCTGTGGCGGCGGGGGCGACACGTCCGGCGCCGAGGAGCCCGAGCCGAGTCGCACGAAGACCTCGGACGTGGCCCTGCCGACGGCGGGCATGCCGTTCGACTACCAGATCGGCGGGGGCTACACGCCGCCCGACGGGGTGCGGGCCGTGTCCCGTGACCGCGAGGACGAGCCGGCCTCCGGCCTGTACAACGTCTGCTACGTCAACGCCTTCCAGACGCAGCCCGGCGCCCTGAAGTGGTGGCAGGACACCCACCCGGACCTCCTGCTGCGCGACGCCGACGACGAGCCGATCATCGACGAGGGCTGGGACGAAGTGCTGCTGGACACCTCGACGGAGGCCCGGCGCACCCAGCTCGCGGAGATCGTCGGGGAGTGGATCGACGGCTGCGCGGAGAGCGGCTTCCAGGCGGTGGAACCGGACAACCTCGACTCCTTCGAACGCTCGAAGGGCAAGCTGACGCAGGACGACAACGCCGCCTTCGCCGAGGAACTGGCCGCGCGGGCGCACCGCGCGGGTCTGGCGATCGGACAGAAGAACACCACCGACCTGCTCGACCGGCACGCCCAGATCGGCTTCGACTTCGCGGTGACGGAGGAGTGCGCCCAGTTCGACGAGTGCGGCGCGTACGCCGACGCGTACGACGACCGTGTCTTCGCGATCGAGTACGAGGGCGAGGGCGACGTCGGCTTCGACGAGAGCTGCGCGAGCTGGGGCGACCGGATCTCCCTCGTCCTGCGGGACCTCGACGTCCTCCCGGCGGGTGAGAAGGGGTACGTGTTCCGGACCTGCCCGGCCAAGGACTAGCCAGGCCCTTCCGCCCGGGTCACGACCGGCTCGCGTGCCCGGTGCGGGGGCCCACGGCGTTCCCGTGGGCCCCCGCACCGGCCGGGCCGCCTCTCCGGCCCGCAGGGGACCGGACCCGGAACGGCGGCCCGCCCCGGACGATCGCCCCCGGATCGCGTGCGGACCGGTCGGCCGGGCGCCTCGTGCACTCCGGAGGGAGCGGGTCCACCGGCACCCGGCCGCCCGTACGGGACGACGGTGTCGGGAGGCCCGCCGCCGCACAGGTGCCGGGTGGTGTTCGCCGGACCGGCGGGTGGGCGGCCTTCCGCCCGTGGTTCGCGCACGGACGGGCCTCAGACGGAGGCCTCGGCCGCGCGGGTGGCGGGGACCGCCACGTCACGCTCCTGCCCGGCCGCGCGCCGCCAGGCCGATTCGCGCAGCAGCCGGAGGCCGTTGAGGCCCACGATGACGGTCGAGCCCTCGTGCCCCAGGACGCCCAGGGGCAGGGGCAGATGGCCGACCAGATCCCAGACGACGAGGCCCGAGATGAACACGCCGGCCACGACCAGGTTCTGCACGACCAGTCGGCGGGCCGCCCGGGACAGGGCCACCGCCGCGGGCACGGTGGCCAGTTCGTCGCGGATGACGACGGCGTCCGCCGTCTCCAGGGCCAGGTCGGAGCCCGCACGTCCCATCGCGATCCCGACGTGCGCGGCGGCCAGCGCGGGCGCGTCGTTGACCCCGTCGCCCACCACCAGCACCTTGCGTCCCGCCCGCTCCTGCTCCTGCACGGCGGCGGCCTTGTCCTGAGGGAGGAGCCCCGCCCGTACGTCAGTGATGCCCGCCTCGGCGGCCAGCCGGTCGGCGGCACGTGCGTGGTCGCCGGTCAGCAGCATGGGTGAGCCGTCGGTCAGGCGGGCCAGTGAGGCGACGGTGGCCGCCGCGTCGCGGCGGATGCGGTCGGCGATCCCCAGGACCCCGACCGGCAGGCCGTCGCGCAGGACGAGCACCGCCGTACGCCCCGACTCCTCCAGCTCGGAGACCGACGCGGCGGCCCCGGCGGACGCGTCGGCCGCGGACTCGCGCAGCAGCCGGGCGGGGGAGCCGACCGAGACCCGGTGTCCGTCCACGGTGGCGGTGACACCGGTCCCCGGGGCGGAGGTGAATTCCGAGGCGGGCGGGAGCGGCAGGCGCCGCTCCTGCGCGGCGTTCACCACGGCGCGCCCCAGCGGGTGCTCGCTGGGGTGTTCGGCGGCGGCGGCCAGGGCCAGCAGCGTGTCCCCGGTCAGCCCGGAGCCGGGCAGCGGGCGGATGCCGGTGACGCGCGGGGCGCCCTCGGTGAGGGTGCCGGTCTTGTCCAGTGCGACCACGTCGGCCTGGCCCAGGCGCTCCATGACGACGGCCGACTTCACCAGGACGCCGTGGCGCCCCGCGTTGGCCATGGCGGAGAGCAGGGGCGGCATGGTCGCCAGGACCACGGCGCAGGGGGAGGCCACGATCATGAAGGTCATGGCCCGCAGCAGGCTCGCGGTCACGTCGTCACCGAGGGCGAGGGGGACGAGGAAGACGGCCAGGGTGGCGGCCACCATGCCGAGCGAGTAGCGCTGTTCCACCTTCTCGATGAACAACTGGGTGGGGGCCTTGGTGCGCGAGGCCTCCTCGGTCATCGCCACGATCCGGGCGATGACCGACTCCGACGCGTCCCGCTCCACGGCCACCTTCAGCGTGCCCGTGCCGTTCAGCGTCCCGGCGAACACCTCGTCACCGGCCTCCTTCACCACGGGCAGCGGCTCGCCCGTGATGGTGGCCTGATCGACCTCACCGGCACCGTCGAGCACCCGGCCGTCGGCACCGACACGCTCACCCGGCCGGATCCGGATGACGTCGCCGACCGTGAGGTCCCCGGTGGGTACGCTCTCCTCGCGGCCGTCCGGGGCGATGCGGGACGCGGTGGCCGGGGCGAGATCGAGGAGGCCGCGCACCGCGTCCTGGGTGCGCGCGGTGGCCAGCGCCTCCAGCGCACCTGACGTCGCGAAGATGACGATCAGCAGGGCCCCGTCCATGACCTGGCCGATCGAGGCCGCGCCCAGCGCCGCCACGATCATCAGCAGGTCCACGTCCAGGACCTTCTCCCGGAGCTCCCGCAGTCCCGACAGGGCGGGCTCCCAGCCCCCGGCGGCGTACACCAGGGCGTACAGCGGGCCCCAGGCCCAGGCGGGGGCTCCGGTGAGCTCCAGCGGGAGCGCGAGCAGGAACAGCAGCAGGGCGGCACCGGCCCAGCGGGCCTCCGCCAGGGCGAGGACCCGGGTACGGCGTCCGAGGGCCTTGCCGGAGCCGCCGGCTACGGAGCGCGATGGGGGTGGGGCGACGGCGGTGGGCATGACGGAACGACCCCTCACGGGCGGCGGGAACGACGACGACTCCACCGTACAGGAATATATGAACAGGTCTTCATGTGTCATCCGTAGAATGGACGCCATGGGCCACGGACGCGACGAACAGACCACCGCAACCACCCGCGAGCGTCTGGACGCGGTAGGGGCGGCGGGTGTCGCGGCGACGCTCCAGGCGCTGGCCACACCCTCCAGGCTGCGGATCCTGGCCCGCCTCCAGGAGGGCCCCTGCGCGGTCGGTGATCTCGCCGAAGCCGTGGAGATGGAGCCGTCCGCCTGCTCCCACCAGCTGCGTCTGCTGAGGAATCTGGGCCTGGTCGCGGGGGAGCGCCAGGGCCGTTCCATCGTGTACGCCCTGTACGACCACCACGTCGCCGAACTCCTCGACCAGGCGCTCTACCACGTCGAGCACCTGCGCCTCGGGCTCCGCGACACGCCCGCCGAGATCGCCGCCGCGACCGCACGGCCGTGAACCGCGTGACGGCCCGGGGAATCGCGGCGCCTCCGCGGTGTTGAACCAGGGGTGAGCGCACTCATCGCATCGACCCGGTTCTCCTTCCTCGACCGCTCCCGGACCCGCGAGGGGTACGACGGCCCGCAGGCGCTGCGGGACACCGTCGCGCTGGCCGTCACGGCCGAGGCCCTCGGCTACCACCGCTTCTGGGTGTCCGAACACCACAGCGTGCCCGGCGTGGCCGGTTCGGCGCCGACCGTGCTCGCCGCCGCCGTCGCTGCCGCCACCTCGACCATCAGGGTCGGAACCGGTGGGGTGATGCTCCCGAACCACCAGCCCTTCGTCGTGGCCGAGCAGTTCGGGGTGCTCGCCTCGCTCTTCCCCGGCCGGATCGACATGGGCCTGGGGCGTTCGGTCGGCTTCACCGACGGGATCCGCAGGGCCCTCGGCCGGGGCAAGGAGGACGCCGGCGCCTTCGCCGGACAGCTCGCCGAACTCCTCGGATGGATGGACGGCACCCAGCGGGCCCATCCCCAGGTGCACGCCCGTCCCGCCGAGGGGCTGCGCGTCCCCCCGTACGTCCTGGCGACCGGCGAGGGCGCCGCCATCGCGGCGGCGGCCGGCCTGCCGTTGGTCGTCGGCGATCTCCGGGGCCGCGACAAGCTGGTACGGGCCGTGGAGGACTACCGCGGCCGGTTCCGTCCCTCCGCGTGGAGCCAGGAGCCCTACGTGGTCGTGGCGGGCACCGTCGCCGTCGCCGGCACCGAGGAGGAGGCGCGGCGCCTGCTGGTACCCGAGGCCTGGTCCTCGGCCTACTCGCGCACGCACGGTTCGTTCCCGCCCCTGGCTCCGGCCGCACGGATCGAGGAGCTGCCCATGACGGAGAAGGAGCGGAGGCTCTTCGAGAACGGGCTGCACGGACATCTGGCCGGCACCGAGGACATGGTGCGGGCCGGACTGGAGCGGGCCGTCGAGGCGACGGGAGCGGACGAGGTGCTGGTCACCACGAGCACCTACGACCGTGCGGCGCTGGTGGACTCGATGCGGCGGCTCGCGAGCATCGCGAAGCTGTCCTGATGGTCAGTCAGTAGTGGGGTGGCCGAACAGGAGGTCGTATCCCGGCGGCAGTTGGAGCAGCAGGCGTGCCAGCAGGTCCTCGCCCGAGGCGTCGGCCACCACGCTGAGCACGGCGCTCGTGTCCCAGGCCGCCGTGCGCTCGGTCGCCCCCTCGATCCAGGCCGAGACCGCGCGCACGAACCGCTCCGAGCTGAGCGGTTCGGCGGCCTCCAGGGGGTTCAGGAGGATGAGTGCGAACGTCTCCGGCAACCGGGCGGCCAGTTCGTTGCGCTCCGCGCCGACGAGGTGCGCCCCCAGCAGGGCCAGCACCACCCGCGACGCCCGTTCCGCCTCCAGTGCCGATGGGTAGTCGCCGCGCTCCTGGACGGCCTCCAGGAACGGCTGCCATCTCATGTACGTCACCGGCTTCCCCTTCGCGGGAGCGGGCGGAGAGCGGGGCGGGGGAGGGGAAGCCCGGACCTCGCCCTCCGCGTATCCACCGCTTGTCACCTCAGTTCCGGTATTAGCACGACATACCGGTGAAGACAAACGGGGACCCGGCCGGCGGCCCGCCGGTCGCGCCGCGCTGCTACTCCATGGGGTAGATGTCCCCGCTGGCCATGCCGCTGACCTGCACGGTCTGCGATTCGAGCCGGTGCGCCTCGTCCCGCAGGCGCCGGCGTTCCGCAGGGTCGGTGGCCTGATCGGCGGCCTTCTCGAGATCCTGGGCCCGGCCGCGCATCCGCTGGAGACGGCCCCGGACGTCCTCTGACTCGCTCATGATCACTCCCTGGCGCTCGGCGGAGCGGACCCCTCCACCGAACCAGGCGCGCGGGGGTGCGCGCATCTCGGGGCAGGGGCCCCGAGCGCGGAGTGACCGTGCGGGCGGTGCTACTCGAACCGGGTCACGTCGCCGGCACCCCGGCGCACGACCTCCAGCTCACCGCCGGAGAAGTCGATGACCGTGGTCGGCTCGGTACCGCAGTCGCCGGAGTCGAGCACGATGTCCACCACGTGGTCGAGGCGCTCCTTGATCTCCCAGCCCTGCGTCAGCGGCTCCTCCTCGTCCGGCAGGAGGAGGGTGCTGGAGAGCAGCGGCTCCCCGAGCTCGGCCAGCAGCGCCTGCGTGACGGTGTGATCCGGGATGCGGACGCCCACGGTCTTCTTCTTCGGGTGCAGCAGCTGCCGAGGCACCTCTTTGGTGGCCGGGAGGATGAAGGTGTAACTCCCGGGTGTGGCGGCCTTGATCGCGCGGAAGACGTCGTTGTCCACCTGGACGAACTGGCCGAGCTGCGCGAAGTTCTGGCACACCAGGGTGAAATGGTGACGGTCGTCGAGGTTCCGGATCGACCGGATGCGGTCGATCCCGTCACGGCTGCCCAGCTGGCAGCCCAGGGCGTAGCAGGAGTCCGTCGGATAGGCGACGAGCGCGCCGGACCGGATGCTCTCGGCCACGTTGGTGATGGTGCGGCGCTGCGGGTTCTCGGGGTGCACGTCGAAGTACTTGGCCATCCGCCGAGTCTACGGCCTCGCGGCGTTCCCCTCCGGCGCACGGCGTCCACGACCTGCGGGCGCGGTGCGCGGACGGCGCCGCGCCCCCGGAGCCGTCCTTCGGTGAGGGGCTCCGGGGGCGCGGGCACCACTGCCGGCCGTCAGGCTCCGGACGCGTCCAGCATGGCGTTGCGCTCGACCACCTTGACGCGCTCACGGCCCTGCTCGGCGCCGAGGGCCTGCTCGTGGGCGTCCAGGCGGTGCCAGCCCTCCTTGGTGGTGTACCGGACACCGCGCTGCTCCAGGAAGTCGACGACCGCGTCGGCCCCGGGCTGCGCCGGAACGGGCAGCCGTCCGGCGGCGTGGTCCTCCAGCAGGCAGGCCACGGTCTCGTTGGCGTCGCCCTTCGTGTGCCCGATCAGGCCGATCGGACCGCGCTTGATCCACCCGGTGACGTACACCGAGGGCATCGGCTCGTCGTTGGCCAGTACGCGTCCCGCCGCGTGCGGGACCGTGCCCGAGACCACGTCGAAGGGCAGCTTCGGGAGCTCCTCGGAGTAGTAGCCGACCGCGCGGTAGACGCTCTGCACGTCCCAGTCCGTGTGGCGGCCCGTGCCCTTGACGTTGCCCGTGCCGTCCAGCTCCGTGCGCTCGGTGCGCAGGGCGACGACCCGGCCGTCCTCGCCGACGACCTCCACCGGGGACTCGAAGAAGTGCAGGAAGAGCTTGTGGCGGCGGTCGCCCACGTCCCGGATCGCCCAGTTCTCCAGGGTGGAGGCGACCATGTTGGCCTGCTTGTTCTCCCGGCGCGTGGCGATCGAGCCCTCGTCGTAGTCGATGTCCTCGGGGTTGACGATGACCTCGATGTTCGGCGAGTGGTCCAGCTCGCGCAGCTCCATCGGGCTGAACTTCGCCTGGGCCGGACCGCGCCGTCCGAAGACGTGCACCTCCAGCGCCTTGTTCGCCTTGAGCCCGTCGTAGACGTTCGCGGGGATCTCGGTCGGCAGCAGTTCGTCCGCCGTCTTGGCCAGGATGCGGGCGACGTCCAGGGCCACGTTGCCGACGCCGAGCACGGCGACCTTCTCGGCCTCCAGCGGCCAGGTGCGCGGCACCTCCGGGTGCCCGTCGTACCAGGCGACGAAGTCGGCGGCGCCGTAGGAGCCCTCCAGCTCGATCCCGGGTATGTCCAGGGCGCGGTCGGCGTCGGCACCCGTGGAGAAGATCACGGCGTCGTAGAAGGAGCGCAGGTCGTCCAGACCGATGTCGTTGGGGTAGTCGACATTGCCGAACAGCCGCAGCTGAGGCTTGTCCAGGACCTGGTGCAGCGCCTTGACGATGCCCTTGATCCGCGGGTGGTCGGGAGCCACGCCGTACCGGATCAGGCCGAACGGGGCGGGCATGCGCTCGAACAGGTCGATCGAAACGCCCGGCTCCTGGGCGGCCTCGGACTTGAGAAGCGCGTCCGCTGCGTAGATTCCGGCGGGACCGGCTCCGACGATGGCGACGCGGACGGGGCGTGTCATGGAGTGTGTTCCTTAGGGCGGACGAGCGCGGGCAGAGTACGGCGGGGTAAGGCATGGCTTACTCCGCAGCCCCCACGGTACGTCCTGCGCTCGGGAACCCCTGGAGCGGGGCGAGCGGATAGTACGGAAATAAAGGGACGTATGCCCTTGAAGAGGTCCGGATTCCGTGAAGCGTTTCCGCCGCGTCCGTCTCACGTGGGTCCAGGGAGTGAGACGGGGCTCGCCGGGCAGGCTGTAGGCCGGTGTCCCACGTGCTCCCGGTCCGCCGCGGAGCCATGATGGGCACACGAACCGCTGCACTCCGACGAGAGGACATGTGCGATGCCGATCGAGGGCGAGTACGAGCCCAGCCCGACGACCTGGGTCCGTGAGCAGGTGGAGCTGATCGAGAGCTCCGGCGGGACGCGGGGGACGACCTTGCGCGGCATGCCCGTCATCCTCCTGACGACCCGCGGCGCCAAGAGCGGCAAGCTCCGCAAGACCCCCCTGATGCGGGTGGAGCACGACGGGGAGTACGCGGTGGTGGCCTCCCTCGGCGGCGCTCCCAAGCACCCCGTCTGGTACTACAACGTCCAGGCCGACCCGGGGGTGGAACTGCGGGACGGCACCCTGCGGCAGGACATGGTCGCCCGCGAGGTCACGGGTGAGGAGAAGGCCCTGTGGTGGGGCCGCGCCGTCCAGGCGTTCCCCGACTACGCGGACTACCAGGACAAGACCGAGCGCGAGATCCCGGTCTTCGTCCTCTCCCCGGCCGCGAAGAGCTGAGACGACGGCGGCGGGGGGGGCCGGGGCCAGGCGGGCCCCCCGGCGGCCCCCC
>NZ_JBHVQX010000060.1:0-13060 GCF_042886395.1 Streptomyces sp. NPDC058008 | reverse complement strand
TTGGTTTACCCCCTCTTCCGTGGCCCCCGCCCCCCCCCCGCGCCCGGCCCCCCCCCCCCACACTTCGAGGTTAGGAATCACTGTCGCCGAGGTCGCACTGCGCCAGCCGAAACCGGTCGCCCTGCTGACGTCCGACAGCGATGGCATAGGTGCCCATGTACGCCCCTGTCCGGCGCGGTTGATTTCAGCAGCGGATGTCAGAGACCTTCTGATCAGTAGCTCTGGAGAGTCCGGTCGCTGGAGGTCATGCAGGTTGCCGTAAAGAGCGATGCGGGAGTTGTCACCCATACGTAGGGAAGTCATTGCCCAGGATGATCCGCCAGAGACGGATAGCTTCACGGTGGTCGCCCCGTTTCTCAGCGGCCAATGCCAAGTCCGCTCTATCCCGAGCACTCTTCAGGCTGTCATTTGCGGCATCCTTGCTCGCCCAACTCAAGTAGGTGGAAAGGTCGCCGCTAAACCCGGCGGGGTCCTGTACGGAGAGATTGTAAAGGTTGTAGTCGAAGAACAATCGCAGCGCTGCCCTTGAGTTGTTTCCCAGAGTTCCGTACGTCCGCACAACCAACATCTCAAGATGGAAGGAGGAGAGACGCGAGCTGTGTGCCTTATTCCATTTCTTGGCGAACCGGATGACTCTCTTGAGGTTACCGCCCAAGGCGTTGTTGCGATCGTCGAGGTATGTCTCGTGTTTATTGGGATTGGTGGTCAACCAGTTGTTACCCGCACCATCAGGGATGCCGAAATCGCCACTTGTGTATTTTTCGACCGGAGCCACGTCCACGCTCAAGCCGTCGGCGTAGAAGAACCGCACAGCCTGACCACGAGCGCCAACCTTGCGTACGGGCGAGTTTTCCTTAAGCACCTTCCGCACCCGATACAGAAACTCGGAGGAGTTTTCTCGGTATCTTCGGTTCCACAAGTCCTGGTCGACATGCATATGGACCATGAGGTCAATGTCATCGACAGGATTGCAAGCGGTGTTCCGCCCGAGCGAGCCGATGATCTTGTGGGACTGATAGCGGATGTCGTTACCGGCAGGAAATGCTGCCTTTATGACGTTCACGACTGCATCTCGGCGTCCGTAGACCTTGGTCCGGGTGGCAGATGAGGGCTTCGTCTCGAGGTCGAACTCGTTGAACGCGGCCACGGTGGTCGTTGCCATTTTTACTCTCCCTCGTCCGTGGCGTAGCTCTGGCCACCGCCGCTGATGTTCTTGCTGGACTTTTTGTAGGCCAGGCGGCCCGGTGGGTCTGACGTCTTGTTGAGCTCATCCCGAGTGTTGGTGAGGTTGCGCAACGTGTCTCGCGCGTCCTCGCGGCTCATATCGACCAGGTCGATCGCGAGAAACTGTCGGGCGGCTGTCTGCAACTGAAGGTAGGCGTTCGCCGACGCCTGCGCCTGTGTCATACGACGCGACGCGTTCACGGTGGTCAGGGTGGCGCTGAACGCGGCCGAGATAAGGGCCAACACCCCGGGCCAGATACCGAGGTTGCCACCGAGGGCAGTTCCGCCAGAGATAGCGGCAAGCGCTGCTGCCGGGACACCGAGCATTAGGTTGATGAGCCGCCACAACTTGGCCTGCTCGAACTGTCCTTGAGCACTCCACAACGCACTCTCGTGGATGCGGTCGGCTTCTTGCGCGATGCCCCTGTGCGACTCAGGGAGGCCGCTGGGAATCAGTGACACGAACACCTCATTGGGTCAGGAACCGCGTAGCAGTGGGAATGGGGCAGCTGGGGTAACCGGCCAGTGTAGGCAGGTGGGTTCACGGTGGGCCAGCGGTGTGCATGTGGTGTGACGTTTTGCCATGGCCGCCAGCGTGCAGCATGCTCAGCCGCTCAGAACCAGCCTGAGGGAGGGCGGGCGGTCGAGCGGCCGACCTACGGACCTCCACTGCGGGACCGGTGAAGCGACCGTATGCGACCCCTCCGGCGTGAGGGCCACCCACCCACATCACGAACTCATCGCCGGCCGCCAGCTCACTCACGTAGCGAACTACGGTCCGCGAGCTCAGAACGTGGCCGTCGCGGCGGTGCCCTTCAAGGTCAAACTTTTTCGGGGTGCAGCTCAGAAGCCAGGTGGACACACATCCCCCAGGGTGACTCCGGTGATGGGGTCACTCTAGAAGGCGGCACTGACAAGGCAGTCGAGTTGCCACTTGACACGAACTACAGTCACGAGGGTCACTGAGGTCACTCGACCTGGTCGCGGCAACGGTGGTGACTGAGATAGATCAGCTGGGGTTGCGGCGGTTGCTGTACCGCACGGTCGCTGACGACCACCTCAAGAGTGCAGGTCGATACTTGGCGACGACCGCAACAAGAGCGGGACGCCCCGGTCGGTCCCGGGCAGCGGGCGGCCCCGCCCAACTAGTCTCCGAGGAGTTTCGGAGATCGCAACTTCCCAGACCAGACCGTCGTTATCGTGGATGCGACCTTGGGGGGAGCATGGCACGGGTTAGGCCAAACCGCCGCATCGAGCGAGCTGGCGTGAACGCTGTTCGGACGCTGCTAGAAGATCATAACCACATTGTCCAAGAGATCGAAGGCGGTAATGACCACGGCGAGGATTTGCATGTCCTCCTGACGAGAGACGGGCGCCGAACCGGGCACGTTCTCGCTATCCAGGTGAAGTCCGGTAGGAAATATAAGCGCGCCAAGGGCTATAGTATTCCGATCGAGGATCATTACGAGGACTGGAAAAATAGCAAGATCCCCGTTGTGGGTATTGTCTATGATCTCGAAATGAGGAAACTTTATTGGGTAAACCTGACGGCTGCGCTCGAAAACGCCAAGGGTGTCGTCAAGCGCGTAAGTATCCCTCAAGCCTCCCTTCTGAATTCGGGGGCTATCCCTGATTTTATCTCCGCGATTGAGTCTTACATCGACTCGACCGGCATGCGGCTGCGGGAATTCACGCTAGAGGAAGCATTTGCCGCAGTTTCTCGGGCGCTGGACGGCCTTGATCCCAACAATGTACCCAACCCGCTCTTCGAGGGATGGGCAGAGCTGCTATTTCGTCACGAGCACCGGGCAAAGCGGGTCGCGCGGTTCATACTTCAGACTTGCCCCCTTTTTCTGCTTGCTAGCCTGCTGGTGTATGAGTGGCCCTATCAGGTGCGTTACGTAAAAAATTACACGGATCTTAGTCCCGTCCTTACTGTAGGAAGCCTGTACATTTTTATCTCTTGGATGACGCTTACGATCTTCTTTGAGTTGCGCGCAGGGCGCCGCCCGGAGGAGACAGGGAACTGGCTGATCGCTGTTTGCGGACTCTACCTATGGATCCCCGTGATGGATGATGAAGGAAGAGGGTCAGAATGGATGGGTGAGGCGTTAGTGGTTTCTAGTGTGCTGATTTCTCATTTTGGTTTGCTCACCCTGTTGACATTTTATATCAAGCGCGAAGTGGCTAGAAAGAAGCGTCGCTCTACATAGCAAAACGGTGGCCCAAAGCCTCATGTTGGCAACATCTGAACTGAGAGGACAAGAATGTCGGTGGTCACCCCCGGCGCCCATCTCTATCCTTCGGCGGATCGGCGGTGCTTCCTCTGCAACCAGGATTTTGTGGAAGCTCACCCTGTAGTGATGTGGGTCGGTTCGGGCGTCCCTATTTATCTTCACGGACGACGATGTGCCAGTTCGTTTGTTCTCAGGCTTGCACGTGACGCCTTGAAGGTCGAGCACTCGCTTAAGGGCGATGTCCAGTCCGCATCGCCGGAGCTCTGACGCCCTGGGCCGCGACTGCTCGGCTCTGCCTGGGTCGAAGGTGGTCGGGATGGGAGCCCACAAAGCTCACCACGAATCCGCTGGCACTCGCGTACGGCGCCCCTCCCATCCCGGAGTCTGAGCGCCCCGCCGGAGGCATCATCTTGAAGCCGCGGGCTTGGTTCTCGTCTCATGCCCTCCGGGCCTATCTCTCGTGGGCGCGCGTCGGCGGCGGCAGCGCCGAGCGGGCCGGAGGCAGGAGCGCGGGCGCAACCAAAGCCGGGTGCCTTGATGAAGTAGGGAAAGATCTACCACGCTGAAGACGGGCACTGCGTGGGTCGTGCCCGAACATGGCCGTCGACCGCACCTGGTGGGAGCGGCCGACGGCGGGTCCGGAGATTGTCAGGCAGATGCGGCGGCCTTACGGCCCCTACGTGTGCGGTGGTGGAGAACTTCGTCGAAGGTGGCGCGGGTGCCCGTGGGGTCGATGTAGTGCATGGCCAGGAGGGCTGCAATGACAGCGCCGACCAGGTCGTTCTGGACTTCGGACCAGGCGTGGTCGTCGCCGCAGGTGGTGAGGCCCTTCAGGCCGTGGAGGGCATGCATCGCCTCGCCGGCTTCCTCTGCGACCTTGCCGACCTGGAGGGCTTTGAGCTCCTCGTCGGGCAGGTGGGCGCCGGCCGCTCGGCAGACGGCGGAGAGCTTCTCGATGTTGTCCCACAGGGTGTCCACGGCGGACCTCCGATTTGATGGGTTCGGTTATTCCTGTGCGGGTCGTCCGAGCTGGCGTACGGTCCATCCGGCCATGCGCCAGGCGTCGGCGTCGATGAGGTTGCGGAGGTCGACGAGGACCGGGTCCGCGACCAGTGGGGCGAGGGCCTTGGGGTCGGCCTCTCGGAAGTGGGGCCACTCGGTGGCCAGGATGATTAGTTGGGCGCCCTGGACGGAGTTGTCGAGGGCTTCGGCGTAGTCGAGCTCCGGGTGCCGGCGCAGCGCGGTGGGCACGGCGTGTGGGTCGTGGACGGTGACGGTGGCGCCGCGCTGGTGCATGAGGGCGGCGATCGCCAGGGCCGGGGATTCGCGGACGTCGTCGGTTCCGGCCTTGAAGGAAGCGCCCCAGACGGTGATGCGTGCGCCGTCGACGGGTCGGCCGAGCGTCTGCTCGATGAGCTTCAGCGCTGCAGTGGGGCGGGATTCGTTGACCTCCTCCGCCGCGCGCAGCATGGTCGCTGCCTCGGCGGCACCCAGGGTGCGGGCGGAGGCGGTGAAGGCGCGGACATCCTTCGGGAGGCACCCGCCTCCGTAGCCGGGTCCGGCGTTGAGGCCGCCGCGGCCGATACGGGGGTCGAGGCCGATGGCCTCGGTGAGCTGCTGGACGTCGGCTCCGGCGGTGGTGCACATGTCGGCGACGCCGTTGATGAAGGAGATCTTCATGCCGAGGTAGGCGTTGGCGGCGCCCTTGATGAGTTCGGCGGTCGCGGGGTCGGTGACGAACAGCGGGATCCCGTTCGCCAGGAGAGGTGCGTAAACCTGGCGTACGGCGTCCTCCGCGCGGGCCGAGGGGACGCCGACGACGATCCGTTCGGGTCGCAGGGTGTCGTCGATGGCGTGGCCCTCGCGGAGGAACTCCGGGTTCCAGACGACCTCCACGTCTTCACCCGCCGGGGAGAGACGCGCGAGGAGTGCGCCGAGGTCGCGTGAGGTGCCGACGGTGACCGTGGACTTGCCGATGACCACTGCCGGGCGGGTTAGGTGCGGGGCGAGGGCGCGGGCGGCGCCGAAGACCTGTCCGGTGTCGTAGCTGCGTCCGTCCGCGTCGATCGGCGTACCCACGGCGAGGAAGTGGACGTCCGCGAACTCGGCCGCCTCTTCGAGGCTGGTGGTGAACCGCAGGCGTCCAGTGGCGGTGTGGGTGGCGAGGAGTTCGGGCAGGCCGTCCTCGTAGATGGGGCACTCGCCGGCGTTGAGGCGGTCGATCTTCGCCTGGTCCAGGTCCACGCCGATGACCTCGTGGCCGATCTCGGCCATGGCAGCGGCGTGGGGGATGCCCAGGTGACCGCAGCCGATGACGGATACGCGCATGGGTCGACGCTCCTTTCCTAGCCTTTCGACCGCCCGAGGAGTCCGGGCCGGCCGGGTGCGTCACGCTAGCGCCACCACCCGGCGCAACCCTCTTCGTGCAGGTGAATCAACCAGTGTGCTGCTTCAGGAGATTGACCAGTGCGGGCAACGCCTCAGCGGCGGTTGCCCGGCACACCAGGTCACTGTCCTGAGGCCCCTCCAGCGGGTACGGCATGAACTGGCCGTCGTGCCAGAAGCCCTCCGGGTCCAGGTAGACGATCTGCATGCCGCGAGCACGAGCGCGAGCCTGGACCTTGCGTCGGTCGGCGTGCAGGCCGACAACGAGGAGTGCCTTGGCACCGTCGACCCACTCGACGTCGGGTACGGCTTGGTCGTAGCGGCGCATGAAGCACTCGTCGAGCCCGGCCCGCGCGGCGAGCACGTCGAAGTTGTTGGTGATGACCGGACCGACGAGGTGCCCGGCGTCCTTCAGTTCCTTCAGTGCCCACATGGCTGGGGTCGGCTCGGCCAAGAAGCAGGCACGGAACATCTCTACGAATTCCGCCGTCTTCTCCTCCGGCTCCGTCAGCACCTCATGGAGGAGTGTGTCCGCTGTCGGGGAGAGGGTGAAGCGGTGTTCCCGCGGCTCGTGGCCCTGGCGGTCGGTGACCCGGTAGATCTCGTGGAGCCGGTGCAGGGGCGGGATGCCCGCCTCGACCGACGTACCGCATCCGATCCCCACCTGGAACGGTCGCAGGTTCGCGAGGGCGGATAGGTCCGGTACGTGGGTCGGCGTGCCGGGGCGGTCTTTGAACCGGATTCCGGTGGAGAGCACGTTCCACGGCAGTTGCCGGACAGCGGGCGGCGGTGCGTAGGACACAGAGGCGATCTGCACGTCCAGGCTCCGGTAGCCGGCTGGGAGGGTGCGGCCCGCAGAGGCGTCCTGGGGGTGGACCTCGTGCTCGGTGATCCGGCACTTCAGATCCCGTCGGGTCCATAAGAATCCACCGGGAGCCTCCCTCCAGCCGCCAGCGGCGAGCGAATCGCACAGGGCGTCGTGGTGCGCGGCGACCTCGTCGGCCGGGGCGGACGCGGAGTGATAGAGGTACAGGTCGGTCAAGCCGATGGCCGGCGCAGCCGTGGTGGGCACCAGTCCGTACCGGTAGCGGTAGTGGATGATCCGCCGCCGTGCGTCGTGGGAGGCCGCCCAGCCGGACTGGCCGGCGGTGGCCTTCTCCTGGGTGCGGCGCCAGATGCCTTCCTCGACGTAGCGGGGGCGGTCGGCGTCGCCGAAGTACGTCTTCCAGACCTGCTGCTGGTCGGGGACGAGCTGGTCGATGACGATGTACGGGATGTCCATGATCCCTCCCTGGGGAATCACGCGTGGATGTTCCAGATGGCTGACGAGGTGCAGGCCGTCCCGCCCCGGGCAGCCGAAGCCGCGCTGGGCGGGGCGGTTCTTCAGCGCCGCTCGACGAGAGAGCAGCGTGGGAGGCTCCGGTGGTCGAGCACGGGCAGACGGCGGCGGTGCAGGGAGCGGCCTCAGCGGTCGGAGGGCAGGCTCGCGTCCGGTGCGTCGGCGGTGGAGCGATGGACGGCTCCTTCAAGGAGCGGGGCGGCGTGCTCACGCAGTGCCCAGGCCGGGCCGACCAGGCCGGCGACGGCCAGGAACGTGAGCGCGATTCGGCACCCGTGGTCGGCCCGTGCGGTTGTGGACGCGGCGATTCGGGCATGGCGGCGCCGCGCCCCGGTCACGAGGTGCCGCCGAGGGCGCGTTCGTGTGCATCCAAGAGACGGCTGGTCTGCGCGTACAACCGCTCCAGCTCCGCCGTGGTGAGGATGAGCGCGCCGTCGAGGGTCGTCCCTTCATCGAAGTGGAACTCGACGGGGACCGAGCCTTGCCGGGCCCTCGGGTCGTAGACCGCGTCCTGGCCGGCCAGCAGCGTGGCGTGGGTGGCCTGCACCGGCACGGGCCTGAGCGTCCTCCCGTCGGCGGGCGCGGACCACTGGGTCCCGCCCCCGGGCGGGCGCAGGTGGTAGGTCGTGGCGGAGCCCTCACCGGGGAGAGCGACCACGACCCCCACACGGTCCTCGCGGGCGCTGTCGGTGGCGAGGTCGCCAAGCCGGGGAACGAAGGGAGCTGCGGTACCTAATTCGTATCCCTGCGAGGGAAGGTGGGGAGAACGTCGTCGCGTCATGCCCTGAAGTTAGGGACAGGGCAACCCTCGAATATGAGCCGGAGGAATACGACCCCTATCCGTCCAGGTGAAAGCGGTCGGACATGCGCCGCAGCTTCTCCCGCGTGGCTGCTCGTTCCGCGTAGACGATGCTGCGAAGCGTCGAGCGGGCGATGGGGTGGTTCCGTACGAGCTGGGGCGCGATCCGCTCAGCCGTCTCCAACTCGGTCAGGGCCTTTCCCCGGTTCCCATCCCACAACCAGGCTCGCGCGACATCCATGTGGTGGTGTCCCTGACGGGAGTTGGGCAGCGAACCCACCAGTCCCGGGCTGGTACGGCGGTTTATTTCCAGCGCCTTCCCCTGCTTGCCCATTTCCAGGGCCACGCTGATCGCGTGGATCTGTACGTTCCCGGCGGAGAACGTCAGCGAATGCCGGTCGTACACCGGTGCCCCGACATACGCGTCCATGCGCTCGGCAGCAGCCTTCGCGTGTCCGATCCGGTCCTCGGCCTCCGAGGCGCGGCCGGCTCGGGCGGCAGAGACCGCGGCCCGTAGCTGCAGCGTGCCCCAGGCCCGCACGGCCAGCGGCTCGCCACGGTCGTACTCCTGCTCCACCGAGGTGATCGCCTTGTCCGAGAGCGTCAGAGCGTCGGCCCAGTCAGCCGTTGCCCACATGTCCCAGACCCTCATCCAGTCGGCGACGGCGGGCAGCACCGGATCTCCCGACAACCTGGCTGACCATGCGGCCCGCTCGCAGGCCATGGCAACCAGTTCGGGGTGGCCCAGGGAGTGGGCGGCGGTGTGTGCGAACTTGCAGCACACGGCGTAGATGGCATACGCCTCCTCCCGCTCGTGCCCCTCCGACTCTTCCGCCAGGGCACGCGCCTCGCGGAACAGGTCCGGGAGAACCCGGAGAATCGCCACGTTGGAGGCGGTGTCCCGCAGGCGGTGCAGCCGGGTTACCTCATGCCACAGCTGTGATGCGGGCCGCGGAGCCCCGTCGAAGACGGGGACGAGGTCGTAGCGGCGCAGCTCGCGCAGGATCGACGAGGCGGCAACCTGCCACTGGTTGTCGTCGGGGGAGCTGCTGTACGGGCGCCCGATCAGGTCGTTCGGATGGACGTGCAGCTCTGCGGCCACCTGGTTGAGTAGCCCGACCCGGTCGAGCTCGATCAGGCCACGTTCCATCTTCGAGACCCAGCCCTGCGACTTCCCCAGGGCCGTCGCCAGGTCGGCCTGCGGCATACCCAACCGCAGCCTCGCCCTGCGGACGCGCTTGCCGATCTCCTCGGCTTCCTCCAGCATCAGGACACCTCCCGGCCGCCGGACGATCCGGCGCGATCGCCGGTCTGTCCGTACAGAGTTCGTCTCCAGCACGGTACCCATGACGCGGCTTGCGCGTGAGACGAGCTGCATGGACAGGGCTGCCACGCCGTGTCCTTGGTTTGTCGTTAGGGACCAACACGAGGCAGGCGAACTTTTGCATTACCGGCGACCGGCTCGTCCGAGCCAGGTGCCGAGTCCTCCGCCGTTGCTGCTCTACGGCAGCGGATCATGTTGATGAGGAACACCGCACGTCGCATTTTGCCGGAGGCAGCCAGTGACCGTCATGACTGTCTTGCACCCGGGATCCATGGGCGCGGCGTTCACCGCCGAGCTAGTGCCGCATCAAGCAACCTTCGCCCTGTCAGGCTGACATGCTGTTGGTGTGCTTGAGTACTTGCTTGCGACCGATGACGACGATTTCCTCGGGCCGGTGCGCTGGGATAGGTGTCCGGATGTGCTTCAGCCAAGGGGCTGGGGGGCGGTGCCGGTGGCTGGCGATGGCGACTACCGGATCGCTGTCGAGGGCATGGAGATTGAGTTCGCATGGGAAATGCCCGGCCTTCAGGCCACGGTTCACGGCACATCAGACGAGCCCAGGGTTGAGGAGCTGGTGGCTACGATCGCGCGCCAGGTCGGAACCGAGCTCGCGGTGCGAGTCCGGGTAGTCCCGCTCTAGCGCCGCTTCAGGCGACGTTGGCCTGGTTGACTACGGTTCGCAGTTGCTGGTCGCGGGTGTGGTGTTTTCGCCAGATGATGTAACGGCGGATCATGCTGCCCTGCTCCTTGTGGCTGGCGTGGTCGGTGCCGTCGAGGGTGAAGTAGCGCAGGGCGGTGAACTGCGCTTCGATGCGGTTGAGCCAGGAGGAGTACGTCGGGGTGTAGGCGATCTCGACGTTGTTCGCGTCCGCCCACGTCGCGACCCGTTGGCACCGCTTCGTGGTCAGGTGCGGGGAGTAGTTGTCGCAGATGATGGCGATTCGCACCGTCGCTGGGTGCAAGGAGCGCAGGTAGCGGCAGAGCTCCAGGAACTTCGCGCGGTTCTTGGTTTTCTTGATGTGACCATAGAGCTGGTCTTTACCCAGGTCGTAGGCGGCGAACAGGTGTCGGACTCCGTGCGGGCGGGTGTAGGTCGCCCGCCGCCGCGGCCGGGGGGGCCTTGTGCCGGCCACCGAGTTCGGCCCACTGGCGTCCGGGGTGGGGCTGGAGGTTGAGCGGGCCGAATTCATCCATGCAGAAGATGATCTCGGGCTCGCCGTCCTCGGGTATGACCTCGCCGTCGGCGATGGCGTAGAGGTGCTCGACACGGGCCTTCTTCTGCGCGTAGTCCGGGTCTTTCGAGGTCTTCCAGGTCTTCACGCGTTGAAAGGAGGCGCCTTCCTCGCGGAGCAGGATGCGCTGGCCCTCGTGGCTGATGTCGTCGATCACCCCCTCGGCGACCAGGAAGTCGGCCAGCTTGACCAGACTCCAGGTCGAGAAGGGCAGATTATGCTCGGCTGGTTTGGACTTGGCGATCTTCTTGATCTCCCGGCGCTCGGGCAGGATGAACGTCTTTGGCCGGCCGCCTCTGTACTTCGGGTAGAGCGATGCGAACCCGTCGGTGTCGAGATTGTGGATCACGTCCCGGACCCAGTCCGCACTGGTGAACGTAACCTCGGCAATCTTCACCACGGGCATGCTCTGCGCGGACAGCAGCACCATCTGGGCCCGGCGCCAGGTCACCACTGACCCTGTGCCGCGGCGGACGATCCGCAACAACCGCTGGCCTTCATCGTCATCGATTTCACGGACGCGTACTCCGGCCTTAGTTGTCGCGCTGCGATCTGGACGCCATCTGCCCCTTCGGCTGTGGATCGATGTGGGCGACTTGGGTCACGCGAAGGGCACGCCGCCCCTCAAGAGGTCTAGACAACAGCAAAGCCCCGGGCCGCTGGCCTGGGGCTTTTTTATGGAGCGGGTGACGAGAATCGAACTCGCGCTCTGAGCTTGGGAAGCTCATGTTCTACCATTAAACTACACCCGCGAAGCGCGCCGGTGACCGGCTGTGCATCGTTCCACACTGTACCCCATCGCAGACCCCCGGTGCGTTCGCCGCGGGGTCCGTCCGGCGTTCCGGGGGGTGGACGCGGCTGTCGGCCGCGGGAGTTGGGGGCGTAGCGTGGGTGGGCGGAGTGCCGCCTGGAGTGGCGTCCTGTTCATCCCCTAATGTGGCGGTCTCGTCCAAGGCTGGTTGGGGAAGGGACTTGATGGAGTCGATGGAGCGCACCGTCGTCCGCTGTGCCGCAGGGCACGTGTTTACCGCCTCTTCGTTCCCGATGCAGCAGCTCGGGTCCGAGCGGATCGGGCCCGGGCGGCTGATCCGCTGTCCGCGCTGTGCTCGGTTGCGGCAGGCCGTTCCGGTGGCGTTCGAGGAGCGCTAGAGCGGTGACGCAGGCGCGCGGGGCGGTCCGGTTGGGGTCGGCTCGCGCGTTCTGCGTATCCTCGGTGCGTGCTTCTCTCAGATAAGGACCTCCGGGCCGAGATCGATGCCGGGCGGGTTCGCATTGACCCGTTCGACGCTTCGATGGTGCAGCCCTCGAGCATCGATGTGCGGCTTGACCGCTACTTCCGGGTGTTCGAGAACCACCGCTATCCGCATATCGATCCCGCCGTCGAGCAGGTGGATCTGACACGTCAGGTCGAGCCGGACGGTGACGAGGCGTTCATCCTGCACCCCGGGGAGTTCGTCCTGGCCTCGACGTACGAGGTCATCTCGCTCCCCGACGATCTCGCGTCGCGGCTGGAGGGGAAGAGCTCGCTCGGGCGGCTGGGGCTGGTGACGCATTCCACCGCCGGGTTCATCGACCCCGGTTTCTCCGGTCATGTCACCCTTGAGCTGTCGAATCTGGCGACGTTGCCGATAAAGCTCTGGCCGGGAATGAAGATCGGGCAGCTGTGCATGTTCCGGCTGACCTCGTCCTCCGAATTCCCGTACGGATCCGAGCGGTACGGATCGCGTTATCAGGGTCAGCGCGGGCCGACCGCTTCGCGTTCCTTCATGAATTTCCATCGGACTCAGGTGTGATACGGCATGGCTGGTGAGATGCGGGAGAATCTGACGTACGACGCCTTCGGGCACGCCGTGCGTGAACTGGCGCAGACGGTCGCCGACGACGGCTACGAGCCGGACGTCGTGCTGAGCATCGCGCGGGGTGGAGTCTTCGTCGCCGGCGGTCTGGCGTACGCCCTGGACTGCAAGAACATCCACCTGGTGAACGTGGAGTTCTACACCGGGGTGGGGACCACCCTGGACATGCCCGTGATGCTGGCGCCCGTTCCCAACGCCATCGACTTCACGCGCAAGAAGGTCCTGATCGCCGATGACGTCGCCGATACCGGCAAGACGCTGAAGCTGGTGCGTGATTTCTGTATCGACCATGTGGCCGAGGTGCGCAGCGCGGTCATCTACGAGAAGCCGCAATCGCTCGTGAAATGCGAGTACGTGTGGAAGAAGACCGATCAGTGGATCAACTTCCCGTGGAGTGTGGAGAAGCCCGTCGTACGTCGTGACGGCCAGGTTCTCGACTCGTAGGAGCCCGGCAGCGGGACGCAGGCATGGCTCTCGGAGCCCCCGGTCGCCAGGACAGGGCGGGGCGGGGACAGAGCAGGACAGAGTGGAAGCAGGACAGGGCGCGGACGTGGGAGGGGCCCCCGGGGGGCCGCAACCCGGGCCCCCCCCCCCCGCGGGGGTACGAAAAGTGCGCGCGGTTTTTTTTTGTTACAATGGGAAATAAGGTTAACGGGGGCGCCCC
>NZ_JBHVQX010000059.1:0-13491 GCF_042886395.1 Streptomyces sp. NPDC058008 | reverse complement strand
GCCCCCGGACGACGTGTTCGTCCGGGGGCCGCTCTCGTCACATGTGCTCGGTCAGCGCATCTTTCCGCCGCGCGGCATCCGCATACCCTTCGGCATCGGGCCCTTCGGCAGCGGCATGTTGCTCATCAGGTCGCCCATCGCCCGGAGCCGGTCGTTGGCGGCGGTCACCTGCGGGCCGGTGAGGACCCGCGGGAGCTTCAGCATCGTGGTGCGCACCTTCTTCAGCGGCACCTGGCCCTCGCCGTCGCCGACGATGATGTCGTGCACCGGTACGTCGATGACGATGCGGGCCATCCGCTTCTTCTCGGCCGCCAGCAGGCTCTTCACCCGGTTCGGGTTGCCCTCGGCCACCAGGACGATGCCCGCCTTGCCGACCGCCCGGTGGACGACATCCTGGCTGCGGTTCATCGCGACGGCCGGAGTCGTGGTCCAGCCCCGCCCCACCCGGTCCAGCACCGCCGCCGCCGCGCCCGGCTGACCCTCCATCTGACCGAAGGCCGCGCGCTCGGCACGGCGTCCGAAGATGATCGCCATCGCGAGGAAGGCCAGGACGAAGCCCAGGATGCCCGCGTAGACCGGGTGACCGATCAGGAAACCGACGGCGAGGAGGACACCGAAGGTGACGATTCCCACACCCGCGACGACAAGACCCACCTTGGGGTCCGTCCGCCTGGTCATCTTGTAGGTCAGGGCGATCTGCTTGAGCCGCCCCGCGTTCTCGGCGCTGTCCGCGCCTTCAGATTTTGCCTTCCTCGCCATGTACGGAAGTTTACGTGGCCCGGGAGTGACCTAGGAACGGTGGTCCGCCACAGCCTTCAGCACATGCTCGGCCTCCACCCGGTCCTGCGCCCTGCGGCGGTCCTCCAGGACCGCCGTCCAGGCGTTGCGGCGGGCGGTGCGCTGGCCGCTGCTCATCAGCAGCGACTCCACCGCGCGCAGCGCGGTGGTGACGGTCGGGATGGCGGTGGCTCGGACCGGTGCGGCGTGCATCTGGGTGTTCCCCCTCGGAGCGGATGCGCGCGCCGGGCGCGCACTGGGTAGCGGGAAGCGATGACCTCGGCGGCTGCGGGAACCACCGCGTGAGTACCTAGGGTCACTGCTCGGTGTTACCAGTGCATGACCGGTCGGTCAAACACCAATGAAACTCTGATTCCGGTGCCGCGCACGCCGACGCGGCCCATACGGGGCCCTCACCTGCGAGGGGCGTACGGGCCGCGTCGTCGCGGCTCCTACTGTTCAGTGATCCCTTGTGTGCCGATTCACACGGCCGGTGCGGTCGCGCCGCGCCGCTCCATCGCCTGCTGGAAGAGACGTCCCGCGCGGTACGAGGAACGCACCAGCGGCCCCGACATGACACCGGAGTAGCCGATCGCGTCGGCCTCGTCCTTCAGCTCCACGAACTCGTGCGGCTTCACCCAGCGTTCGACCGGGTGGTGCCGCGCGGAGGGCCGGAGGTACTGCGTGATCGTGATCAGCTCGCACCCCGCGTCGTACAGGTCCCGGAGCGCTTCGCTGACCTCCTCGCGGGTCTCGCCCATGCCGAGGATCAGGTTGGACTTCGTCACCAGGCCGGCCTGCCGGGCCCGCGTGATGACCTCCAGGGAGCGCTCGTAGCGGAAGCCCGGACGGATCCGCTTGAAGATCCGCGGCACCGTCTCGACGTTGTGCGCGAGCACCTGGGGGCGCGAGGAGAAGACCTCGGCGAGCTGCGCGGGCTCCGCGTTGAAGTCGGGGATCAGCAGCTCCACCTTGGTGGCGCCACCCTCCCGCCCGGCGGTCTGCGCGTGGATCTGGCGCACGGTCTCCGCGTACAGCCAGGCGCCGCCGTCCTCCAGGTCGTCGCGTGCGACGCCGGTGATGGTGGCGTAGTTCAGGTCCATCGTCACGACGGACTCGCCGACGCGGCGCGGCTCGTCACGGTCCAGCGCCTGCGGCTTCCCCGTGTCGATCTGGCAGAAGTCGCATCGCCGGGTGCACTGGTCGCCGCCGATGAGGAACGTCGCCTCGCGGTCCTCCCAGCACTCGTAGATGTTCGGACAGCCGGCCTCCTGGCACACGGTGTGCAGGCCCTCGCCCTTCACGAGCGCCTGCATCTTCGTGTACTCGGGGCCCATCTTCGCCCGGGTTTTGATCCACTCGGGCTTGCGCTCGATGGGGGTCTGGCTGTTTCGGACCTCCAGGCGCAGCATCTTGCGCCCGTCGGGTGCGACACCGGACACTCCGGCACCCCTTTGCTTTCGCTGCATTGGATTCTTCGGCGAACACCAGGGTACGCCCGTGGTTAGAACGGTCTTGCGTATGGCCAACCTGTGGCCGACGGGGCCTATTCCGGCCCCGCCGTGCGGTTCAGGCGGGGGCCGCGGTCCTTCGGGGCAGCGCGGCCTCGACGGGGCGGGGCGCCGGCGCCGCGTTCTCCAGGACGTCCCGCAGGTGCTTCTCGACGACCGGGAGGACCTCCGCGACCGTGATCTCCCGGCCCAGCTCGTACGCGAGCGAGGTCACGCCGGCGTCCCGGATGCCGCACGGCACGATCCGGTCGAACCAGGTGTTGTCCGGGTTCACGTTCAGGGCGAAGCCGTGCATCGTGACGCCCTTGGCGACCCGGATGCCGATCGCGGCCAGCTTGCGGTCCTCGCGGCGCTGGCCGGCGTTGGACGGCGCGTACTCGGGGCCGTTCATCCGGGGATCGAACTCCTCGTCCCGCATCCGGGGGTCGAGGTCCAGCGAGAGCCCGGCCGGTGCGGGCCGGTCCTCGACCGGATCGCCGAGCACCCAGACCCCGCTGCGTCCCTCGACCCGGCTCGTCTCCACGCCGAACGCGGCGGCCGCGCGGATCAGGGCGTCCTCGAGGCGGCGGACGTGGGCGACCACGTCCACCGGGCGGGGAAGCTTGAGGATCGGGTAGCCGACGAGCTGTCCCGGGCCGTGCCAGGTGATCTTCCCGCCGCGGTCCACGTCGACGACCGGGGTGCCGTCCAGCGGGCGTTCGCCCTCCGTGGTGCGCCGCCCCGCCGTGTAGACCGGCGGGTGCTCGAGGAGCAGGCAGGTGTCGGGGACGGTGTCCTCGAACCGGGCGGCGTGCACCTCGCGCTGCTTCTGCCATGCCTCCCGGTAGTCGACGGCTTCCTCGCCGAACCCCAGACGGACGAACCGCAGCTCACTCACTCGGGTGCCTCCCTACTCGCGGTGCCGGAGGGCCGGGGGGTATCCCCGGAACCACGGCACCATGCACTGATGTGCGCCCCCGGCCACTGTACGACCGCTCCGGAGGACCGGGTCCGGCAGGTCGCGCGCGGGTGGATTCCGTCAGCGATCCGACAATCCTCACACGATCGGATGAACGTGGAGCGAAGGCCCCCGGGGCCCCTGCCGGGACGGTTAAATTCGCGCCGTTCCATAACGGGCTCGCCCGCTCCCAATCGTGGGGGAGCCCGTCAGGGCTGCCCGTCCGGCGCCGAAGGCAGGAGACCTCACAGCTGATGTCGGAACGACCTCCGCAGCGCACCCCGAACAGGCGCCTCTCCGCCCTCATCACGGAGGCCGGCTTCTCCCACGCGGGCCTGGCCCGCCGGGTGGACCAGCTGGGCCTCGAACACGGGCTGGACCTGCGATACGACAAGACCTCGGTCACCCGGTGGCTGCGCGGTCAGCAGCCCCGGGGCACCACTCCCGCACTGATCGCGGAGGTCTTCACCAGACGCCTCGGGCGCAGGCTCTCCGCGCAGGACCTCGGCCTGGACGCGTGCGCGCCCGTCTACGCCGGCCTGGAGTTCGCCGCCACGCCCGCCGAGGCCGTCGACATCGTCAGCGGTCTCTGGCGCAAGGACTCGGGCAGCCACGCGGAGCTGCGCAGGATCGCCTTCACCCCCGCCGGACTGGTCGTCCCCAGCCGGGACTGGCTGATCGGGCGGCCCGACGAATGGGCCGGCCGGGGAGAGCCGCCCGACCGGGGGGCCGGAGCGGCCGGCCTGCCCGCCCCGCGCACGCCCGCCGAGGCCCGCGGCGGCAGGCCCGCGCACGGGCTCCACCAGGTCGGCGGGCCCGGCACCCTGGCGGCACCCGTGGCCGGCCCCCTCGGCGCACGGACCGGCGGCACCCGCGGACCGGGCTCCTCGCGCCCGCCCGCCCCCGCGACACCGCCCCCCGGGGTCCCGCGCCAGCGCCAGACCGAGCGCGGCACGGGCCAGCGGGTCGGCAGCGGCGACGTCGCGGCGCTGCGCTCGGTGGGGGAGCTCTTCCGCGCGCTCGACAACACCTACGGCGGCGGCCACGCCAGGCAGGCCCTCGTCCGGTACCTGGAACACGAGGCCGAGCCCATGCTCCGGGGGAGCTACGGCGAGGCGATCGGCCGCAGGCTGTTCTCCGCCGCGGCCGACCTGACGCGGCTGGCGGGCTGGACCTCGTACGACATCGCGGCGCACGGCCTGGCCCAGCGCTACTTCGTCCAGGCGCTGCGGCTCGCCCAGGCCGCCGGGGACCGGGCCTACGGCGCCTTCGTGCTGATCACGATGAGCCGTCAGGCGGTCTACCTCGGGCACGGCAGGGAGGCCGTGCAGCTCGCACGCGTCGCCCAGCAGGGCATCGGCTCCGCCGCCCCGCCCGTCGTGCTGGCCCTGCTGCACGCCGTCGAGGCGCGCGGACACGGCGTCCTCGCCGAGACACGGGCCTGCGTCGCCGCGCTCGTACGGGCCGAACGCGCCCTGGGGATCTCCCGCCCCGGGGATGACGTGCCGCACTGGGCCCGCTACTTCGACGAGGCCCAGCTGGCCGACGAGTTCGGCCACTGCCACCGCGATCTGCGGCAGTACCGCGCCGCCGCCCAGCACGCCGAGCGCTCGCTCCAGCTGCGCGCACCCGCGTACGCCCGGAGCAGGCTGTTCTGCCGCGTGGTGCTCGCCTCCGCGCGGCTCGGGCTCGGTGAGCTCGACCAGGCGTGCCTGCTGGGCGCCGAGGCGGCCCAGCAGGCGGCGGAGATGCGGTCGGTGCGCGCGACGGAGTACGTGAGGGACTTCGAGCGCCGCCTGGAGCCGTACAGGGACGCCGTCGCCGTCCGGGGGTACCGCGACCGGGTCGCCGCGCTGGGCTGACCCGGCGCTCCCGGCGGCACCGGACCGGGCCCGCCCTCCCTCCGGAACACGCCCTACGCGGCCGCGGGCAGCTCCCTCCCGTCCCCCTGCCGCCGGGGCACCCCCAGGTCCCTGAGGATCGCCGAGGCGGCGCGCCTGCCGGAGCGCAGCGCCCCCTGGACCGTGCTGGTGTCGCGGTGGTCGCCGCACACGTACAGCCCGGCGAGCAGCCGGACCGGCCGCCGCGGATCGTGCGGCGCCGGCATGGCGGGGACCGCCTCCGGGTCATGACGGGCGGCCAGCAGCTCCCAGTCGCCGGTGGGCGTGCCGTACAGCGTGGCGAGGTGCGCGCGCACCTCGCCGTCGAGGTCCGCCGGCGGGGGGCCCAGCACCGTCGAGGTGATCAGGGCCCGCCCGCGCGGGGCCCGGGACGGATCGACCTCGCTCATCACGGCGGTGTGCGCGACGGGCCCCGAACGGTCCCCGTCCAGCAGCAGCCGGGCCCCGGTCGGAGGTGCCGACGCCTGCGCGACGGTGTGGTGCAGCACGGTCACCGGGTGGAACGCGGGCGTGCGCAGGCCCGGCAGCAGCTCCGCCGCGGCCCCCGCACCGGTGGCCAGCAGGAGTGACCGGCAGCCCAGCTCGCCGTGCTCCTCGGTGCGCACGGAGGTGGTGTCGGCGGCCGTCACCTGCACCCCGGTGCGGACGGTCCCCGGCGGCAGGGTGGCGGCCAGCAGCTCGGGCAGCGCGTCGGAGCCGCCCGCCGGGACGCAGAGCCGGCCGCGCGCGTAGTCCTGGAGCGCGAGGTCGGCCATCCGGCTCGACGACGTGGTGAGCCCGGGGTCCCCGAGCAGCGCCGAGAGCAGGGGGCGCAGGAACCCCCCGACGGTCCGGGGCGGGAGGCCGCGCGCCGACAGGGACTCGAGCGCGGCTCCGTCCGGCCGTGCCAGGATGCGGGACTCCGGAGCCGCGGCGAGACGGGCCAGCCAGGCTCCGAGCCTGGCCTGCTCGATCGCCCCGCCGAGCGGTGCCGCCCCACCGAGCGGTGCGCGAGGGGCGCTCGCCCGGGAGCGCACGGCGCGCAGTGCGCCCCGCGCGCTCCGTACGTCCCCGGCCCGGTAGCGCCGTCCCGCGCTGTGGACGAGGATCCCGGGGGCGAAGTCCCGGAGCGCCAGCCCGTCGAGCCCCTGGCCGGCGCTCAGTTCCGGGTACGCGGAACTGAGCAGCGGACCCAGGTGGTCGAGCCGGAATCCGTCCATGTCGTCCGTGGCCATCCGGCCGCCCACCCGCGGGGCGGCCTCCAGGACGGTGACGTCCACTCCCGCGCTGATCAGCTGGTGCGCCGCTGACAGGCCGGCGGTGCCGGCCCCGATGATGACCACATCCGCGTGGTCTGCTGTGTGTGCCCTCAGCACGTTCCCCTCCCCGAGTCGGTGCGACTGGTGGGGGGCTATTGCCCCCGACAGGCCCCCGGAATACCGGAGTTCGCATCGAGGCTAGGTGGATGGCCGAGAGAGGCGCAGTCGCACGCACCCCGGGCACCGGTGCACGGGGTCGCACGGCGGGCCCGGCGCGGGATCCCCGGGCAGGCCGGGCCATGGTCAGCGCAGCTCGGCGCGGATGGCGTCGTCGATCCCGGGGAAGGCGAACACGAAGCCGGAGTCGAGAAGTTGGCCGGGCAGCACCCGCTGGCTGCCCAGGACGTCCCCCGCGAATTCCCCGAGCGCCAGCTTCAGGGCGGGCGCCGGGGCGGTGAACAGCGTCGGACGTGACAGCACCCGGCCCATGGCGGCCGTCACCTCCGCGTTGGTGACGGGGGAGGGACCGGTCAGATTCACCGGACCGGACAGCGTCTCCGTGTCCAGGACGTGCCGCAGCGCCGCGACGTGGTCGTGCAGCGCGATGAAGCTCCAGTACTGCCGGCCGTTGCCCATCCGTCCGCCGAGCCCCGCCCTGAACAGCGGGAAGAGCCGCCCCCAGGCCCCGCCGCGCCGCGAGACGACCAGCCCGGTGCGCGCGTGCACCGTGCGCACGCCCGCCTCCTCGGCCGGAGCCGTGGCCTCCTCCCACTCCACGCACACCGACGGCAGGAAGCCCTCGCCGGGCGGGGCGCCCTCGTCGACGGCACGGTCCCCGGTGTCCCCGTAGAAGCCGATGGCGGAACCGGACAGCAGTACCTTCGGCGGGGTGTCCAGGGAGGCGACCGCCTCGGACACCGCCGCCGTACCCAGCACCCGGCTGTCCCGGATCTCCCGCTTGTAGGCCTCGGTCCACCGGTGGTCCCCCACCCCGGCCCCGGCCAGGTGGACGACCGCGTCGCAGCCGACCAGGCCCGCCACGTCGACGTACTGGCGTTTCGGGTCCCACTCCACCTCGTCGCCCGTCGTGGCGGGGCGGCGCACCAGGCGGACCACCTCGTGCCCGTCGGCGCGGAGCGAGCGCACGAGCGCGGCTCCGATGAGGCCGGTCGATCCGGTGACAGCGATTCGGGAGCGCAGCATGACGCCCATCCTGCCCCATGTGCCTCCGGTCACACGGAAGCGGAGCGCCGGAGGGGGCGGGGAACACGCAGGGCGCGGTGGCGGCCACGTCCGTGCCGTGGTTCCCGTTCCCGTGCCCCGTCCGTCCCGCCGTGCCCGGGGACGGGACGGACGGGGCACGGGGAGCTCGACCGGGCCTCCCGGCCGACCCCGCACGCCGTGCGGCCGATGCCCCCGCCGCCGTACGGGCCCTCCTCCGACGAGTGGCACCCGCCCGCGCGACCACCTGGCCGCCGAGGCGGTCACCGGCACGGGCGAGGTGCGCCCCGCTCGCCCGCCGCGCCCACGTCCGCCGGGCGCGGGGCCTCGCCGTCGCCGGCCGGGCCGTGCCGCGCGCCTCCTGGCAGGCCGCGCCGGGGCGCGAGCAGGCCCACCCTGCGCGTGCCCGGCCGCGACACGGCGGCGTGGGCGCTCCACGCGGCGGAGGGCTTCACCGTCGGGGGAGCTCTTCCCGGGCGGACGGTACGCCGACGACGTCCCGGTGCGGTGTCGTTCGCCGACCGGCCGGACCCGGCCCGCCTCAGGCCGGGCCGAAGCGTTCCCAGAGGGCGGGGAAGCGCTCCGCCAGCGCCGCGTCGTCGTCGAAGCCGAAGGGCGTACCCGCCGGTTCCGCCGCCTGCGGCGGCAGCCCCAGGTCCGGAGCGACCACCCCGGTCAGCTGCTCGTAGGCCTCGTCGGCGGCGTAGCCCAGGTCCTCGCCGTCCCCGTCGATCTCCTCGTCGAAGTCGTCGAGCAGCTCGGCCAGGCTGTCCGGGTCGTGCATCGCGCCCTCGAAGACCTCCCGGCCCTGCGCGATGAGCCAGCAGCGGAAGTAGTCGAACGCGTCGTCGCTCGCCCCGCCCAGCAGCACCGCCGCCGCGCCCCACAGGTCCCAGCGGTACGCGCGGTTGTAGCGGGCCTCGAAGTGCCTGGCGAAGTCCAGCACGGAGTCCGGATCGAGCCGCGCCAGCCGCTCCACGAGCAGATCGGCGTGGTCCTCGGGGTCGCCCCCGGCGGCCTCGCGGGTACTGTCGACGATCTCCCAGAACTCCGTCTCGTCCATCACGGGTCCAGCATCTGCCCCGACGGGGGGCGACGCACGCCCAGACACCGGAATTACGGTTCCGGGCATCACTTCCGGGCCAGTTCAGCAGTAGAGGTCGCGCAGTCGTTCGGCGGTATCGGCAAAACGTTCGCGCAGAGCGGCGGGAGCCAGGACCTCCGCCTCGGCCCCGAGGACCAGCAGCTGGTCGTACGCCACCTCCTCGGACTCCACCGGCAGGACCACCGTGCGCAGCCCGTCGGCGTCCGGTGCGGTGGCCCCGGCCAGCGCCTCGTCGGCGGCGGCCCGGTCCACGGTGTGCGGCAGCCGCCGTGCCCCCTCCTGCGACAGCCGCAGGGTCACCTCGGCGCGCAGGAGTGACCGGGCGAACTGCGCGGCCCGCTCCTCCCAGAAGCGCGGCAGGTCGAAGGCCCGGTCGCGTGCGAAGCGGTCCCGCGACACCTCGACGGCGGTGAACCGGTCGATCCGGTACACCCGGAAGTCGTCACCGGCCCGCGCGCACAGGTACCAGACCCCCGCCTTGAGGACGAGCCCGTACGGGGCCAGCTCCCGCTCCACCTCGCCCGACGGGCGGCGGCGGTAACGGGCCCGGACGAGTCGGTCGTCCCAGACCGCCTCGGCGACGGCGGGCAGCAGCTCGGGGGTGGCCGGATCGTGGTACCAGCCGGGGGCGTCCAGGTGGAAGCGCTGCGCGGCGGTGTCCGAGGCGTCCCGGAGCGAGGGCAGGAGGGCCGCCGAGACCTTCAGCCGGGCCGCCGAGGCGGCGTCGTCGAGCCCCATCTCGCGCAGGGCGGACGGGAGTCCGGACAGGAAGAGGGCCTCGGCCTCGTGGCGGGCCAGCCCCGTGAGACGTGTCCGGTAACCGCCCACGAGCCGGTAGCCGCCGGTCCGGCCGCGGTCCGCGTACACGGGCACGCCCGCCTCGGACAGCGCCTGGGCGTCCCGGGTCACGGTGCGCTCCGACACCTCCAGCTCCCGCGCCAGCTCGGCGGCGGTCATGGAGGGCCGGGACTGCAGGAGCAGCACCATCTTGATCAGCCGGGCAGCGCGCATGCGACCCATTGTGGGCCGGACCCGGTGACGACGGCGGGGGTGGGTACCGGGAGACCCGGTACCCACCCCCGCGCGGACTCACATCCCGTACTTCTCCCGGGCCTCCTTGACCTTGGAGGCCGGGATCTCACCGCGGCGCGCGAGCTGGGCCAGCGCGGCCACCGTGACGGACTGCGGGTCGACGCCGAAGTGGCGGCGGGCACCCGCGCGGGTGTCGGAGAGGCCGAAGCCGTCCGTGCCCAGCGAGGACCAGTCCTGCTCCACCCACTGGCTGATCTGGTCCGGGACCGCGCGCATCCAGTCGCTGACCGCGAGGACCGGGCCCGGCGCACCGGACAGCGCCTGCGTCACGTACGGCACGCGCTCCTCACCGCGGAGCAGGGCCTCGTCGGACTCCAGCGCGTCGCGGCGCAGCTCGCCCCACGAGGTGGCGGACCAGACGTCGGCCGTGACACCCCAGTCGGCGGCCAGCAGTTCCTGGGCCTCGAGCGCCCAGTGGATCGCGGTGCCGGAGCCCAGCAGCTGGATCCTGGGCGCGTCCGCGGCGGCGGGCGTGCCCTCCTTGAAGCGGTAGAGCCCCTTGACGATGCCCTCCTCGACGCCCTCGGGCATCGCGGGCTGCTGCTTCGGCTCGTTGTAGACCGTCAGGTAGTAGAAGACGTCCTCGGGCTGCGGGCCGTACATCCGCCGCAGACCGTCCTTGACGATCACCGCGATCTCGTACGCGAACGCCGGGTCGTAGTTGAGCGACGCGGGGTTCGTGGACGCGATCAGGTGCGAGTGGCCGTCCGCGTGCTGGAGGCCCTCACCCGTCAGGGTCGTGCGGCCCGCCGTGGCGCCTACGATGAAGCCCTTGCCGAGCTGGTCGGCGAGCTGCCACATCTGGTCGCCGGTCCGCTGCCAGCCGAACATCGAGTAGAAGATGTAGAACGGGATCATCGTCTCGCCGTGCGTCGCGTACGACGAAGCGGCGGCGATGAAGTCGGCCATGGCGCCGGCCTCGGTGATCCCCTCGTTGAGGATCTGGCCGTCCTTGGCCTCCTTGTAGTACATCAGCTGGTCGCGGTCGACCGGCTCGTACGTCTGGCCCAGCGGGGAGTAGATGCCGGCCGAGGGGAACAGCGACTCCATACCGAAGGTACGGGCCTCGTCCGGGACGATCGGAACCCAGCGCCTGCCGGTCTCCTTGTCCCGCATCAGGTCCTTCACCAGGCGGACGAACGCCATGGTGGTGGCCATCTCCTGCTTGCCGGACCCCTTGTACAGGGCCTTGAAGGCGCGCTCCTCGGGCTCGGGCAGCGCCACCGCGTGCACCCGGCGGGCGGGGGCCGGACCGCCGAGGGCGGCGCGGCGCTCCTGGAGGTAGCGGACCTCGGGGGAGTCGGCGCCCGGGTGGCCGTAGGGGACCAGCCCGTCCTCGAAGGCGCTGTCCGGGATCGGGAGGCCGAGCAGCTCGCGCATGCCCTTGAACTCGTCGATCGACAGCTTCTTCATCTGGTGGTTGGCGTTCTTGGACTCGAAGCCCTTGCCGAGCGTGTAGCCCTTGACCGTCTGGGCCAGGATCACGGTCGGCGCGCCCTTGTGCTCCAGGGCGGCACGGTAGGCCGCGTACACCTTGCGGGCCTCGTGGCCACCGCGGGAGCTGTAGAAACACTCGGCGATCTTCGCGTCGCTCAGCAGTTTCGCCAGCTCGGCGAGCGCGGGCTCGGCACCGAAGAAGTGCTCGCGGATGTACGCCACGTCGCGCGTCGCGTACGTCTGGAACTGCGCGTCCGGGACCTCGCGGAGCCGGCGGATCAGCGCGCCCGTGGTGTCCAGCTGGAAGAGCTCGTCCCAGGCGTTGCCCCAGAGCGTCTTGATGACGTTCCAGCCGGCCCCGCGGAACGCGCCCTCCAGCTCCTGGACCACGCGGAAGTTGGCGCGGACCGGGCCGTCGAGGCGCTGGAGGTTGCAGTTGATGACGAAGGTCAGGTTGTCGAGCTGCTCACGGGCCGCGAGGGCGAGGGCCGCGGTCGACTCGGGCTCGTCCATCTCGCCGTCGCCCAGGAAGGCCCAGACGTGCGAGTTCGACGTGTCCTTGATCTTGCGGTTGGCCAGATAGCGGTTGAAGCGCGCCTGGTAGATCGCCGAGAGCGGGCCGAGGCCCATCGATACCGTGGGGAACTCCCACAGCCAGGGCAGCCGCCGCGGGTGCGGGTAGGACGGCAGGCCGTCGCCGCCCGCCTCCTGGCGGAAGTTGTCGAGCTGCTGCTCGCCGAGGCGGCCGTCGAGGAAGGCGCGGGCGTAGATGCCGGGCGAGGCGTGGCCCTGGATGTAGAGCTGGTCGCCGGAGCCGTCACCCTCCTTGCCGCGGAAGAAGTGGTTGAAGCCGGTCTCGTACAGCCAGGCCGCGGAGGCGAACGTGGCGATGTGGCCGCCGACGCCGTACCGGGCGCCACGGGTCACCATCGCGGCCGCGTTCCAGCGGTTCCACGCGGTGATCCGCGATTCCATCTCCAGGTCGCCGTCGAACGCGGGCTCGGCGGAGGTGGGGATGGTGTTGACGTAATCGCTCTCCAGCAGCTTGGGCAGCGCGATGCCGGCGCCCTCAGCGTGCTGGAGCGAACGCCGCATCAGGTACGCGGCGCGGTGCGGGCCCGCGGCCTTGGTGACGGCGTCCAGGGAGGCCGCCCATTCGGCGGTCTCCTCGGGGTCGCGGTCCGGGAGCTGGTCGAGCTCGCTCGGAAGCTTTGCTACGGGGTCGGTCATGATCGCCGCCTTCCGGAGTGGAGGGGGGTGGAGAAGGCCCTGACTGGCAGGACAGGGCGATCGGGCCGGTGGGCCCGCGAGTGAACTGTAAGTCGCCGATCGATGATCGATCAAAGGATGAACGGCAAAACTTCTCGATATGAAGAAAAGTGGCATGCGGTGCCGCGAAATGGGGCACGCAGTGACGGGATCAAGGGGGTGAAACGGGCACTGACCTGCACGGTCGAGCGACCCGCGCCGCAGATGGGCGCGCCTTTCCGCAGTCGGTCCTCAGGCACGCGGCGCGCACCCCAGGACGTGCTCCTTCACCAGCACACCGATCTGCGGGTCACGCCGCAGGAACGCCTCGATGAGGGCCTCGTGCTCCTCCGCGTACGACTTCTGCACCGTGCCCAGCCAGCGGATCGACAGGGCCGTGAACACCTCGATGCCCAGCCCCTCCCAGGTGTGCAGCAGGACGGCGTTGCCGGCGGCCCGGACCATCTCCCGGTGGAAGGCCACCGTGTGCCGCACCTGGGCCTCTCCGTCGGCCAGCCGGTCCGCCTCGTACAGCGCCGCCACGTGCGGGGTGAGCGCCGAGCAGTCCTCGCCCAGCGCGGGGGCCGCCAGCTCCGCCGCGATCTGCTCCAGCCCGGCCCGTACGGGGTAGCTCTCCTCCAGGTCGGCCGCGGTGAGATTGCGTACCCGGACACCCTTGTTGGGCGCCGACTCGATCAGCCGCAGCGTCTCCAGCTCCCGCAGCGCCTCGCGCACGGGCGTCTGGCTGACCTCCAGCTCGGTGGCGATACGGCGCTCCACGATCCGCTCGCCCGGTTTCCAGCGCCCGCTGACTATCCCTTCCACGATGTGCTCGCGGATCTGTTCGCGCAGCGAGTGGACGACGGGCGGGGTCATGAGGGGCTCCTTCGGGGCGAACCGGTGCTGCCTGCGCCGACACGACGGCCGTGCGCGACCGGTGGTGTCTAGACAATACGGCGGCGCCCCCCGCCGCCGGGGTTTTGGGCGGGGGGGGCCGGGGGGTGGGGGGTTTGAAAATGCGCGG
>NZ_JBHVQX010000058.1:0-15214 GCF_042886395.1 Streptomyces sp. NPDC058008 | reverse complement strand
ACCGGACGCGTCGCGTCACCGAACGGGTCGTTGCCACGCCAGCCCACCGTCCACAGACCGAACGTGAACCTGTCCGCGGGAGTGGGAGTGAAGCGTTCGGTCATGGTGGGTCCGCCTTCGCCTGCCGGGGGTCCGGAGCCGTCGCCTGGACTCCGGGCCTATTTGTTCACTGACATGATTAATTATGCACGCGGCACCGGGCGGACGTAACCCCCCGGACGACGAAACGGGGGTCGCCTCTGTTCCGGGCCGCGTCGATCACGTAATTTGTTTGTCGCACTCCCAAAACCCGCACCACCGGAATCCGCACGAGAAGAGGTAGCCCATGCCGCCGCGTACCGTCGTCATCGGCGTGGACAGCTCCACCCAGTCCACCAAGGCTGCAGTCACCGACACCGAGACCGGTGAGCTGCTGGCCGTCGGCCGCGCCCCGCACGTCGTCACGGGTGAGGGCGGGGCCCGCGAGACCGATCCCGAGGTCTGGTGGCAGGCGCTGTGCGACGCCGTCGCGGCCGGGCTCAAGGAGTCCGGGCTCTCGGCGTCCTCCGTCGTCGGCATCGCCGTCGCGGGTCAGCAGCACGGGCTCGTGACCCTCGACCGGACCGGCCGCCCGCTGCGCCCCGCGCTCCTGTGGAACGACACGCGCTCCGCTCCGCAGGCGGCGGCGCTCGTGGCGGAGCTGGGCGGCCCCGAGGCGTGGACCGCGCGCACCGGCACCGTGCCCGTCGCGTCCATGACCGCCACGAAATGGCGGTGGCTGCGGGAGAACGACCCCGCGAACGCCGAGGCGACGGCCTTCGTACGGCTGCCGCACGACTTCCTCACGGAGCGGCTCGCGGGCGTCGCCGCGACGGACCCCGGGGACACGTCGGGCACCTGCTGGTACTCCACCGCGACGGGCGCCTACGACCCGGAACTCCTGGACCGCCTGGGCCTGGACCTCTCCATGCTGCCGGAGGTCGCCGCGACGGGCGGCACCCGGATCGGGTCCCTCACCGAGGCCGCGGCCGACGCGCTGGGCCTTCCGGCCGGCATCGCCGTGGCGGCGGGCACCGGGGACAACATGAGCGCCGCGGTGGGCCTCGGCCTGGGCGGCGCGGGGCTGCTGGACCACCCCGTCCTGAGCCTGGGCACCTCGGGCACGGTGTTCGCCGCCTCCCGGACCCGCCCGGCCTCCACGGCCCTCTCGGGCTTCGCCGCGGCCGACGGGACGTACCTCCCGCTGGCCTGCACCCTCAACTGCACCCTGGCCGTCGACAAGGTGGCGGCCCTCCTCGGCCTGCACCGCGACGACGCGGCACCCGGCGGCGAGGCCGTCCTCCTCCCCTACCTGGACGGCGAGCGCACCCCGGACCTGCCGACCTCGTCGGGGCTGCTCACCGGCCTCCGGCACGACACCACCCCGCAGCAGCTGCTGGGCGCGGCGTACGAGGGCGCGGCCTTCACCGTGCTGCGCGCCCTCGACGAACTGCTCCTGGCGTGCGGGCTCGACCCGGCCGACCCCGAGGTGGCGGGCCGGCCCCTGCGGCTGATCGGCGGCGGCGCCCAGGGCCGCACCTGGGTGGAGACCGTACGCCGTCTCTCCGGCCGTCCCCTCATCGTGCCCGGCAGCGGTGAACTGGTCGCGCTCGGCGCGGCGGCGCTGGCCGCCTCCGCGGCGGGCGGCGGCGACCCGGTCGCCGTCGCGGCGCGCTGGAACGCGAAGTCGGACGACGCCGAACTCCCCCCGGTGGAGAGGGACACCGAGACCTGGGAGCGTGTCGGCTCCGTGCTGGACCGGGCTTCGGGACCGCTGCTCGGCGGCTGACACGGGGCGCTGAAATCGCGCCCGGCGCACGTGTTTTGGGGATGACCGCGGATCTTCAATAGGATCCGGCGATGATCACAAGAAAACGGCTGACGGCCGGGGTGGGCGTTCTGCTCGCCACCCTGGCCGCCGGGCTCGGCACCGCCCTCCCGGCCGCCGCCGACGAACCCTCCACCGCCGCGTCGCCCAAGGTCGAGCTGGTGCTTGACGTCAGCGGCTCCATGCGCACCCGCGACATGGACGGCGAGTCCCGCATATCCGCCGCCAAGAAGGCGTTCAACGACGTCCTGGACGCGGTGCCCGAGGAGGTGGAACTCGGTATCCGCACGCTCGGCGCCGACTACCCGGGCGACGACCGCAAGGTGGGCTGCAAGGACACCAAGCAGCTCTACCCGGTCGGCCCGCTCGACCGCACCGAGGCCAAGACCGCCGTCGCGACCCTGGCGCCGACCGGCTGGACCCCGATCGGCCCCGCCCTGCTCGGTGCCGCCGACGACCTCGAGGGCGGGGACTCCACCCGGCGGATCGTCCTGATCACCGACGGCGAGGACACCTGCGGCCCCCTGGACCCCTGCGAGGTCGCGCGTGACATCGCCGCCCGGGGGATCCACCTGGTCATCGACACGCTCGGCCTGGTGCCCAACGCCAAGATCCGGCAGCAGCTGACCTGCATCGCCGAGGCCACCGGCGGCACCTACACGGCGGTCCAGCACACCGACGAACTGTCCGGCCGTGTCAAGCAGTTGGTCGACCGGGCCGCCGAACCCGTCATCACCCCCGTGGCCACCGAGGGCGCGGGCAGCTGTTCCGCGGCCCCGGAGCTGAAGGCCGGGCTCTACACGGACCGTCAGGAGATCGGCAAGCACCGCTGGTACCGGGTGGACGTCCTGCCCGGCCAGGAGCTGCGCGCCTCGGTGAGCGTGGCGGCGGACCGCGCCGTGAACAACGACTACGGGGTCCTGCTGCGCGCGGTGACCACGCACGGCCGCGAGATCGTCCGGGGCTCGGAGTCCGGTACGGGACGTACGGACGCCGTCTCCACCGGGCTGCGCTACCCGAAGGCCGAACAGGACGGCACCGACGCCTCCGACGGCGACGCGAAGCCCGCCGCCGAGACCGTCTGCCTCCAGCTCAGCAACTCCTTCTCGGCGCCCGCGTCCGTGAAGACCACCCCCGGCATGCCCGTCGAACTGACCGTCGACCTGGTGGACACCCCCGACGGGGCCTCCGACGTCGCCGCGTTCGGCCTCGGCCGCGGCTGGTGGCTGCTCGGCGCCATGGTGCTGACCGGACTGATCGCCGGCCTGCTGTTCGGCTGGATCTCGCGCTGGCGCGTGGCCGTATGGAGGACCAACTGATGCGTACGACCCGGAGGAACACCGTGAGACGCACAGTGGCGGGCGTGCTGCTGGCCGCCGTCGCCCTGCTCACCCCGGCGGGCGCCGCCGTCGCCGACGACGCGTCCCCGAGCGCGAGCCCGGCGGACGGCGAGAAGGCGGGACCGACGGAGGCGGGCACCACCTTCCGTACCGCCACGGCGATCCAGCAGGAGCAGAAGGCCACCGCGGACGCGTCCACGGGTGACTACCTGTACTGGGCCTTCCCGGCCGACGCCGGCCAACGGCCGACCGTCCGGGCCAAGGTGACGCTGCCTCAGAGCGCGACCCGGCACGGCGCGTCGACCTGGCAGGTCGACGTGTACGACGGACTCCGCCGCCGGCAGGCCTGCATGTACGGCCACCAGACCAGGAAGGCGGCCCCCGACGCGGGCACCGTCGAGCTGTCCTGCGTCCTGCGCACGGTGCGCGCCTGGTCCGAGCCGTGGGCGTCCGACCCGCTGCCCGGCAGCTACTACGCGCGTCTGACGGTGATCGGCCTGGCCGAGGAGGACCTGGGTCTTCCGGTGCACGTGGAGACCGAGGTCACCTCGGCCTCCCAGGGCGGCGCCGCCGATGTGGACGGCACCCTGTCCGAACCCCTGGTGCCGGGGGTGTCCGCCGTGTCCGCGCAGGGCGGCACCGTCACGGCCGGCAGCGAACCGGAGGACGGCTGGTCCTCCGGCTGGTGGACCAGCCGCTGGCTGTGGACCGTCGGAGGCGGTGTACTGGCCGCGCTGGCCGGGGTGTTCGGCTACGGCCTCACCCGTGGCGGCGGTCGTCCCTCCCGGGTTCCGCCGGGGTACTGACCTCGTCCCGCACCACGGCTCCGAGGGCCGCAGGCACCCGCCTGCGGCCCTCGTTCGCGTTCCGGCCGGGCAGCCGGGACGCCCCGTCGAACTCATGGACGACTGGCATTAGGCTCTGCAACTCGCCTACTGCGCACGGCAGATGACGGGAGTTCCCCATGTCCACGGAAACCGGTGCGGCCCTCGACGCCGAGCCGCGCGGCCACCGGCTCGTCCAGGGCCCGCGAGGGCTCCCCCTGCTGGGGAGCCTGCCGCGGTTCGGCAAGGACCCCCTCGCCTTCTTCGAACACCTCCGGGGATACGGGGACATGGTGCGCTGGCGCTTCGGCCGCAACGAATGCGTCTTCATCGCCGATCCCGAGTGCATAGGCGATCTGCTCACCGAGACGGAGCGCACCTTCGACCAGCCGCTGCTGGGCATCGCCTTCCGCACGGTCATGGGCAACGGCGTCGTGGTGGCGCGCGGCCCGGACTGGCGGCGCAAGCGCTCGCTGGTCCAGCCCTCGGTACGGCCCCAGCAGGTGAAGTCGTACGCCTCCACGATGACGGCGTGCGCGGTGGAGCTGGCCGGCACCTGGGCGGACGGCGAACGGGTCGACGTCAAGCGGGAGATGGCCGCGCTCACGCAGAGGATCGCCGTCCGCACCATCTTCGGGGTGGACACACCGGCCGACGCGGAGTCGATGGGCCGCGCCATGGACATCGCCCAGCAGGAGATCGGCAAGGAGTTCAGCGGCCTCGGCGCCGTCCTGCCGGACTGGGTTCCGACTCCCGGCCGGGCGAGGATCAGGAAGGCCGCGGCGGTGATCGACGCGGAGGTCGGGCGCGTGGTGGCCCGCCACCGCGACGGGGACGGGGAGCGCCCCGACCTGCTCAGCCGGCTGCTCACCGCGGTGGACGGGACCGGGGCGCGCCTCTCCGACAAGGAGATCCGCGACGAGACCGTCACGCTCTACATCGGCGGCCACGAGACGACCAGTTCCACCCTGGTGTGGGCCTGGTATCTGCTCTCCCGCACCCCGCGGGCGCTGGAGTCGCTCACCGAGGAGCTGGACCGGGTGCTCGGCGACCGGGAGCCGGGCATCGACGACTACGCGCGACTGCCCTACGCCCAGGCGGTGGTGAAGGAGACCCTGCGGCTGTATCCGACCATCTGGCTGGTCACGGGGATCGCCGGGAAGGGGGCCTCGATCGGCGGCGTGCCGATGCCCGAGGGCACCCGGGTGTGGAGCAGCCAGTGGGTGACCCACCGGGACGCGCGGTGGTTCCCCGAGCCGGAGGCGTTCCGCCCGGAGCGCTGGGACCCGGAGACCGGGGACGAGATCCCGGAGTACGCCTGGTACCCGTTCGGCGGCGGCCCCCGGGTCTGTCTCGGGACGCGCTTCGCCATGGTGGAGTCGGTGCTGGTCCTGGCCGTCCTGGCGCGCCGCTTCCGGCTGGAGGTGGATCCGGGCACCATCGGCCCCGTGCCGGTGCTGACGCTGCAACCGGACCGGGAGGTCCTGGCGACCGTACGGGCCCGGTAGGGGGCGCCGACGGGTGAAGCGGACCGGGAACGGTTGACCTCGACTTTACTCGAGGTCCTAACGTGCCCTGCGTACCGACCGACTCCGGAGGCACCCGCATGGACATGGAAGTCACGGCGTGGCATTCGCTGCACAGCACCGTCAACGCGCAGAAGGACCGCAGACCCTTCTCCCGGGCCACGCTGCGCCGCATCGCGGCGTTCGCCCGGCCGCACCGGGGCCGGATCCTCCGGTTCCTCCTGCTGAGCGTGGTCACCGCACTGCTGGCGGTGGCCACACCGGTGCTGGCGGGGCGGATCGTCGACGCGATCGTGGCGGGCCGGGACACCGGGACGGTGGGCGGGCTGGCCGGGCTGATCGCCGTGATCGCGGTGGCGGAGGCGGGGCTCGGGCTCCTCGTCCGGTGGCTGTCCGCCACCCTCGGCGAGGGTCTGATCCTCGATCTGCGGACCGCCGTGTTCGACCACGTCCAGCGGATGCCCGTGGCGTTCTTCACCCGCACCCGGACCGGTGCGCTGGTCAGCCGGCTCAACAACGATGTGATCGGCGCCCAGCGGGCGTTCAGCAACACCCTCTCGGGCGTGGTCTCCAATGCTGTCACCCTGCTTCTGACCCTCGGGGTGATGCTCACGATCTCCTGGCGGATCACTCTGCTCGCGCTGGCACTGCTGCCGGTGTTCGTCGTCCCCGCCCGCCGGATGGGCGCCCGCATGGCGGAGCTCCAGCGGGAGGCCGCCGGGCACAACGCCACCATGGGTACGCAGATGACCGAACGCTTCTCGGCGCCGGGCGCCACGCTCGTCAAGCTCTTCGGCCGCCCCGCCGACGAGTCCGCCGAGTTCGCCGCCCGCGCGGGCCGGGTGCGTGACATCGGCATCCGCACCGCGATGCTCCAGTCCACCTTCATCACGGCACTCACCCTGGTGTCGGCCCTGGCCCTCGCCCTGGTCTACGGCCTCGGCGGCCACTACGCGCTGCGCGGCGCCCTGGAACCCGGAGCCGTCGTCGCCCTGGCCCTGCTCCTCACCCGGCTCTACGCACCGCTGACGGCGCTGGCGGGGGCGCGCGTCGAGGTGATGAGCGCCCTGGTCAGCTTCGAGCGGGTCTTCGAGATCCTCGACCTCAAGCCGCTGATCGCGGAGAAGCCGGACGCCCGCCGGGTGCCCGAGGGGCCGGTGTCCGTGGAGTTCGACGGGGTCTCCTTCGGCTACCCCTCCGCGGACAGGGTCTCCCTCGCCTCGCTCGAAGAGGTCGCCGCCCTCGACTCAGGAGGCGGCACCCGGGTCCTGCACGACGTCTCCTTCACCGCGGAGCCGGGCCGGATGGTCGCGCTGGTCGGATCGTCCGGGGCCGGGAAGTCGACGATCGCGCAGCTCCTCCCCCGCCTGTACGACACCGACGCGGGCGCCGTCCGGCTGAACGGCGTCGACGTACGCGACCTGACGGCCGATTCGATCCGGGAGACGCTCGGCATGGTCACCCAGGACGGGCACCTCTTCCACGAGTCGGTGCGGGGCAATCTCCTCCTCGCCCGGCCGGAGGCGGCCGAGGAGGAGATCTGGGACGCGCTGCGCCGCTCCCGTCTGGACGGTCTGGTGGCGTCGCTGCCCGAGGGGCTGGACACGGTCGTCGGCGAGCGCGGCTACCGGCTCTCCGGCGGCGAACGCCAGCGGCTCACCATCGCCCGGCTGCTGCTGGCCCGTCAGCGGGTGGTCATCCTGGACGAGGCGACCGCCCACCTGGACTCCACCTCGGAGGCCGCCGTCCAGGAGGCACTGGCCGAGGCCCTGGAGGGCCGCACGGCGCTCGTGATCGCCCACCGCCTGTCCACGGTACGGGCCGCCGACCTGATCCTGGTCGTGGAGGACGGCCGGGTCGTCGAACGCGGGACGCACGAGGAGCTGCTGGCGTCCGGAGGGCGGTACGAGGAACTGCACCGCACCCAGTTCGAGGCACCGCCGGCCGAGGAGGCACCCCGGCCGGTCCGCTGAACCGGGGGCGGCTCCCTCTCCCCCGCCGTCCGGCCCCGGCACGGCGGAGGCCGCCGCGGCCGGTGCCGCGGCGGCCTCCGAGCCGGGGGTGTCCTCGGTTCAGGTCAGCCGTCCAGCCACTTCTTCCAGGTCTCCGGGTGTTCCTCGACCCAGCGGCCGGCCGCCTCGTCGGGTGACAGCCGCTCGGAGGCGATGAGTTCGGAGACCTCGTTCTGGTCGTCCTCGGACCACGCGAACTTCTTCAGGAAGGCCGCCGCGTCCCCGCCCCGCTCCGAGAAGTCCGCGTTGAGGTACTTCTGGAGGGGGGTCGTCGGATAGGCGCAGTCGATGTCCGCCGGGGCCTTGGCCGCGCAGGCGTCGGAGTACTCCGGGAGCTTGACCTCGACCATCGGTACCTCGTTGAACAGCCACTGCGGCTGGTACCAGTAGCTGAGGAAGGGCTTCTTCTCCTTGGCGAACTGCTGCATCTGCGTGATCTGCGCGGCCTCGGAACCGGCGAAGACGACCTTGTAGTCCAGGCCGAGGTTCTTCACCAGCGCCTTGTCGTTGGTGACGTAGGACGGTGAACCGTCCATCAGCTGGCCCTTGTCACCGCTCTCGGCCGTGCGCAGTTCGTCGGCGTACCGGTCGAGGTTCTTCCAGTCCGTGACGTCCGGGTGCTCGTCGGCCCAGTACTTGGGCACGTACCAGCCGATGTGGCCCGTGACTCCGAGGTCGCCCCCGGGGACGATGGTCTTCTTGTCCTTGACGTACAGCTGCTCCTGGTCGGGGTGGCCCCAGTCCTCCAGGATGGCGTCCACCCGGCCCTGGCTGAGGGCGTCCCAGGCGGGTACCTCGTCCGTCTGTACGAGGTCGACGCGGTAGCCCAGCTCGTCCTGGAGGATCTTCTGCGCGACGGCCACGTTGGCCTGCGCGCCGACCCAGGACTGTACGGAGAGCGTGACGGTCTTGATGTCCGCGGGGGCGGCGAACGGGGAGGCCTGTCTGGTCATGTCGGCCGCGCCGCAGCCGGTGACGGCCAGCAGGGCTGCGGCCGAGGCGGCGGTCGCGGACGTACGGAGGCGGGTGCGAGCCATGTCAGCTCTCCTTCCGCTGGCGGCGGGCGGTGGGCTGGGTGACGCGGTCCAGCATCAGTCCCAGGCAGACGATCGCGGCGCCCGCGACGAGGCCGGTGGCCAGGTCGCCCTGGGCGAGGCCGAACACGACCTCGTAGCCGAGCGCGCCGGAGCCCACGAGTCCGCCGATGATGACGACCGCGAGGACCAGGACGACGCCCTGGTTGACGGCCAGCAGCAGTGCGGGCCTGGCCAGCGGGATCTGTACCTGACGCAGCTGCTGCCCGCTGGTGGCGCCGAGCGAGCGGGCGCACTCCATGGCGGCGGGGTCGACGCCCCGCAGTCCCTGGGTGGTGATGCGGACGACGGCGGGCAGGGCGTAGACGACCGCCGCGGCGGCGGCGGGGGCGCGGCCCACGCCGAAGAGGGCGATGACCGGGATGAGGTAGACGAACTGCGGCATGGTCTGGAAGACGTCCAGGACGGGGCGCAGCAGGCGTTCCAGGCGTCCGCTGCGAGCGGCGGCGACGGCGATGCCGAAGCCCAGGACGAGGGTGACGGCGACGGCGGCGATGACCTGGCTGAGCGTGTCCATCGACAGGTCCCAGACGCCGAGCACCCCGATGGCGGCCATGGCCAGGACGGCCGTGAGCGCGGTCCGCCAGGTGCCGATGGTCCAGGCGAGGGCGGCGACCGCCAGGAGCACGCCCCACCAGGGCAGGCCCTGGAGTCCGTCGCGGAGCGGGTTGAGGATCCAGCTGGTGAAGCGGGCGGCCCAGTCCGCGGTTCCGCCGATGACGGGGATGCCGGTGTAGAGGTGGTCGACCATCCAGTCCTTGGCGGTGTTGACCGGTTCCGCGATGGCGACGACGCCGTCCTCGGGCCAGATGCGGCCGCCGGTGAAGCGGCCCGCGACGGCGACGACGGCGGCGATCAGCGCGGCGAGTCCCCAGCCGCGTGCTCCGCGCAGGCCGGCGGGGCCGGTGGGCGGCGTACCGATCTTCCGGCCCGCCGCCTCGGTCGTCCGGTCCAGGACGACGGCGAGCAGCACGATGGGGATGCCCGCGGCGAGCGCGGCGCCGACGTCGACGGAGGACAGCGCCTGGTAGACGCGGTCACCGAGGCCGCCGGCCCCGATGACGGAGGCGATGACGGCCATGGACAGCGCCATCATGATGGTCTGGTTGAGGCCGAGCAGCAGTTCCTTGCGGGCCAGCGGCAGCCGTGCGCTCAGCAGGCGCTGGCGTCCGGTCGCGCCGAGCGAGGCGACGGCCTCCATGACGCCGGGGTCGGCTCCGCGCAGTCCGAGCGCGGTGAGCCGGGCCATCGGCGGGGCGGCGTAGACGACGGTCGCGAGGACCGCGCCGGGCACGCCGATGCCGAAGACGAGGACGACGGGCAGCAGGTAGGCGAAGGCGGGCAGCACCTGCATGGTGTCCAGGACGGGGCGCAGGACGCGGAACGTACGGTCCGAGAGTCCGCCGGCGAGCCCGAGGAGCAGCCCGAGCACCACGGAGACGAGGACCGCGACGGTCATCAGGGCCAGGGTCTGCATGGTCGGCACCCACATGCCGAGCAGCCCGCAGGCCAGGAAGGACAGTCCGGCGGTCAGCGCGAGGCGGGGGCCGGCCGTCCGCCAGGCGACGAGCGCGGCGACGGCGGTGACGCCGGCCCAGCCGAGGGCGAGGAGGGCGAGGTAGACGCCGCGCACGGACAGGACGACGGCGTTGCTGATGTGGCCGAAGAAGTAGAGGAACAGCGGGTGGCTGTCGCGGTTGCCGATGATCCAGTCGTTGACCTCCCCGAGCGGGCCGCTCAGGTCGACGGTCAGGGCGCCCGGCCAGACCCCGCCGCCCCAGCGGGCGTGTGCGAGGGGGACGGCGACGACGGCGACCGCCAGCAGCAGGAGGATCTTGCCGAGGACGGGCCTGGCGCGCAGGGCGGCGAGCGGGCCGGTCCCCGGGGGGCCCGCGGCGGTACGGGTGGCGGCTTGGGCAGTGGCCATCAGACGGTCACCTCGCGGGCTCCCGAACCCGCCACCACGTCGAGCAGGCACGCGTGGTCGACGACACCGAGCAGCCTGCCGCCCTCCATGACCCGTGCGACGGGGTCACCGGAGCGGGCGACGGCCTCGATGGCCTCGGAGACGGTGGACCCGGGCCGGACGGCCGGCCCCCGGTCGCCCTCGCCGGAGGCGGGCGGCCGCATGGCGGTGGCGACGGTGAGGACCTGTTCGCGCGGTACGTCCCGGACGAACTCGCGTACGTAGTCGTCGGCGGGCGAGCCGACGATCTCCTCGGGGGTGCCGAGCTGGACGATGCCGCCGTCGCGCATCAGCGCGATGCGGGTGCCCAGGCGGAGCGCCTCGCCGAGGTCGTGGGTGATGAAGACCATGGTGCGGCCCTCCTCGCGGTGCAGCCGGACGACCTCGTCCTGCATCTCGCGCCGGATCAGCGGGTCGAGCGCGCTGAAGGGCTCGTCGAAGAGGAGGACGGACGGGTCGACGGCGAGGGCGCGGGCCAGGCCGACCCGCTGCTGCTGGCCGCCGGAGAGCTGCGCGGGCCGGCGGTCCTCAAGACCTGCGAGGCCGACCTTCCCGACCAGTTCGGCGGCCTTCGCGCGCCGTTCGGCCCGGCCCAGACCCTGGATCTCCAGCCCGTAGGCGACGTTGTCGAGCACCGTGCGGTGCGGCAGCAGCCCGAAGTGCTGGAAGACCATCGCGGCGCGGTGGCGGCGCAGTTCGCGCAGCCGCGCGGTGTCCATGGCCAGGACGTCCTCGCCGTCGATGGCGAGGGTTCCGCTGGTGGGTTCGATGAGCCGGGTCAGACAGCGTACGAGGGTGGACTTGCCGGAGCCGGAGAGGCCCATGACGACGAAGACCTCGCCCTTGTGGACGTCGAAGGAGACGTCACGCACCGCGGCGGTGCAGCCGGTGCGTTCGCGCAGCTCGGCGGGCGGCAGGCCGGCGTACTCGCTGCCGGGTACGCGGTCGGCCTTGGGGCCGAAGACCTTCCAGAGGTTCTCCACGCTGAACACGGGGGTGCTGGCTTCGCTCATCGGACATCGCCTCCGGTGGTCGGGGTCGCTCGCAGCAGCTCGGCGCACTTCTCGCCGACCATCAGTACGCCGATCATGGGATTCACCGCGGGCATGGTGGGGAAGACGGACGCGTCGGCGATCCGGATGCCCTCCAGGCCCTGGATCCGCAGCTGCGGGTCGACGACGGCGGCGGGGTCGCCCACGGCCCCGATGCGGCAGGTGCCGGCGGGGTGGTAGACGGTGTGCGCGACCTTGCGGGCGTAGGCGCTGATGTCCTCGTCGGTGGTGACCTCGGGCCCGGGGCACACCTCGCGCTTGAGCCAGTGGGCCAGGGGTTCGGTCTTCGCTATCTCGCGGGCGAGCTTGATGCCGTCGACCAGGGTGCGGCCGTCGTGGTCGTCCTCGTCGGTGAAGTACCGGAAGTCCAGGGCGGGTTTGACCTCGGGGTCGCCGCTGGTGAGGTAGAGCCGGCCGCGGCTGCGGGGTTTGGGGATGTTCGGGGTCATCGACACCCCGTGCTCGGGCTTCTCGTAGCCGAGGCGCTCGGGGTTGTCGGTGAAGGGGATCTGGTAGAAGTGGAACATCAGGTCGGGTCCCCTGGATCCGGGGTCCCGGCGCACGAAGAGGCCCGCGTCGGAGTCCATCGCGGAGTTCTCCGGGATGGGCCCGTCGGTCTCCCAGACGATGACCGACTCGGGGTGGTCGAGCAGGTTCTCGCCGACGCCGGGCGCGTCGTGGACGACGGGTATCCCGAGCTCGGTAAGGTCCTTCGCCGGTCCGACGCCGGAGTGCATCAGCAGCCGCGGGGTGTCCACCGCCCCCGCGCAGACGATCACTTCGCGGGTGGCGCGCAGGAACGTCTCCCGGCCGTCCGCGGTGCGTACGTGCACCCCGGTGGCCCGGTTGCCGTCGAACTCCAGGCGGTACGCCCATGTCTCCAGCAGGATCGAGAGGTTGGGGCGGTCACCGGCCTCGATGTGCGGGTGGAGGTAGGCGACGGACGCGGAGGAGCGCTTGTTGTTCTCCGGGTGGTAGGCGAGGTCGAAGAAGCCGGCGCCCTCGTGGAACGGCTTCCGGTTGAAGCCGTCCACGCGCGGGACCTCGGCGGCGGTCCGGGCGGCCTCGACGAAGTCGCGGGCGATGGCGTTCCGGTCCTTCTCGTCGACGGGCACGATGTTGTTGCGCAGCCGGTCGAAGTAGGGGTCCATGGCGGACGCGTGCCAGCCCTCGGCACCGGCCTCGGCCCATTCGTCCCAGTCGCCGGGCAGCGGCTTGAAGCTGATCAGCGTGTTGTGCGAGGAGCAGCCGCCGAGGACGCGGGCACGGCTGTGCCGGATGTGGGAGTTGCCGCGGGGCTGTTCCGTCGTCGGGTAGTCGTAGTCGAGGTCGCCGCCGAGGAGACCGAGCCAGCGGCGGAGGGTGAGGACGTCCTCGCGGCCGATGTCGGTCGGGCCGCCCTCGATGACGGTGACGGTGACGTCGGGGTCCTCGGTGAGGCGCGAGGCGATGACCGAACCGGCCGTACCGCCTCCGACGATCAGGTAGTCGACGGGTTCGGGGCGTGCGGTGCTGGAGGACGGGGGCATCGGTCACTGCTCCTTCTGCAAGGTGCTTGCGTGTGCGTGCTGCCGCGAACAGCCGGGCGGGGTGGTCGCGTCGCTCGCGCGGGGACGGTGCTTGTTCTCGTGGGGCCGGCGCGTGGTCCCGTGGGATCCGCGCGTCGCTCCCGTGGGGCCGGCGCCCGCTCTCAGCCCGCGAACCAGCGCTGCGGGCGCGGGTTGAGGTTCTGGTAGATGTGCTTGGACTCGCGGTACTCGGCGAGCCCGGTGGGGCCGAGCTCGCGGCCCGTACCGGACTTGCCGAAGCCGCCCCACTCGGCCTGGGGGAGGTAGGGGTGGTAGTCGTTGATCCAGACGGTGCCGTGCCTCAGCCGGCCCGCGACGCGCCGGGCGCGGCCGGCGTCGGTGGTCCATACGGCCCCGGCGAGACCGTAATCGGTGTCGTTGGCCAGAGTGATGGCTTCTTCCTCGGTACGGAAGGTCTCCACCGTGAGGATCGGCCCGAAGGTCTCCTCGCGGACCACCCTCATCTCCCGGTGGCAGCCGTCCAGGACGGTGGGCCGGTAGAAGTAGCCGCCTGCGGGCCGGACGTCCGAGGGTTCGGGGCGCGCCCCTCCGGAGCGGACGGCCGCGCCCTCCTCGCGGGCGGACGCCACGTACGCCTCGACCTTGGCGAGCTGCTGCGCGGAGACGAGCGGGCCGCATTCGACCCCGTCCACGGTGCCCCGGCCGAGCCGGATCGCGTCGGCGCGACGGGCGAGTTCGGTGACGAAGCGGTCGCGGACGGACTCCTCGACGATGAGGCGGGCCCCGGCGGAGCAGACCTGGCCGCTGTGGAAGAAGGCGGCGTTCAGTGCCTGGTCGACGGCGGTGTCGAAGCCGTCTTCGGTGGCGCACGCGTCGGCGAACACGACGTTGGGGTTCTTGCCTCCGAGCTCCAGTGCGACCTTCTTGACCGTGGGCGCGGCGGCCCGGGCGACCTTCGTGCCGCTGGCGAGTCCGCCGGTGAAGGAGACCAGGTCGACGTCCGGGTGCTCGGAGAGCCGTGCCCCGACGGGGTCGCCCGCGCCGGTGACGAGGTTGGCGGCGCCGTCGGGCAGTCCGGCCTCGGCGAGCAGCCGGATCAGGTGGACGGTGGAGAGCGGGGTGACCTCGCTGGGCTTGAGGACGAAGGTGTTGCCCGCGGCGAGGGCGGGGGCGATCTTCCAGCTGGCCTGGAGCAGCGGGTAGTTCCACGGGGTGATCAGCGCGCAGACGCCGACGGGCTCCTGCACCACGACGCTGTGCACGTCGGGGTCGCCCGCGTCGACGACCCGGCCGCCGCTCTCGTTCATGACGAGGTCGGCGAAGTAGCGGAAGGCGTTGGTGACGTCGTCGACGTCGACGCGGCCCTCCTCCAGGGTCTTGCCGGTGTCGCGGCTCTCGGTGATCGCGATCTCCTCGCGGTCCCGCTGGAGGAGGGCGGCGACCCGGCGCAGCAGCTCCGCGCGCTCGGCGACGGGCCTGTGCGGCCAGGGGCCGTCGTCGAAGGCCCGGCGGGCGGCGGCCACGGCCGCGTCGGTGTCCTCCACGCCTCCCTCGGAGACGAGGGCCAGGGCGGTGGCGTCGGCGGGGTCGAGGACCTCGCGGGTGGCGCCGGAGCGGGCGGGGCCCCAGACACCGTCGATGTGGAGGGTCTCGAGCGTCACCGCGGCGGGGGCCGACGAGCTGGGAGCCGACATGTAGTGGTCTGCCTTCCGTGCCTGAATTGCTCCGCACCGGTCCGGCCGAGCACTGTCGCGCGCGGGTGTACCGGGATGAGGGCACACCAGCAGCCTGGACACCTCTCCGGTCCGGCGGAATGTATGCCATGAAACTCACCCTGGGTGACGTGGCTCACTGCGCGAGGCCCCTGAGGAGGCACGATTCCCCGGCGGCGGAGCGGCAGGGCCGCGGGGGTCCCCACCTCCGCGCACGATCCGCGCCGGGACGGAGGCCCTCCGTGGTCGCGGCGCGGTGTGCGGGTCCGGGGGACCCGGTGGAAGGCCGGTGGCCCGGTGCGTGGGTACGCAC
>NZ_JBHVQX010000057.1:0-15689 GCF_042886395.1 Streptomyces sp. NPDC058008 | reverse complement strand
GCCGGCGCCGCGCCCCCCCCGCCCGCGGGGCGGGACCCTGGTGGTGGGGGGGGGGGGGGGGGGGGGGGCGCGGGCGCGCCGGCCCCCGCGCCCCCCCCCCCCCCCCCGCCAGGAAGACCACCGCAAGGGCACAGGGCGCCCCCTTGATCCGGCTGAACCCGACGAACCCGCCGCGTGGGGGCGGTCCCGCGCGGCGGGCGCCGAGGGGCGACCGCCTCCTGGCGCGGGTTCGGACCCGGCCTCTACGCGGGCAACGGGCGGTCGTCGACCACGTTCTTCATGACGAGAGTCGAGGTCAGACGCTGAACACCGGGCAGACGAACCAACTGCTGGTCGTAGAGTTCCTGATAGGCGGTCAGGTCAGCGGCGGCGACCCGCAGCAGATAGTCGGGTTCCCCGAAGAGCCGTTGAGCCTGGAGCACGTGGGGGATGGCGGCGACCGCCTCCTCGAAGCCGCTCACCGTGTCGGCGTCCTCCCAGCGCAGAGTGGCGAACACGAGGGCCTCGAAGTCCAGCCCGAGGGCGGCCGGATCGACGACGGCACGGTAGCCGCGGATCGCACCGTCCCGCTCGAGGTCGCGCAGGCGGCGGTGGCAGGGCGAAACACTCAGCCGCACGCGGGCGGCGAGTTCGGTGACAGTGAGGCGCCCGTCCTGCTGGAGCTCAGCAAGAATCTTCCGGTCCATCGCATCCATACGGAAGATTCTCTCTCACCGAGGCCGATCGGTGGGTAAATAGAGAAACATTTTTGGGCTAATCCGACCTAATGTTCCCTCTGGAATGAAACCGGTAGGAAGGGCGGGCCCGATGGACACGATCACGCTGACGGCATTCCTGGGGGTGGATCTCCTGCTGGTACTCACACCGGGTGCCGACTGGGCCTTCGCGATCTCGGCGGGACTGCGCGAACGGTCCGTCGTTCCGGCGGTGGCCGGGCTGATCGCCGGATACGTGGGCTACACGCTTCTCGCGATCGCGGGACTGGTGGTGATCGTGGCAAGCTCACCGGCCGTGCTCACCGTGCTCACCCTCGTCGGCGCAGGGTATCTGACGTGGCTGGGATGGAATGTGCTGCGGCAGCCGGTCACCCTGGTCACCTCCGGCGAGACATCCGGCACCTCCCGCACGCAGACCATGCTCAAAGGCGCCGGGATCAGCGGCCTGAACCCAAAGGCGCTGCTGCTGTACTTCTCACTCTTCCCACAGTTCATCAACATGTCCGGCGAATGGCCCGTGGCCGCGCAGACCGGTCTGCTCAGCGCCCTGCACATCGCCGCCTGCGCGGTGGTCTACGCCACCGTCGGCGTCCTGGCGCGCACCGTCCTCAAGACCAGACCCTCCGCGGCGCGGACGGTCACCCGAGCCTCCGGCATCCTGATGATGCTCATAGGCGCCTTCCTGTTCGCTGAACGCCTGGCAGCCTGAACGACCCGTCCGCCCCAGCACCGATATCAAGGAGGCCATCGCCTGCGACCGGGCCGGCTTCGGCGCCCACCAGGACCGTTCTCGGCCCGGTCTCGTGCCGTTCGGAGATCTTCGGACGCCGACCTGCGTTCTGCTTGGCCACGTCCACGTCCCCGACCGGCCGGCGGGCTGTGCCCGCCGAACGCCGCCGAAGCTCCTGGCGCTGCACCGACACCCCCTTCCCAGGAAGCGGAGGCCCTTCCCAAGAGGCGGACGCCCTTCGACCCCGTCGAGGAGACCCCTCCGGGACGGCCTGCCCCGCAGCGGGCCGCGACCGCCGACCTCGCCGTCGGAGCGGCCCGGCACGTCCTCAAGCACGGCGACGTCCAGCGGGCCGGGGCCGCTCCTCGCCATCTGATCAGCGACACCGAAGGCACCATCCCCCGGAAGGTCGCGTACCGATGGGCCCACACCGGCCCGGTTCTCGACACCACCCCGTTCCCGGTGCACGCCGCCTGCTTCGACCGGCTACCGCACGTACGACGCCGGCAGCGCCGCCGACGGCTCCACCTGCACTCGCGCCCCGCGCATCCTGGTGTGAGGGCCGGCAGCCGGGCAGGCTAGTTTGCTCGGATGAGTCTCCTTGATGATGTGGCCGAGCGCGACGGCTGGCGATGCTGGGTGTGTGACGAAGCGGTCGACCCCGACGAGTCGGTGAACGACGCGCGGGGGCCCAGCGTGGACAGCCGGACCGCCGACCGTAAGGCCAAGGTCGCCGAGCGCCTCGCACACCGCGGATGCAACAGCCGCAAGGGCGCGGTCAAGGTCGTCGTCGCCTGGCCGGACCGACTGTACGTGGCTGAACCCGCCCCGCTGATCACCGTCGCCGGAAGGCTGGAACGCAAGGGGGGCCGCGAGATGGTAGGCCGTTGCCCGACCAGACGAGACGCCCAGGAGGCAGCGGACTGGCTCGTGGACCGGTTCTCCCGACTCGTACCGGGACTGCCGGTGACCGCCGACATCGAGGCCGGCGGCGGCCAGTTCCTCGTCATCCTGTCCGCCGGCCGCCGCTGACCAGCATTCACCGGCGCACGCCCACCAGTACGCAGCTGGTGTGAGGGTAGTTACGGAGGTGCCCGGCTCGACACTGGGCCGGCATCCCGTGGCGATCCTCACCAGCAGCGCGGGCGTGCAAGTGCCGTAGCGGTACTTCAGGAACCTCTCGCTGACATCCAGGGTCACATCGAAGAAGATGACCGTCGCCGCCCTGGTCCGGCTGAGGAAGAGGCGCCAGGAGCGTACCCATGCCGGGCAGCGGACGCCGTGGAACGCCCGGCTCTCGCCCGAGGTGGCCGACGAGTAACAACCTCGCCGCCGCCGACCTCGGCCGCCTCCCCCGAGCAGTGACCAGCTCGGCCGCCCTTCGACGCGACTGCGACGCACGCGCCGCCGGCTCCTCGACCTCGCACATCAACTTCGGTTCAAGGCCCGTGAGGCGTGCCCTGCCCGCTCCCGCCGCCCCGGAGCGACGGCGGTACACCGGGTACACGTGCTGGACCAGCTCCACGAAGGGGCTACCGCGAAGCGGACCAGGCCGCCGCCGACCTGACCGACCTGCTGGTACGCGCCCTCAACGCGGACGGCGGCCGCCGGGTCTCCGTCCACCTCGCCGACCAGGACCACCAGGCACTCATCGTCGCTCTGTCCCACCGGCCCGGCCTCGCCGTATGCGACGACGCCGTCCTTACGGACCGGCACCCCCGGGGTTTCGTGTGGCGGCCCGGTGGGTTCGGCGCTGGACCGGACCGAGGGCGCGGGTCCGGGGTGTTGGGCCCGCTCCGTACGGCCCCGGCGCAGTGCCTGCGCGTGGACGGTGTCTGTCGGCGGGCGCCCTGGACCGGTGTCGGGGCACCGTCCGGGGTGGCCAGGCCGGAGGGGAAGGCAGTGCAGCCGGTCCGCGGGTTCTCATCGGCTTCATCGCCCGGGACACCCGGACCGGCGGCGTCCGCAGTTATGCCTACGACCTGCTGCGCGCGGGTGGCGGTGGCTGCAAGTGGTCAACGTCGGGTGGGACCGCGCGACCTCAGTTGAGGTTCGGGACTTCGTGCTGTGGCTCCGGGCCACGAGGAAGCCGCGCCGATCGGCCCGTACTCGTTCCGCGTTGACCACGCGGGCCCGACGAACCCCATCACGAAGAAGTCGTACCCGGACCACCAGGACCGGGAGACGCCCGGATAGCGGGCCCTTGTCCTGTCAACGAGTGAGTTCGGCTTGGCGAAGGCTGCGGAACACAGCCGGCGTCGCCCATCCGCGCAACGTGGCGTCAATCGTCGAGCGGAATGCGGCCTCGGCCGTGGCGGAGTCGAGGGCCCCGGCCAGTTCGAGAGTCACCATGCCGTGCAGGGTGGCCCAGATCGACAGCGCGATCGACGTTGCCTCGCCGGCGAGGACGGACGCCGCCACCGCGCGATCGATCGCCGCGAGGAGCGGACGGACCGGGTCACTGGCACCGATCTCCCCCGACGGGTCGAAGGGCTGCACACCGCCGAACAGCACCATGTACAGGTGGCTGTGTGCGCGCCCCCAACGACGGTAGGCGACGGCCAGCGCGTAGAGGTCGGCGAAAGGGTCCGCGGAGGTCTGCGCCGCCGACAGGTCCTGGAACAGGCCGGCGACGGCTCTGTCGCGCACCGCACCGATCAGCCCGTCCTTACCGCCGAACAACGAATACACCGCCGTCGTCGACGCCTCGGCAGCAGCGGCCACGGCGCGGACCGTGAGCGACTCCCGCGGACGGGTGGCAAGCATCTCGGTCGCGCACTCCACGAGCCGCTCTTTGACGACCACGTCGTTTGTTCTCGGCCTACCCACGACCAGCAGCCTACTCCTCTTTGATAACGTCGTTTTGAAACAGCGTTCAGAAACTGTTGGAGGTCCGCTGTGCCCACGTCCGCCATACGTCTCGTCCGCTTCACCGGACGCTTGCTGCTGGCCATGGCCGCCGTCGCGACGCTGGTCGTCGTCTTCCTCGCCCTGATCGCCCTCACGGACGGGGCAGGCTCGGGGTGCGCCGCATGGCTGCCGACCCTTGGAGCCGGCACAGTCCTCGCGATGTGGCGGGGCCGGCGCCGCGCTTGGCCGGCGCGACTCGTGCCGTTCCTGCCGGTGGTTGTCGCGGCAGCCTTGACGGCGTCGGTCTGCATCCCGACCGCGCCGACGGCCCGGCGGTACCCGCCCGCCCTACCCTTCGTGACCACACAGCACTGGAGCCTGACCACGGGCAGCCGGGTCGCGGTGTACCACTACCCGCCCGCGCACCCCAGCCCCCGGCATCCCATCCCGCTCGTGTACCTCAACGGCGGACCGGTCCGTGGCATCTCGATACTCGACCACCGGTTCCTGCAACTCCTGGTACGCCAGGGCTACGACGTCTACGCCTACGAACAGGCCGGCGGCGGACGAAGCGACCTGCTCCCCATGGGCCAGTACACGATCTCCAGGTCGGTCAGCGACCTCGCCGCCTTCATCGACCGCCTGAACAAGGGCAACGTGGACATCCTCGGATTCTCCGCAGGCGGGACCGTGCTTACCCGAGCTCTGGCCGACCCGAGCGTCGCCCCACGCTTGCACCGGGCGATCATCGCTGAGCCCGGCCCCATGGACGGCCCCACCGCACACATCACCGGACGCAAGGGCCGAAAATCCGCACGCGGCCTCGCGCCGGCCCCGACCGGACCGCGATCGACACACATCCCCCGGTACGCCGCGGCATTCGGCCTCATGCGACTCGGACTCCTCAGCCCCGACACCGGACTGATCGGACAGGCGGAAGGCGACAACGCCTTCACCGCCGCAGACCTCGGCAGCGACACCGCATCCGCTTACTGCGCACGCGACGCGCACCGCATCCCCGCCGAGGACAGCGCACAGAACTTCTCCTTCAGCCCCGCCGCCAGCCTCCGCATCCAGCAGACGGTCAAAGACTCGCCCTCCATCGCACCGCAGCTGCGCCGGTCCCGGACCCCCGCGATGCTGATGATCGCCGAGTGCTCCTCCCAGATCCGTCAATGGGCGACCGCCATCCTGGCCAATGACCCTGCCATCCAGCGCACGCAGTACATGCTCGGAGTCGGACACCATATGTGGAACGGCCTCGACGACAACAACGACCGAGCTGCCGCCGTCATCAGTGCGTTCCTTCAGGACAAGCCGGCACCCCTGCCGAACTCCCCGACCAGTGACGAGATCGCCACCTTCCTGCGCGATCACGAATGACGACGGTGCAGCCCGTCACCGGCAACGGCTGACGAACCCTCGAAACCGTCCGGGCCTGCGCCAGGTACCGCTGGGCACTGTTTCCTGGATTTCCCGACCGGATGAGGGGTGTTGGGACCGGTCTGGTCCTAGAGGGTGTTTCGTCCCGTTGTTTCATCCCTGATTGCGTGGTTGCGGATGATTCCTGCGCCGCGCCATGTGGGGGTGGATTCTGAGGTGAGTCTGCGGGTCATGAGGTTGATCATCGCGAGGTGGATCATGGCTTCGGAACGGTGTGGGTGTGCTTCGTAGTCGCGGGCCAGGCGCCGGTGGTTCATGAGCCATCCCAGGGTGCGCTCGACGGTCCAGCGGCGGGGCAGAACGGTAAAGCCTCCGGTGGTGGGATCGCGGCGGACGATGTGCACGTCGATGCCGAGGGTGGCGGCGTGCTCGACGAGGTGCTGGCGGTAGCCGCTGTCGACCCAGGTCTTGCGGATGGTGGGATGCTCGGCGGCGATCCGCTCGATGAGGGTTCGGCCGGCGGTCGAGTCCTGCACGCTGGCCGCCGTGACCAGTACCCCGAGCAGCAGTCCGACGGTGTCGATGACGATGCTCCGCTTGCGGCCGATGATCTTCTTGCCCGCGTCGATGCCTTGCCCGGTGACGGGGACGTTGGTGGAGGTCTTGATGCTCCGGGAGTCGATGACACAGGCGGTCGGTTCGTCCGCTCGGCCTTTTTGCCTGCGGACTTGGCGTCGGAGGAGGCTGTTGAGCTGGTCGAATACGCCTTCTTCCTGCCAGCGGGCGAAGTAGGCGTAGACGGTGTTCCAGTGCGGGTAGTCATGCGGCAGATAGCGCCAGGGGATCCCGGTCCGGTTCACGTGGAGGACCGCGTCCAGCAGGCTCCGCAGGTCGTGATTCGGCGGCCTGCCGATGTCCAGCCCGCGGCCCCGGCGCTCTGCCCGCCATGCGGTCAGGATCGGCTCGACCAACTGCCATCGGGCATCGGAGAGGTCGCTTGGATAGCGACGGCGCTCAGTCATGATTCTGGAGTACCGGCCGGCCGCCGCCCCGGCCCAGGCATCAGGCGCGCGAAGCGAACGGGGCACGACGGCGCGTCCCGGGATGAAACAGGAGGAGTACGGGCGAGACCACGGCATCAACATCCCACCAGCACCACCTGGATCTCGAGAAGCACTCATCTCGTCAGAGCCAAGTCGTACAGCACCTGAAGCTGCGCCAAAAGAGGCGTAAACACCCTCTTACTGAGAGGGCTGTGGCTCCTGCGACGTCCGTTCGTCACCTGCGTCAAGTCCGGAGCAGAGCAGGTTGAATGCCTGGAGGGCCGCCGAGGCGACGGCATTGCGGGCGCGTGCGGGCGGTTCGCCGGACATGATGCGCCGTCGGAGCTCGCGTAGAGCGGCGCGGTGCGTTCCGGCGATGGCGCCCGCGAGGAGCAGGGGCAACGCGTTGCTGGCATCGCCGGGTGTGTCTGCGGCATTCGGCGGATGTTCGGTCAGAGCGGCCGCCAGAGCGGCCTCGATGCGTTCGCCGATCTCGCGTTCGCGGGCGAGCAGGGCCGGGCTGTCCTGGATGACCTGCCAGAACGCGGGCGCTCCGGGCTGGAGCCCGAGCATGGGGTGGTCCTGCCGTAGGGCGGAGAGCAGGTCGTCGCGGACGGCTTCGACGGGGCAGGTACCTGGGGTTCGGTCGCGTACCAGGGTGGCGAGGTGGCTCTCGACCTCGGCCTGGTGGTCGAAGAACAGGTCTTCCTTGGCGGGGAAGTAGTTGAACACGGTGTTGGTCGAGACGCCCGCGTGCCGTGCCACCTCGGCGACCGTGACCTGGTCGAAGCCGTGCTCCAGGAAGAGAGGCAGAGCCGCGTCGGCGATCGCCGTGCGGGTCCGCTGTTTCTTGATCTCTCGAAGGCCCATACCCACATGATAGTGTCACCGCAAATTTGGTGTGACACCATGAATTTCTGGGGGCGACGGCGTGACCATGACCTTCGGCATCTATCCCGGCGGCATCCTGGGCGACGACCAGGGCATCATCCATCCGGTCCGACCGGACGAGCCGGACCGTATCAACGAGGCCCTCGACGAGCTCCAGGGCAGCGCGGCCACGCTGGCGGTGCGCGCCTACCGCTCGTTCGCCGCCACCGTGATACCGCCGCAGCCCACACCCACCGATCCGCACGCCTACCTCCAGCTCGGGCGCACCCTGGACCTCGTGCTGCAGTTCCGCGAGCCGTCCGGTGTGCTGGACGGCTGGCCGGAGTTCGTGCGCCAGGCCGTCCGGACCGGCGGACGCAAGCTGACGTCCGTCCAGATCTGCGAGGAGCCCAACCTCAACCTCCCCTCCGTCGACGGCAGCACCCCCAACGTCCTGAACGCGCTCGTCCAAGGCGTCATCGCCGCCAAGCAGGAGGCCCACTCCCTCGGCCACCGCGTGGCCGTCGGCTTCAACGCCGCGCCAACCTTCGACCCGTCCGACACCTTCTGGTCCAACCTCGGCGCCCTGGCCGACGCGTGCTTCCGGCAGAGCCTGGACTACGTCGGCCTGGACTTCTTCCCGGACGTGTTCCGCCCCATTCCCGAGGACCAACTGGCAGACGCGGTCACCACGGTCCTCACGGCGTTCCGCCGCACCAGCCTGCCGCAGGCCGGCATCCCCGGCACCGTCCCGATCCGCATCTGCGAGAACGGCTGGCCCACCGGCCCCGGCCGCACCGAACAGCGACAGGCCGCCTCCCTCGACACGATCATCCGGACCGTCGCCGCCCACGTCCCCGATCTGAACATCGACGGCTACTCGCTCTTCGCCCTGCGGGACGCCGACAGCAACGCCGAAGGGCTCTTCCACCACTTCGGCCTGCTGCGCGACGACTACACCTCCAAGCCAGCCTTCGCGACCTACCAGCAACTCATCCAAGAACTGGGCAACCTGCCAGTCACCTCAGCTCCGTGACGTCGCGGCTGCCAGGAGTCGCGGTGCTGTCAATTCTTGGGTTCTGGTGAACAGTGACTTGGCCCGGCAGGGCCTCGCCCTCGGCTACACCTTCAGCCTGGCCGAGCTCAACGGGTGGGAGCATGCATTCAAGGCAGAACTGTCCGGCCCCGGCGGAGGCCCCGTACCCCTCAGCTCGGTCGGCGTCGCCCAGCTCCGCGACCTCATCCGCATCGCCGACGACGAGTTGAAGGCTTCGCCATGGCTGACTCCAGCGCTGCCCGTGGTCGGGATCGCACGAGCCGCACGAGCGAACGCCGTCCGCGTGCCGACCTCCTCCTCGTCACTTTGTCCGCGTGGAGGCACTCACGGAGTCCAACAGGTCACATGTACAGCGCTCGGCTCAGGCGGACGCTGTAGTCGGCGTCGGGGTTCGTCTTGGCGTCCCCGACCCGTTCCAGGATGGCGGCTACCGCCAGGTCGCGCCGTTGCGGCGATCGTGTCGCGTCCGCTGTGGCCAGCGCGGCCGGCATCTCTTCGCGGGAGAGGTCTGTGCAGTAACAGGGCGTGCCGGGCTGCTGGCGCCATGATTCCGCGAGGGTCCCGGCATCGAAGGCGTCGAACCCGGTGTCCTCGACGAGTGTCATGGTCGATTGCCGGTCGCTCTCCCTCTCGGCGGCAACGGGCAGAGCGATACGGTCGGGGCTGCCCGCGGGCTTGCCCTTGTTCGCGAGCGACGCCGAGCCGATCGAGTTCCACGCCTTGGCCACCGGGCGGCCCAGCTGTTCGACCACCCACAAGCTTTCCACTTGGCCGGCGTCGATGCTCTCGATCCGGTTGTCCCGAGCGGGATAGTAGTTCGACGTGTCGATGACGGCTGTGTCGGCCGGCAGGCCGGCGATCAACGGTGCGATTCGAGGAAGGCCGTTCATCGGAATCGAGAGAACGACGACGTCCACGTCCAGCACGGCTTCCGCTGCCACGACGGCTCGTCCACCCAACGCCAGCACGTCGGCCTCGATCGTTTCCGGGCCGCGCGAGTTGGCGACTTTCACATCGTGTCCGGCAGCGCTCAGCCGCTGTGACAGCGTTTTGCCGATGTGTCCGACACCCAGAATGCCGATTTTCATTTTCGTCTCTCCTCGTACCGATTGGTGCTGCGAGGACGGGAGCCGGGCAGCGCTCAGGGCACGTCACTTCGAGCGGTGCCGGGGCGTCGGGTCGATCCGCATGAATCCACCTGAGGTCCGGAGTGTCACTGCTCGCTCTTGGACGTTTCCCATCCGGATCGCATGAGGGCGTTGAGCGCCCGCGGTGATGACTCGTCGGCCATGGCGGCACTGCGCACCCACGCTGTTGCGAGCGTGCTGAGGAACAAGTCCCTTCCCCGTACCCACGACTGGGCGCCGCCGTCGCGCTGGGCTGCGTGGAGGAACTCCTCGGTGGCCGTGATGAAACCCTGGCACGTAATCGCCAGCGGGGAGGTGTTTTCGGTCAGTGCGGCCCGCAGAGGTTCGGGAAGCCCGTCGAAAGCGGTCACCCACTCGCCGAGCGAGTCCAACCACTGAGTAAGCGCGGCGCTGGAATCGGTCTCCTCGCGCTGAATGGCGGCTCGACGCAATTCCAGCTCCTCGTCGCGGGCCTGCAGTAGGGCGGCGAGGAGCGCTTCACGGTTGGGGAAGTGCCGGTAGAGGGTGCCCGGCCCGACACCTGCCCGCTTGGCGATGGCGTCCATGGAGCCGGTGATGCCGTGCTCGGCGAAGAACTCCTCCGCGACTTCGAGGATGTGCGTGCGGTTGCGCTGCTTGTCTGTTCGCGGTCGACGACCATCGACACCTGACGCACCCATGCCTTCACACCTCCCGTTGACAATACGGAGACACTCTCCGTATCGTCCATCGCGTTAAACGGAGACTATCTCCTCATAGGCGTCGGTGCCACCTCCGCTGTTGTGAACGGCACCGGACGGCGACCAGGAGTGTCGGCTTGGAACGCCCCGTTCCGGCAACGCCGCACCGGGAGAGCCGTGCGCACTGCCATCGCGCCAGTACGTCTGTGTCGAGCGCCACGCGCCGGTGTTTTCCGATCGCGACGGTTCGCCGGACCCCGCACAGCCCAGCAACACGAAAGTGAGCACACATGTCCCTCGACGAAACGTCGGCGCCCCACGCCTCCGATGCCGCGGGCTCGCCGCCTCCGGAACACGCCGGTGACAAGCTGAGCTCCGGAGACATCCTGATCCTTGGCGTCCTGGCGGTTTCGACGTTCATTGTGCTGCTGAACGAGATGCTGATGGGAGTAGCGCTCCCCACCCTGCTCGTCGATCTCGGCATCACTCCCACGACGGGGCAGTGGCTCACGACGGGATACTTGCTGACGCTGGCGATCCTCATCCCGGCCACCGGCTTCGTCATGCGCAGATTCAATCTCCGCACGATTTACATGGGTTCGATGGTCCTGTTCGCTGTCGGCACCGCCGTCGCGGCCGTTGCCCCGGGCTTCGGGGTGCTCTTTGCCGGCCGCATCATCCAGGCGGTGGGAACGGCCGCCCTGATGCCGCTGCTCATGGTCACTACGATGCGTCTGGTCCCCTCGAATCGCCGAGGCCGGATCATGGCTCTTGTCACTGCCCTGGGTGCGGTGGCGCCGGCGGTCGGGCCCGCGCTCTCCGGCGTCGTCATCTCCCAGCTCAGCTGGCGGTGGCTGTTCATCCTGATCCTGCCGGTGGCCCTGGCCGGGCTGGCACTGGGAGCCGCCAAGCTGCGTAACATCACCACCCCCGAGCCGGTCACGCTGGACGTACTGTCGCTCGTGCTGTCCGCCCTCGGATTCGGCGCGCTCATCTACGGTCTGTCCACGATCGGCGAGTCGGTCTCCGGCCACACACCCATCCCGCCCTATCTCCCGATCGCGCTCGGAGTCATCGCCATCGCCGCCTTTGCCTACCGGCAGAGCGTCCTGCAGCGCACCGACAACGCATTTCTCGATATGAGGATCTTCCGCACGGGGGCGTTCACCCTGCCCCTGCTGATCATGGTCGTGGTCGCGTTGAACGGACTCGGCGTGCTGGTGGTCCTGCCGCTGATCCTCACCAACGTCGTCGGTCTGAGCACCTTCGAACTTGGCCTCTTTCTGGTCCCCGGCGGAGCGATGATCGCCCTCGTCTCCGCCGTCGGAGGGCTCGTCTACGACCGCTACGGACCGCGCCCCCTGGCAATTCCTGGCGCGGTCGTATGGACAGGCGCCCTCTGGTTCCTGAGCCAGGTGAACGAGGGCACCGGCGCGGTCTCCCTCCTGGTCACCTATCTCGTCATGTCCGGTGCGCAGGCCCTGATGTGGGCGCCGATGACGACGACGGCCCTGGCTTCCCTGCCTTCCGACCTCTACCCGCACGGCACTGCGGCGTTCAACACCGTGCAGCAGCTCGCGGGCGGCGCCGGCGCCGCGGTACTGATCTCGGCCTACACCATCGGCGCAAACGCAAAGGACGCCGGTGCACTGAACCTGGCCCAGTCCGTCTCGGCGGCGCAGGCCGCCTTCACGACAGCGGCGGTCATCGGCTGCCTCGCGATCGTCGGCACTCTCCTGGTCCGCAAGGCCACCACCGTCCCCGGGCACGTGGACCACGGCTGACCGAGATTCCCACGCCACTGTCGCCGTCAGCGGCGGACGGCAGCCGGCGACGAGAACCCGACCTTCTCAGGCGGTTCGGTGCTCCGGACGGACCCGCCTTCTGGAAGTACTCATCGTGGCCACACCCGACTACCTCTTCGAGACGGAGCCCTGGGCACACCCCAGCCGCAAACAGTCCCGACGTTCATGACCCTCGCCGCCGACCGCATCCCCGCCCCGCCGACGAGGCGAAGATGCGCCACGAAGGCCCACCGGTCCGGCCGGTGGGCCTTCGTGTGTGCCCCCCGCGCGTTCAGAACCTGAAATGAAAGGTGCTTACACGTAAGCGCTGGCCAGTGGTGCGGGGCGACGCACCTGGGATGGATCACTGTGCGGCCTCGCGGCGGCCCGGGGTCCACTGCGAGGCGCCGGAGTCCCAGGCCTCGGCGGGGGAAACCATGTGGTCGATGTCAAGGCCGCCCGGCGTGGTCAGGGTGAGCCCGTCGTAGTACGAGTACCAGGACCCCGCCGTCACCTTGCACCCGGCCTCGACGGTGGGCGCGGTCCGGGACTCGGCGATGAGCACCTCCATGCGGGTGTTGCACGAGTCCTTGTCGGCGTCGACCCAGTGCTTGAAGGACGAGCGCTCGTAGCCGGTGCGGGACTCCGCAGCCAGAGGCAGGGCGCGGACGCCGTCGGCGAGGGTGGTGACTTCGGCAGCCTGGACCGGAGCGGCGGCGAGCAGGGGCACGAGGGTGAGGGCAGCGGCGGCAAGGCCCCGCGCAACGTTGTTGATCATGACGTCCTTGTACCTGCACCACACGTCCTCGGGCTGCCGGACCTGGCGTGACGTCACCCCGCAGGCTGGTAAGTCCTACTACCCGCCCCACCTGTGGGTCTACTGTCCCCGGTGACGTCAAGACGGGGCCATTCGCGCTTGGTCGTCACACCGGGCCTCCGGTCAGGATGCCCGGTGAACTCGACACGGCATGGCTGGAGACACTCCTCACCCGCGAGGGCAACCAGAACGTGGGGGAGTCCGCGCCGCCGTGGTGGCCCGAGTGTGGCGAACAGCGCTGCACATACCAGCTGCCCGACCTGGGTCACAGGCCGACAGGGACTATCCGGATCAGGGGCCGGCGAGAACGGCGGCGTCAGCCAGGCGCTCGATCACCTCGGCGGCGGCCTCCGCTGTTATGCGGCCGATCGGGATGCCATTCCGATTCATCGCAGGGCGAGGCGGCCGGGTTCGGCGCTTTGCGCGCATGCACTTCCGGCCACGAAGGCATTCCCATTGCGGACATACGTGTCAATCGAAGACATTTTTCAGGCCACGATCCTTTATTTTCTTGATTTGGAGTATGCCGCAACATAACTTATTGATCACTGGCTGCGATCAGTCGGCCGCAGGAAGCTGGATCGCATCAGGTGTTTACGCGCAAGATGCACCTCCCATTTTCCTGCTACTCGTGAAAACGGGTTCTGCTATTCCTGGGGAGGGATTCTAAATGAATGCGTTCGCTCACACGATAGTCCGCAGTGCAGCAGTCGCCGGTCTGACGTTGGCCGCAATGGGGGGCACGGGCGCGGCTCAGGCATCGACGTCGGCGCCGAGTGGCGACGTCTCGATTCAGGAGTCGTGCCCGAGCAGTGGCCAGGTCGGCTATGGCCGGGTGTGTACCTCCCTGTCCAGTGGCCGCCTGTTCCACGACAAGACGCAGGGCTCCGGTCCGGTGACGGTCAGGACCTGGTACGAGAAGAACAGCGGTGGGAGCAGCATTTCCGCGAAGCTGGGCTTCAACTATGCCGGCACCACCACGTGGGGCTCGACGTTCACGCAGTCGCCGGGCACGACCAAGAGTGCCTCGTGGAGCCGTAACTGGTCGACGGACTGCTACTCCACCATTGGGATGATGTCGGTGACCGGCCAGGGAACGTTCCAGACTCCCTCGGGCACCTGCTGAGCTCCGTCCATTGCCCCGTCCCGCGCTCACGCGGGACGGGGCACTCCTGCGTGAAGGTGTTGCACCACCATGCTGCAAATTGTTTTTAATGGTCGAGGCGAGTTCGTTCTTATCGCGTTGGCCGCAGTGACGATCGTGGCCCTTGTCGGGTATCTTGCCGCGAAGAAGTTTCTGGATCGCCCGTGGGCGTATGCGGGGCTTTTCGCCGTCTTGGCAGCCGAGCTGAGCGTTACTATTTTCTTCCCGTCTCCGGGTCATGTGTCCGGTCAGTGTGTCCTCAATCGGAACTTCAGTGAGCCTTTCGCGACAGAGCAGGGCCTACTGAATGTGGCGATGTTCCTGCCTATTGGAATTTTTGGGGTTCTTGCTCTACGGCGTGTCTTTCCTGTCTTTCTGGGGGGAGCACTGCTGTCGGTGGCGACCGAGCTCGGCCAAGCGATCGCCCCGTGGGTAGGGCGCAGCTGCGACAGCGGCGACGTGCTGACGAACACGCTCGGCGCGGGAACCGGGGCGCTTATAGGCTGGGCGATCGTCCGTGCTGTCCGCGGCGAGGTCCACTCCCTCCGCTCCGCGGGGAAGCCGGCGGTCGTCGTCTTCGCGGTCGGTTTTATCGCCTGCGCCGTGGTGTGGAAGGCCTGGATTACCCCGTTGGCCGTGGACTCCACGAGTCTGCAGATCGCAGGAGGGGACGAGAAGGCCCAGGCGCAGCAGGTCCTCGCCGCCGCTTTCGATGATCATGTCGATATCAAGAACGTACAGCTTCAGTCCGGGCAGAACGATGCGCCCGACCTGCTGATGATCACCTTGGAGTCAGGGTTCGCAGAGTTGAGCTGGCCCGATAAGGAACAGCTCACCGTCAGTCTGGAAAGTACGAGCGAGCCCGGACCTGGCAGCTTTGCGGTGCCAGGAGGCGGTGCTGCCCCCGAGACTGCCGACGACGCGCTCCGTATCGCCACGAAGTACGCCAAGGAGCGCTTCCCGTGGGGGCTGGAGGACTCACACGTGAAGTCGTTCCCTGTCGGCGATGATGCGGAGTTCGGCTGGATGGTCAGCTGGCGCAGCCGTATCGACGGGGTCCTCATGCCCATGCGTCTGGATGTGCAGATCAACAGAGCCGGTCGTGTCTCCGCACTGCTCACCCGGCATGCAGAAGACTTCGCCTCGATCCCCCCGCGCAAGGTGAGCGAGAAGCAGGCTGCGGCCACCGCGTCCGAGTACGCAGGTGGAGCGAAGACAGCCGCCGGCAACTTGCTGGCTATCCGGCGTGAAGGCGAATGGCGAGCCCAGTGGGTCATCCCTGTGTCGTCCGGGACCGACTCCTACCCGGTCTACGTCGACGCCGAGACGGGGAAAGTGGATGAAAGGGCATCCCCCGTCCAGGGTCTGCCCACAACACCCAACTGAGCCACCACTAAAGGTTGTTGCAGAACGTCTGGGAAAGGGCATTCCTCTTGTATGGGTGGGGTGTTGCGGGCTGAGTCGTTGTGGGTGGAGACGTTCACCGGC
>NZ_JBHVQX010000056.1:0-23277 GCF_042886395.1 Streptomyces sp. NPDC058008 | reverse complement strand
GACGACCGCCCCGGCGGCTTCCGCCGCGACGACAGCCGGGGTGGCACTGGTGGCGGTGGCTTCCGCCGCGATGACAGCCGAGGCGGCAGCTCCGGCGGCGGCTTCCGGCGCGATGACCGTGACCGTGGGCCCCGCCGTGATGACGACCGTTCCAGCAGCTTCCGCCGCGACGACCGTGCCCCCCGCCGTGAGGACGACCGTGGCGGCGACCGTGGTGGGTATCGCGGTGGTCAGCGTGATGACCGTGGTGGCCGCCCGTCGGGTGGCGGCTTCGAGCGTCGTGACGACCGGCCCCGTGGCCCGCGCCGCGACGACGACCGCCCCGGCGGCTTCCGCCGCGACGACAGCCGGGGTGGCACTGGTGGCGGTGGCTTCCGCCGCGATGACAGCCGAGGCGGCAGCTCCGGCGGCGGCTTCCGGCGTGACGACCGTGACCGTGGGCCCCGCCGTGAGGACGACCGTGGTGGGTATCGCGGTGGTCAGCGTGACGACCGTGGTGGCCGCCCGTCGGGTGGTGGCTTCGAGCGTCGTGACGACCGGCCGCGCGGCCCGCGCCGCGACGACGACCGCCCCGGCGGCTTCCGCCGCGACGACACCCGAGGCGGCGGCACCGGCGGCGGTGGCTTCCGCCGCGACGACCGCAGCCGCGACCGGGACCGTGGCCCCCGTCGTGACAACGACCGGGGCAACGACCGTGGTGGCTACCGCGGACGCGACGACCGCGGCGGCTACCAGGGCCGTGACGACCGCGACCGCGAGCCCGTCAAGCGGCTCCCCATCCCTGACGACGTCACCGGCGACGAGATCGACAAGGATGTCCGCCAGGAGCTGATGAGCCTGCCGAAGACCCTCGCCGAGGACGTCGCGCGAAACCTCGTCATGGTCGCCCGTCTGATCGACGAGGACCCTGAGCAGGCGTACGCGTACTCGCGCATCGCCCTTCGGCTGGCGTCGAGGGTCGCCGCCGTGCGCGAGGCCGCCGGCTTCGCCGCGTACGCGACCCAGAAGTACGCCGAGGCGCTGGCGGAGTTCCGGGCGTCGCGTCGGATGACCGGCTCCGTCGACCTGTGGCCCGTCATGGCCGACTGCGAGCGCGGACTCGGCCGTCCCGAGCGTGCCATGGCCATGGCCGGTGAACCCGAGGTGCAGAAGCTGGACAAGGCCGGGCAGGTCGAGATGCGTCTCGTCGCCGCCGGGGCCCGCCGGGACATGGGACAGATCGACGCCGCGATCGTCACGTTGCAGAGCCCCGAGCTCGCGTCCAGCGCCGTGCACTCATGGACCCCGCGTCTGCGGTACGCCTACGCCGACGCGCTCCTGGAAGCAGGCCGCGAGGACGAGGCCCGCGAATGGTTCGGGAAGGCCCTGGAGGCCGACAAGGACGGCGCGACCGACGCCTCCGACCGGCTGGCCGAGCTCGACGGTGTGGAGTTCGTCGACGCACTCGGTGACGACGACGAGCCCGCCGGTGACAGTGCCGCCGCCGAGGCCCGGGTGACCGAAGCCGAGGACGACGAGAACGATGACCTCGACGCCGTTGACGAAGACGACGAAGACGACGAGGACGACGAGGACGGCGACGCGGACCGGCCCGCGAAGGCCTGATCACCGCTGAGACACGGCATACGGAAGAGGGCGGCACCCGCTGGGTGCCGCCCTCTTCCGTATGCCCCTGCCGACCGTATGCCCCTGCCGACGGAACCCCGGGTGACCGGGTGTACTCAGGTGAGGTCCAGACTGCGCAGGACCAGCCCCGTCGCGGGCTTCGGGCCGAACGACGTCGACTTGCGGGGCATCGTGACCCCCTGTCTGGCCAGGTCCCGGACCACTTCCTCGCGCACCGGATGCATGAGCACCGCCGTCGCGCCGTGCCGTTCCGCCTGCTCGACCACGGCCGCCGCCTCGTGGATGTAGGCGATGTGTTCGGGGGCATCGGGGATCCGCCACACCTCGTCAAGGAGCGTGGAGTGCAGCACGGTCGCGTCCAGGGCGCGCCAGGCGTCCGGGCGGTCGGAGCGGACGGTGCGGGCGAGCAGCCCTTCGTCCGGCCGGTCGACCAGATGGAAGCCGCCGTCGCCGGCGAGGAGGAAGGCGTTGCCCTGCGAGGCGGCGTCGGCGAGTGCGTCGAGCGCCCGGGGCAGCGGACCCTCCACGGCGCGGACCCGGAAGAGGCCGTCGAGGGCGCGGAGCGCGTCGGGGACCTGGAGGCGGTGCAGCAGCCGGTGGATGGCGCGTACCCGCAGTGGGTAGCGGGCCGTGTCGACGAGCAGGACGAGGCCGAAGTCCCAGGGGCCGGGGGAGGACCGTTCGCGCTGTAGCCGCAGGTAGGTGGCCCAGCGGTGGTGGCCGTCGGCGATCAGCGCCTGGCGGTGGGAGAGGTCCGACTCGATCTCCGCCCGCTCCGCGGGGTCGGTCACGGCCCAGAGACGGTGGGCGAAGCCGTCCTCGGTCGTCGTGGTGAGGAGCGGGAGCCGCCCCACCACCCGCTCGATGACGGCCGTCGCGCCGCTCGGCCCGCCGTCGCCCGCGTAGCTGAGGAGCAGGGGTTCCAGATGGGCGGACGTGGTGCGCATCAGGTCGGCGCGGTCCTCCACGACATCGGCCATGACGTCCTCGTGGGGGAGAACGACGCCCTGCGACGCGGGGGAGAGTGCCAGTGCCCCGATCACACCGCGCTGGAGGAGGTCGCCCGACCGCTGTTCGTAGACGTAGAACACGGGCACCGGGTCGGGGGCGAGGACGCCCTCCGCCAGCCAGCGGTCCAGGGTGTCGGCGGCCTGCCGGTGGCGGGCGGCGGGCGTGTCCGCCTGCGGGAGGATCAGCCGCACGATGTTGTACGGGTCCGCGGACTCCAGGTGGTGCAGACCGTCCGGTCGCACGACGACGTCGTACGGGGGCGAGGTCACCGCCGCCAGGCTGCCGACCTGTTCGGGGACGTACCGCAGTCCGCGGAAGGGGATCAGCCGCAGTCCCTGGCCGACGGCGGGCCCGGATGTGTTCATCCGGGCATCGTATGTGCGCTTCCGCGATGCGCGATGATCGGGGGAGAGGCATGGAAAGAGGAGCACAGCCATATGAGTCAGCAGTACAGGTCCCGCCCGCTCGGGAGCGGTGTCGCGCTGAGCGAGGCGTACGACACGGCCCTGCTCGATCTCGACGGGGTGGTGTACGCGGGCGGGCACGCGATCGTCCACGCCGTGGAGTCGCTGGGGCGTGCGCGCGAAGGCGGCATGCACCTGGCCTACGTGACGAACAACGCACTGCGGACGCCGGACGCGGTGGCCGGGCACCTGACCGAGCTCGGGGTGCCCGCCGATCCCTCCGACGTGATCACCTCGGCGCAGGCCGTGGCGCGGCTGATGGCCGATCAGCTGCCGGCCGGGGCCAGGGTCCTCGTGGTCGGCGGTGAGGGGCTGCGGGTCGCGCTGCGCGAGCGGGGCCTGGTGCCGGTGGAGTCGGCGGACGACGACCCGGTCGCCGTGGCGCAGGGGTTCGGCGGGCCCGACCTCCCGTGGGGCCGGTTCGCGGAGGCGGCGTACGCGATCTCGCGCGGGGCCGTGTGGTTCGCGTCCAACACCGACCTGACGATCCCGGGTGCCCGGGGCATCGCTCCGGGCAACGGCGCGGCGGTGGAGGTCGTACGCATCGCCACGGGGGCCGAGCCGCAGGTCGCGGGCAAGCCGCTGCCTCCGATGCACCGCGAGACCGTGCTGCGGACCGGGGCGAAGCGGCCGCTGGTCGTGGGGGACCGGCTGGACACCGACATCGAGGGCGCGTTCAACGGCGGGGTGGACTCGCTGCTCGTCCTCACCGGCGTCACCGACGCGGCGCAGCTGATCGCGGCGGAGCCCAAGTACCGTCCGACCTACGTGGACCGGGACCTGCGGGGGCTGCTCACCGGCCAGCCCGAGGTACGGGAGGAGGGCGGCGGCGCCTTCCGCTGCGGCGGGTGGACGGCCTCGGTGCGCGGGGACGCGCTCGTGCTGGACGGCGGGGGCGACGCGATCGACGGGCTGCGGGCCCTGTGCGCGGCGGCCTGGACGCACGCCGGGGAGGGCTCGTGCCGGCTGGACGCGGGGAAGGCCGTGGCCGCGCTGGACCTGTAGGGGGCGCCGGGCCCGGGGCTGCACGCCCGGTCCGGCCGGGAGACCCCGGTACCGCGCAGGGGAGTTGAGAAGATCAAAGGATAGGCTAACCTAACCTGGTGTTGGTCGAGAGTCCCCCTGAACCGATTTCCGGCCCCCCGGCCACGCCGGGCACCGGTGCGCGCGCCGGGCGCCACGCGATGAGAGCCGCGGGCCTGCTGGCCGCGGTCGGTGTGCTGGTGCTGGTCTGCCTCGCGAGTGTCGCGATCGGCGCCAAGGCCCTTCCCCTCTCCGAGGTGTGGCACGGCCTGTTCCACCACACGGGCACCGGCGGCGACGTCCTGGTGCGGGACGTACGGGTCCCGCGCACCGTGCTCGGGCTGATCGTCGGCGCCGCACTGGGGCCGGCGGGCGCGGTGATGCAGGCGCTGACCCGCAACCCGCTCGCCGAACCCGGTCTGCTGGGGGTCAACGCGGGCGCGGCCGCCGCCGTCGTGTCGGCCATCACCTTCCTCGGCGTCACCTCGCTGACCGGGTACGTCTGGTTCGCCTTCGGCGGCGCCGCGATCGTGTCCGTGGCGGTGTACCTGCTCGGCGGCAGCCGGTCCGCGAACCCCGTACGGCTGGCGCTCGCCGGCACGGCGGTCACCGCCGCGCTGTTCGGCTACGTCAACGCCGTACAGCTGCTGGACGCGGCGGCGCTGGACCGGCTGCGGTTCTGGACCGTGGGATCGCTGGCCTCCGCGAACACGGAGACCGTCGGCAAGGTGTGGCCGTTCATCGCACTCGGCGTGCTGCTCGCCCTGCTGATCGCCCGGCCGCTCAACGCGCTGGAGATGGGCGACGACACGGCGACGGCCCTCGGCGCGCACCTGACCCGCACCCGGGTGCTCGCGATGGTGGCCGTCACCCTGCTCTGCGGGGCGGCGACCGCGGCCTGCGGGCCGATCGTCTTCGTCGGCCTGATGATCCCGCACCTGGTCCGCACGATCACCGGCCCGGACATGCGGTGGATCCTGCCGTACACGGCCGTGCTTGCGCCCGTACTGCTGCTCGGCGCCGACGTGGTGGGCAGGGTCGTCGCCCGCCCCGCCGAGCTCCAGGTCGGCATCGTCACTGCGCTGCTGGGCGGGCCCGTCTTCATCCATCTCGTACGCCGCAAGAGGATGGCCCAGCTGTGAAGGCCCGGCAGGACACCACGAGGACGGTCCACGCCGTCAGGACGGCCGGCGGGCTCTCGTTCCGGGTGGACGCCCGGGCGCTCGGCGTGACCACGCTGCTCGTCGCGGTGGCGGCCGTCGCCGCCGTGGTGCTGATCGGCAGCGGCGACTACGCCATGTCGCCCGGTCAGGTCGTCACCACCCTGCTCGGCGACGGAACCTTCCAGCAGGAGTTCATCGTCACCGAACTGCGCCTGCCCAGGGTCCTGGTCGGGCTGCTCGTCGGCGCGGCGCTCGGCGTCGGCGGCGCCGTCTTCCAGAGCGTCACCCGCAACCCCCTCGGCAGCCCCGACGTCCTCGGCTTCGGCCAGGGCTCCGCGGTCGGCGCCCTCGTCGTGATCGTGCTCCTGCACGGCGGACCCACCGAGGTCGCCGCGGGGGCCGTCGCCGGCGGCCTGCTCACCGGCGTCGCCGTCCACCTGCTCGCCTGGAAGCGCGGGGTGCACGGCTACCGGCTCGTCCTCGTCGGCATCGGCGCCGCCGCGATGCTCACCGCCGCGACCCACTACCTGATCACCAAGGCCGACCTCGTCGACGCCACCCGGGCCGTCGTCTGGATGACCGGTTCGCTGGACGGCCGGGACTGGTCCCAGGTCCGGCCGCTGCTCGCGGTCTGCTGCCTCCTGGTCCCCCTGGTCCTCGCCCACGGCCGGGCGCTGCGCATGATCGAGATGGGCGACGACGCCGCGCACGCCCTGGGCGTACGGGTGGAACGCACCCGGCTCGTCCTGCTCGGCTGCGCCGTGCTGCTCGTCGCCGTCGCCACCGCCGCCGCCGGGCCCATCGTCTTCGTCTCGCTCAGCGCCCCGCAGGTCGCCCGCCGCCTGACCCGCGCGCCCGGCCCCGGCCTGGCGGCCTCGGCGGCCACCGGCGCCGCCCTGCTGCTCGTCGCCGACTGGACCGCGATGAACGCCTTCGGGGACCGCCAGCTCCCGGTGGGCGTCGTCACCGGGGTGCTCGGCGGCTGCTACCTGCTGTGGCTCCTGGTGTCCGAGCGCAGGGCAGGCCGCGTATGACACCGGCGGACACCTCGCAGACCATCCCCCCAGACCCCCGGAGTACGACCATGCAGCGCCTCACCGCGGACTCGGTGACCCTCGGCTACGACCAGCGGATCATCGCCGAGGACCTCTCGGTCGAGATCCCCGACCACTCCTTCACCGTCATCGTCGGCCCCAACGCCTGCGGCAAGTCCACCCTGCTGCGCGCCCTCTCCCGGATGCTGAGGCCGAGCGGCGGGGACGTGCTGCTGGACGGGCAGTCCATCCACCGGATGCCCGCGAAGAAGGTCGCCAGGACGCTGGGACTGCTGCCGCAGTCCTCCATAGCCCCCGACGGCATCACCGTCGCCGACCTCGTCTCGCGCGGCCGCTACCCGCACCAGGGGCTGCTGCGCCAGTGGTCGCCCGAGGACGAGCGGATCGTGAAGGAGTCCATGGAGTCGACCGGCGTCGGCGAGCTCGCCGACCGCTACGTCGACGAACTCTCCGGCGGCCAGCGCCAGCGCGTCTGGATCGCCATGGCCCTCGCCCAGCAGACCCCGCTCCTGCTGCTGGACGAGCCGACGACGTACCTCGACATCCAGCACCAGATCGACGTGCTCGACCTCTGCGCGGAACTGCACGAGACGCGGGGCCGCACGCTGGTCGCCGTGCTGCACGACCTCAATCACGCCGCCCGGTACGCCACCCACCTGATCGCGATGCGCGGGGGCGCGGTCATCGCCGAGGGCGCGCCGGGCGACATCGTGACCGCGCAGCTCGTGGAAGAGGTCTTCGGGATGCGGTGCCAGGTCATCGACGACCCCGAGACGGGAACGCCGCTCGTCGTCCCGGCCGCCCGCCGGAAGCGCGCCGCTGCCCCGGCCTGAGACCGCCGCCGACGGGGCGCGCACCGGGAGCCCCGGCCCGGGGGAAGCACGCCGTGGTGGCCGGGGCCGCGCCCGGCGGCTCCGCCCGAGGGAAGTGCGGCGGCCCCCGTCCCGGGGCCGCCGCCCCTCACAGCAGCGACTTGAGCTTCAGCAGATCGCGGAAGCCCGCCTCCAGCCGCACCCGGCCCGACGCCCAGGCCTTCGCGAAGTTCAGTTCGCCGCCGACCAGGGCCACCAGGTCGTCGCCGGTCATCGCGAGCCGGATCCCGGCCTTCTCCCGGGGCGGGCCGTCGTGCGTGTCCAGCACCGTGATCCGGCTGTTCGCCAGCCGTCCGGTGAACGTCACGTCGAGGTCCCTGATGTGGCAGCTCAGCGAGCGGTCGAGGTCGGCGGCGCCGCGGACGTCGCCGTCGGCCCCCGCCAGATTGTCGGAAAGTGTGTCGAGTGCGCTGCGGCACTCCGCCATGGTCGCCATCGTCACTGACGGTACACCGGCCCTTCGGGGTAGCGTTTCCGCATGAGCGACTGGACGCCGGCGCAGGACACGGCAGAGCGGGGCGGAACGGACGAGGCGGCCGAGGCGGCGCCCGCCGCCCCGCCCGCACCCTCCTTCGAACCCGCCCCGCCCGCACCCCTCGGCGTCGCCCGCACCCCCACCGGGCACGCCGGGGTCGACGCGCGGCTGGAGCGGCTGGCCGACGCGGACCACCTCGCGGCGGACGGCCACACCGAGGTGTACGAGGATGTACACCGCGGGCTGCGCGACGAACTGACCGCGCTGGACGCACGGCCCGCACCCGCGCCGACGCCCGCGCACGACAACAGGAGCTGAACCGAACGTGGCAGGAGTGGCACGTCGCCGCCTCGACGCCGAGCTGGTACGCCGCAAGCTGGCCCGCTCGCGTGAGCACGCGAGCCAGCTGATCGCAGCGGGGCGGGTGACCGTCGGCGGGAACACCGCGACCAAGCCCGCCACCCAGGTCGAGACCAGCGCCGCCGTCGTCGTCGTCAAGGACGACAGCGACCCCGAGTACGTCTCGCGCGGCGGGCACAAACTCGCGGGTGCCCTCGCCGCCTTCGTGCCCCTGGGGCTGAAGGTCGAGGGACGGCGGGCGCTGGACGCCGGGGCCTCCACCGGAGGCTTCACCGATGTCCTGCTGCGCGCCGGCGCCGGCCACGTCGTGGCCGTGGACGTCGGCTACGGCCAGCTCGCCTGGTCACTGCAGTCCGACGAACGCGTCACCGTCAAGGACCGCACCAACGTACGCGAGCTGACGGTCGACCAGATCGACGGTACGCCCGTGGACCTGGTGGTGGGAGACCTGTCGTTCATCCCGCTCGGCCTGGTGCTGCCCGCCCTCGCGCGCTGCGCCGCCGCCGACGCCGACCTGGTGCTCATGGTCAAACCGCAGTTCGAGGTGGGCAAGGAGCGCCTCGGCAGCGGCGGCGTGGTCCGCAGCCCCGAGCTGCGGGCCGAGGCGGTGCGCGAAGTGGCGCGCCGGGCCAGTCTGCTGGGCCTCGGTGTCCAGGGTGTGACGGCGAGCCCGCTGCCGGGCCCGTCGGGAAACGTCGAGTACTTTCTGTGGCTGCGGGCCGGCGCACCTGAGCTGGATCCCGCGGACGTCGACCGCGCAGTGGCGGAGGGGCCCCGTTGACGACGCATGCCGAACGAACCGGGAACGCGGATCGCACCGTCTTCCTGCTGGCGCACACCGGCCGTCCGGCCGCGATCCGCAGCGCCGAACTCGTCGTGCAGGGCCTCCTGCGCAACGGCCTCGGCGTCCGGGTGCTGGCCGTGGAGGCGCAGGACCTGCCCCTGCCGCCCTCCGTGAGGACGGTCACCGACGCGACGCCCGCGGCCGTGGACGGCTGCGAACTGCTGATCGTGCTCGGCGGGGACGGGACGCTGCTGCGCGGGGCGGAGATCTCCCGCGCCTCGGGCGTACCGATGCTCGGCGTCAACCTCGGACGGGTGGGATTCCTCGCCGAGGCCGAGCGTGACGACCTCGACCAGGTCGTCGACCGGGTCGTCACCCGGGCCTACCAGGTCGAGGAGCGGATGACGCTCGACGTCGTCGTGCACAGCAACGGCGACGTCGTGCACACCGACTGGGCGCTCAACGAGGCCGCCGTGCAGAAGGTCTCGCCCGAGCGGATGCTCGAGGTCGTCCTGGAGATCGACGGCCGCCCCGTGACCGGCTTCGGATGCGACGGGATCGTCTGCGCCACCCCCACCGGGTCGACGGCGTACGCCTTCTCGGCGGGCGGTCCGGTCGTCTGGCCGGAGGTGGAGGCCCTGCTCATGGTGCCGATCAGCGCCCACGCGCTCTTCGCGAAGCCGCTGGTGACCTCGCCCGACTCGGTGCTGGCCGTGGAGGTCCAGCCGCATACCCCGCACGGCGTGCTGTGGTGCGACGGGCGCCGGACCGTCGAGCTGCCCGCGGGGGCCAGGGTGGAGGTGCGGCGCGGCGCGGTGCCCGTACGGCTCGCACGGCTGCACCAGGCGTCGTTCACCGACCGCCTGGTGGCCAAGTTCGCCCTGCCCGTACAGGGCTGGCGGGGCGCTCCGCACTGATCCCCGGGGCCGCTGCTCACACCCGCGTGAGTGAATCCGCCACCGGGGCCCGTCGCACGCCGGGCCCCGGACCTCGTAAGGTCATGTCCGTGTTGGAGGAGATGCGGATACGGTCGCTCGGAGTCATCGACGACGCGGTGGTGGAGCTGTCACCCGGTTTCACCGCGGTGACGGGTGAGACCGGCGCGGGCAAGACCATGGTCGTCACGAGCCTCGGGCTGCTGCTCGGAGGGCGCGCCGACCCCGCCCTGGTGCGGGTCGGCGCCAAGGCGGCGGTCGTCGAGGGACGGATCACGGTGTCCCGCGGCGACGCGGCGGCGGTACGCGCCGAGGAGGCCGGGGGCGAGATCGAGGACGGCGCGCTGCTCGTCAGCCGTACCGTCTCGGCGGAAGGGCGCTCCCGCGCGCACCTCGGGGGAAGATCCGTGCCCGTCGGGGTGCTCGCCGAACTGGCCGACGAACTCGTCGCCGTGCACGGCCAGACCGACCAGCAGGGACTGCTCAAGCCCGCGCGCCAGCGCCAGGCCCTCGACCGCTACGCGGGCGACGGTGTCCAGGTCCCGCACACCGGGTACGCGGCGGCCTACCGCCGGCTCCGCGCGGTCGTCACCGAGCTCGACGAGCTGACCACCCGGGCCAGGGAGCGTGCCCAGGAGGCGGATCTGCTGCGCTTCGGCCTCGACGAGGTCGCCGCCGTGGAGCCGCTGGCCGGGGAGGACACCGAACTCGCGGCGGAGGCCGAGCGGCTCGGGCACGCCGAGGCCCTCGCCTCGGCCGCCGCCCTCGCCCACGCGGCGCTGGCCGGCGATCCGGAGGACCAGGAGGGCGTGGACGCCACCACCGTGGTGGCCGCCGCCGGGCGCTCCCTGGACGCCGTACGGGCGCACGACCCGGCGCTGGCCGCCCTCGCCGACCGGATCGGCGAGATCTCGATCCTGCTGGCCGACGTGGCGGGCGAGCTCGCCGGGTACGCCGACCAGCTGGACGCCGACCCGCTGCGGCTGGCCGCCGTCGAGGAGCGGCGTGCCGCGCTCACCGCGCTCACCCGCAAGTACGGCGAGGACATCACCTCGGTGCTGGCCTGGGCCGAGGAAGGGGCCTCCCGGCTGACCGAGCTGGAGGGCGACGACGAGCGCATCGGTGAACTGACGGCGGAGCGCGACACCCTGCGGGCCGAGCTCTCCGTCCTCGGCCGGCAGCTGACCGAGGCGCGGACGGAGGCGGCGGCCCGCTTCGCGGCGGCCGTCACCGAAGAGCTGGCGTCGCTCGCGATGCCGCACGCCCGGGTGTCCTTCGCCATCCGGCAGACCGAGGCACCGGACGAGGAGTCCGGTATCGACATCGGCGGCCGGAGCGTGCTCTACGGGCCGTCCGGCGCCGACGAGGTGGAACTCCTGCTGGCGCCGCACCCCGGCGCGCAGCCCCGGCCGATCGCCAAGGGCGCCTCGGGCGGTGAGCTGTCCCGGGTGATGCTCGCCGTCGAGGTGGTCTTCGCGGGCTCCGACCCGGTGCCGACGTACCTCTTCGACGAGGTCGACGCCGGGGTCGGCGGCAAGGCGGCCGTCGAGGTCGGCCGGCGGCTCGCGAAACTGGCCAGGTCCGCGCAGGTCGTCGTCGTCACCCACCTGCCGCAGGTGGCGGCCTTCGCCGACCGGCAGCTGCTGGTCGAGAAGACCGTGGACGGATCGGTGACCAGGAGCGGGGTGACGGTCCTGGAGGGCGAGGACCGGGTACGGGAACTCTCCCGGATGCTCGCCGGGCAGGAGGACTCGGAGACCGCGCGGGCCCACGCGGAGGAACTGCTGGAGACGGCCCGGGCCGACGTGTAGCCACCCCTGGCGTCAATTTCGCGCCGCCCATCTCACTCGTACGAGTGGGGTGGGCCGTTCCCCTCTCGCCACGACGACGGGAACAACGTTTCGGCAGTCCCGGAACGTGCGTACGGACTGGCATCCTTGGTGCTGTACATATCACCGACTCGGGAGCCCCGGGAGCCGATCAACGTGTCACAGCTGCGTACGGTCCAAGTCCTGGGCGGCGGCGCCGGAAGCAGCGCTCATGTCAGCTCGCTCGCCGCGGGCCTGGTCGCCAGGGGCGTGCAGGTCACCGTCTGCGCCCCGGCCGGTTCCGGGCAGGCCCAGGGGCTTCCCGCGACGGGCGCCCGCTTCGTCGCGGTGCCCCGGCGCAGCGACCCCGCGTCGGTCGCCGCCCTCCGCACCGCCTGCACGGGGGCGGACATCGTCCACGCCCACGGGCTGCACGCCGCGGTGCGCGCCGGGATCGCGCTCAGCGGCCGGGCCACCCCGCTGGTCGTGACCTGGCACACCCGCGTCCACGCCGAAGGCACCCGGGGCCGGCTGCTGCGGATGCTGGAGCGACGGGCCGCCCGCGCGGCCGCCGTCGTCCTGGGCACCTCGTGGGAGCTGGTGGACCGCGCCCGCCGCCGGGGTGCCAGGGACGCACGGCTCGCGCCGGCCGCGATCCCCGCGAGCCGTTTCGCCGGCGCCCCCGACGACGGCAAGACGCGCGCCGAACTGGGCGCGGTCGGAAGGCCGTTGCTGGTATCGGTGGCCCAGCGCGGTCACGACACGCTGCTGGACGCGGCGCGTGCCTGGCGGGTGCTCGACCCCGCGCCGCTGCTGGCCGTCGTGGGGGAGGGGCACCTGGCGGGTGCCGTGCGGCGCAGGATCGCGGCGGAGGGACTGCCCGCCGTCGTCGCGGGCGGATCCGACGACATCGGCGAACTCCTGGCCGCCGCCGACATCGCCGTCCTGTCCGGGCAGGGGGAGGGCGGGCCGCTGCTCGCCCGCGAGGCACTCCGGCTCGGTATCCCGCTGGTCGCGGCCCGCGCCGACGGCGTGGCCGAACTCGTGGGCGAGGCGGCCGACCTGGTCCCGTACGGGGACGCCGAGGCGCTGGCCGGTGCCGTCGTACGGCTCCTGGGAGACCCCGGCCGGCGGCAGCGGCTCGCCGGCTCGGGGCGGGCGCAGGCCGCGGGCTGGCCGACCGAGGACGACACGATCGCCCATGTGCTGTCCGTGTACGACGAGTTGGCGCAGCCCCTGGCGGCGGCCCGCACCTGAGGGCCGTCCTCAGCGGGTGTGCCGCCGTGCCCGCAGGGCCAGGCTCAGGGCGAGCACCGACTCCGGGTCGTCCAGATCGGTGCCGAGCAGCTCGCCCATGCGGGCCAGCCGGTTGTACAGCGTCTGCCGGTTCAGGTGCAGTTCGCGCGCCGCCTCCGCCTTGCGGCCGGCGTGGGCGAGGTACGCCTCCAGCGTGGGCAGGAGGGCGGGGCGCGAGGTCCGGTCGTGCTCCAGCAGCGGCCCGATCGCCCGGTCCACGAAGGACGCCAGGTCCGGATGGTCCCGCAGCCGCCACAGCAGCAGATCGATGTCCAGGCGCCGCGCGTCGTACCAGGGGCGCTCACCGAGCCCCCGTGCGGCCGTCGCCGCCTCCGCCGCGTGCCGCAGCCCGGCGCCCGCCACGGCCCAGCCGCCCGCGGCCCCGACGACCACGACGACCGGTGTGCGGTCGCCGCCCCGCTCCAGGCCCGCCCGCGCGGCCCCGGCCCGCAGCGCCGCCGCGACCCGGTCCGCGAGCGCGGGGCGCGTAATCCCAGGGCGCAGCGCGAGCAACAGCGGAACCCTGCCCTCCACGGGGCGCACCCCCACCAGCACCGGCGCGCCCACCGCCGCGAGCTCCTCGGCCAGCGCCCGGGCCAGCAGCGCCCAGCTGCCCGAGGGGGCCGGCTCGGGGGCGAGCCGCATCACCACCGGCAGCAGCGGGTCCCCGCCCGGCCTGAACCCCAGGACCCCGGCCTGCGCGGGAGCGTCCTCGGAGGCGATCCGCCCCTCGGCGAGATCCGTGAGGAAGTCACCGCGCCCCCGTGCCGCCACCTCCTCCTCCTGGCGGGCCTGCATCAGCACGACCGCGAGGATGCCCGCCGCACGCTCGGCCGCCATGCGGTGCACCGTCAGCAGGGGGCCCGGCACCGCGAGCAGCACCAGCCGGGCCCGTACGGAACCCGCCCCGGGCCCGCCGCCGGGCACCTCCACCAGGACCGATCCGTCCGGGGGCGCCGCACGGGCCTCCGGCGCCCCGCGCAGCCCCTCCCAGACCTGCAGCGGCCCGGCGCCGGCCGGCCCGGTGCCCGGCCCGGCGGCGAACAGCAGCCGGCCGTCGGGGGTCTCCAGGAAGACGGGGTTCGCGGCGAAGTCCGCCAGGATTCCCAGGACCTGCGGCACCCCGCCACCGTCCAGCACCGCCCGGGTGCACCGCCGGTGCACCTCCTCCGCCCGCCGGAGCAGGGCGTAGTGGCCGTTGACGATCTCGGTGTGGATCTCCTCGGTCACCGCCACGAACGGCACCTCGCGGTGCAGCTGGACGAGCGGCAGCCCCGCCGTCCGGGCCGCCTCCACGATCGCCGCGGGCAGCCTGCTGAAGCGCGGTCCGAGCTCCACGACGAGGGCGGCGATGCCCCGGTCGGCCAGCTTGCGCACGAAGGCGCGCTGGTCGGCGGGACGTGACCCGAGGCCGAGCCCCGTGGTGAGCAGCAGCTCGCCGCCCTTGAGGAGGGCGGGGAGGTTGGGCGCCTCACCCGCGTGCACCCAGCGCACCGCACGGTCCAGGCGGTCCGCGCAGGTCAGCACCTCCGGGAGCCCGGCGCGCAGCCCCGGAAGCTCCAGCGCACGGCGTACGGTGATCGCGCCCTCGGTCTCCACCGGCTCAGGCCTCGTGCTTCCACTCGTGCGCCACGCGCTCGTCCGAACGTGAGGCGCGAACGGCCCCGGTCAGGAAGCTACCGGCCCCACCGGAACGTGTCGCACCGCGGGCCCGGCCCCGTGACCGGGCGGGGGTCCGCGGCCGTCGGGTCACCGCGCGGCCGGCCGGGGGCGTCGTGCCGTGCCCCGGCCGGAGCCCCGACAGGACTCCGCGGACCGGCCGAAGGCACCGGCCGGTCCGCGGAGTGCGGTCATGCCCGAGGGATCAGCCGGCGTACGCCCCGCTGGCAGTCAGCCGCAGCGCCGTGTCGATCAGCGGCACATGGCTGAACGCCTGCGGGAAGTTCCCCACCTGGCGCTGGAGCCCGGAGTCCCACTCCTCGGCCAGCAGGCCGAGGTCGTTGCGCAGGGACAGCAGCTTCTCGAACAGGCGGCGGGCCTCGTCGACCCGGCCGATCATCGCCAGGTCGTCCGCCAGCCAGAACGAGCAGGCCAGGAACGCGCCCTCGTCGCCCTCCAGACCGTCGACACCCGCGTCGTCGCCCTCGGTCGGGTAGCGCAGGATGAAACCGTCCTCCGTGGACAGCTCCCGCTGGATCGCCTCGATCGTGCCGATGACCCGCTTGTCGTCGGGCGGCAGGAAGCCCATCTGCGGGATCAGCAGCAGGGACGCGTCCAGCTCCTGGGAGCCGTAGGACTGGGTGAAGGTGTTGCGCTCCTTGTCGTAGCCCCGCTCGCAGACATCGCGGTGGATGTCGTCACGCAGCTGGTGCCACCGCTCCAGCGGACCCTCGGCGTCCCCGGACTCGATCAGCTTGATCGTGCGGTCCACGGCCACCCAGGCCATCACCTTGGAGTGCACGAAGTGCCGGCGCGGCCCGCGCACCTCCCAGATGCCCTCGTCCGGCTCGTCCCAGTGCTTCTCCAGGTAGCTGATCAGCTTGAGCTGGAGGCCCATCGCGTAGTCGTTGCGGGTCAGCCCCGTCATGTGCGCCAGGTGCAGCGCCTCGGTGACCTCGCCGTAGACATCGAGCTGGAGCTGGTTGGCCGCACCGTTGCCGACCCGGACCGGGGCGGAGTTCTCGTATCCCGGAAGCCAGTCCAGCTCCGCCTCGCCGAGCTCCCGCTCACCCGCGATGCCGTACATGATCTGCAGGTTCTCCGGGTCCCCGGCGACGGCGCGCAGCAGCCACTCGCGCCAGGCACGGGCCTCCTCGCGGTACCCCGTGCGCAGCAGCGAGGAGAGCGTGATCGCCGCGTCCCGCAGCCAGGTGTAGCGGTAGTCCCAGTTCCGCGAGCCGCCGATGTCCTCCGGGAGGGAGGTCGTCGGGGCGGCCACGATGCCGCCGGTCGGCGCGTAGGTGAGCGCCTTCAGCGTGATCAGCGAGCGGACCACGGCCTCACGGTAGGGGCCGTGGTACGTGCACTGCTCGACCCACTCGCGCCAGAAGTTCTCCGTCGCCTCCAGGGACGACTCGGGCTCCGGCACGCTGGGCGGCTCGTGGTGCGAGGGCTGCCAGCTGATCGTGAACGCGATCCGGTCGCCGGGCGCCACGGTGAAGTCGGAGTACGTGGTCAGGTTCTGGCCGTAGGTCTCCGCCTCCGTGTCCAGCCACACCGAGTCGGGCCCGGCGACGGCGACCGTGCGGCCGTCCACCTTGTGGACCCAGGGGGTGACCCGCCCGTAGCTGAAGCGCATCCGGAGCTCGGAGCGCATCGGAACCCGGCCGCTCACCCCTTCCACGATGCGGATGAGCTGCGGGGCCCCGTCCCGTGGCGGCATGAAATCGGTCACGCGGACCGTGCCACGGGCGGTGTCCCACTCCGATTCCAGGACGAGCGAGTCGCCCCGGTAGCGGCGCCGGTCGGCCGACGGGGGCTCGGCCCCCTCGGGTCGGGCGGGGCCCAGCCGCCAGAAGCCGTTCTCCTCGGTACCGAGAAGTCCGGCGAAAATTGCGTGTGAATCGAAACGTGGGAGGCACAGCCAGTCCGCTGTGCCGTCCCGGCAGACCAGGGCTGCGGTCTGCATGTCTCCGATGAGTGCGTAATCCTCGATGCGCCCGGCCACGTGCGTCTCCAGTCGAACGGCCATGTCGCCCCGCAGGGCGCTTACTGCTGGTCAAGGGGTCGTTGTAGTAGAACCGACGAGCTCTTGCACGGGTGAGCGGGCTGGGGTGGAGCCGCTGGGCCGGCCAACTCGGCAGCGAGTGTCCGAGCAGGATACGACGCACCCGGGGGTTCCGCGCGACTGTCCGCAAGTTGTCCGCCGCTTGCCGCTGACGAATGAGGGGAACCTGGAAGGAACGTGATGATCTTGTGACGATACGGGAGGAGGCATGGCCGGAAGCGGCCTCCCTTCGTCGCTGTTACCCTGGTAGCCCGTGGACCGGTGGTCGTCCCGACAGTGGACGAGGCCCCCGAACCGCAGCGACGGCACCTCCGGAAATCTCCGTACGGCATGCCGGTACGCACCTCACGATCGCGACCACGGGAGCCCCCTTTGGCTATGCAGCCCACATCCACGACGACCAAGCACATCTTCGTCACCGGGGGTGTCGCCTCCTCCCTCGGCAAGGGTCTGACTGCCTCCAGCCTGGGTGCCCTGCTCAAGGCGCGTGGCCTGCGGGTCACGATGCAGAAGCTCGACCCCTACCTCAACGTCGACCCCGGCACGATGAACCCCTTCCAGCATGGTGAGGTGTTCGTCACCAACGACGGCGCCGAGACCGACCTGGACATCGGCCACTACGAGCGCTTCCTCGACGTCGACCTCGACGGCTCGGCCAACGTCACCACCGGCCAGGTCTACTCCCAGGTCATCGCCAAGGAGCGGCGCGGGGAGTACCTCGGCGACACCGTCCAGGTCATCCCGCACATCACCAACGAGATCAAGCACCGCATCCGCCGCATGGCGACCGACGACGTGGACGTCGTCATCACCGAGGTCGGCGGCACGGTCGGCGACATCGAGTCGCTCCCCTTCCTGGAGACGGTCCGCCAGGTCCGCCACGAGGTCGGCCGCGACAACGTCTTCGTCGTGCACATCTCGCTGCTGCCCTACATCGGCCCGTCCGGCGAGCTGAAGACCAAGCCCACCCAGCACTCCGTCGCCGCCCTGCGCAACATCGGCATCCAGCCGGACGCCATCGTGCTGCGCGCCGACCGGGACGTCCCCACCGCCATCAAGCGCAAGATCTCGCTGATGTGCGACGTCGACGAGGCCGCCGTGGTGGCCTGCGTGGACGCCAAGTCGATCTACGACATCCCCAAGGTGCTCCACACCGAGGGCCTGGACGCCTACGTCGTCCGCAAGCTGGACCTCCCGTTCCGCGACGTGGACTGGACCACCTGGGACGACCTGCTGGACCGGGTCCACAACCCCGACCACGAGGTCACCGTCGCCCTGGTCGGCAAGTACATCGACCTGCCGGACGCCTACCTCTCGGTCACCGAGGCCATCCGGGCCGGCGGCTTCGCCAACAAGGCCCGCGTCAAGGTCAAGTGGGTCGCGTCCGACGACTGCAAGACCCCGGCAGGCGCCCAGAAGCAGCTCGGCGACGTGGACGCGATCTGCATCCCCGGCGGCTTCGGCGAGCGCGGAGTGGTCGGCAAGGTCGGCGCCATCCAGTACGCCCGAGAGAACAAGGTGCCGCTGCTCGGCCTCTGCCTCGGCCTCCAGTGCATCGTGATCGAGGCCGCGCGGAACCTCGCCGGCATCCCCGACGCCAACTCCACCGAGTTCGACGCCGCCACGAGCCACCCCGTGATCTCCACCATGGAGGAGCAGCTCGCGTACGTCGAGGGCGCGGGCGACCTGGGCGGCACCATGCGGCTCGGCCTCTACCCGGCGAAGCTCGCCGAGGGCTCCCTGGTCCGCGAGGCCTACGACGGCGAGCCCTACGTCGAGGAGCGCCACCGCCACCGCTACGAGGTGAACAACGGCTACCGCGCGGAGCTCGAGAAGAAGGCCGGGCTCGTCTTCTCCGGCACCTCGCCGGACAACAAGCTCGTCGAGTACGTCGAGTACCCGCGCGAGGCCCACCCCTACCTGGTGGCCACCCAGGCGCACCCGGAGCTGCGCTCCCGCCCGACGCGTCCGCACCCGCTCTTCGCCGGCCTGGTGAAGGCCGCCGTGGAGCGCAAGGTCGCGGCGCGGGGGACGGGCGCCGACGCGTAAGGCGATACGGTTGACCGGGGTGCGGATCCTTGACGGGATGCGTGCCCCGGTTTCTGTTTGTTCGTGGGAGGACGTACATGGGTTTCCAGGACACGCCCGAGGAGTGGCAGGTCACCGCGACGGTGGTCCCCTTCACCGGTAACAAGACCAGCGTCCGCACCGACGACGTCGTGATGCCCGACGGCAGCGTCCACAGCCGCGACTACCAGGTCCACCCCGGTTCCGTGGCCGTGCTCGCGCTCGACGCGCAGGGCCGGGTCCTCGTCCTGCGGCAGTACCGGCACCCGGTGCGCCACAAGCTGTGGGAGATCCCGGCGGGGCTGCTGGACGTCCCCGGCGAGAACCCGCTGCACGCCGCGCAGCGCGAGCTCTACGAGGAGGCGCACGTCAAGGCCGAGGACTGGCGGGTGCTGACCGACGTCTACACCACGCCCGGCGGTTGCGACGAAGCCGTGCGCGTCTTCCTCGCCCGGGACCTCTCCGAGGCCGAGGGCGAGCGCTTCGAGGTCTCCGAGGAGGAGGCGGACATGGAGCACGCCCGGGTGCCCCTGGACGAACTCGTCCGGTCGGTGCTCGCCGGCGATCTTCACAACAACTGCCTGGTCGTGGGCGTCCTGTCGCTCGCCGCGGTACTCGCCGGCGACGGGGTGGACTCGCTGCGCCCGGCCGACGCGCCCTGGCCGGCCCGGCCGTTCGAGGCCTGACCCTCCGTCCGCCCCCCTCGTGCGCGGGGCGGACCGCCGGTGTTCCCGGCCCGCACCGCCTGTTCGGCCGTCCGCCCCATGGGCGGGGCGGGCCGTCGGGCCGGGCGCGCTCGTCGGCCGTCCGGCCCGTGCGCGAGGGGGGCGGTCCGTCCGCCGCCGGTACGCGCTCCGCGTGAGCCGGTACGCAATCCGCTGAGCTGGTACGCGCTCCGCGTGAGCCGGTACGCGCTCCGTGCGAGTCACTGTCGCGGTCCGTCCCGGCCTACGGCGGGCCCCGGCCGGAACCGGGCCCTGGCCGACGGGGGCCCTGGCCGGAACCGGCCGGCCCGCTTCCGGTGAGGACCTGGCCAAGGCCTGCCGCAAGGGCGGAAAGGGCATGACCGGAGGGCCGATCGTACGAAAAGCTGATCCGATCGGGGGATCCGTCCGCCGTGCTCCGCCATGATCGTCCGCGTCACTGAACTACGCTCGAAAGGCCCCGTCCGGACTTCCGGCGGGCAACCGCGTGCAGCGAAGTGGAGCGTGGCCCGTGACCGATCAGGCGGTGGACACCAACGGCCCGGCCGGAATGGCGGGGACGGCGGGAGCCAAGCAACCGCCGGATGTGACGTTCTCTCAGTTCTTCGGCCGTGAACGCGAGTTGAAAGCCCTTCAGGAGGACATCGGGCGGGCCGGCCTGGACACCCTGGCCGGTCGCAAGGCGGCCCGCGCCCGGATCCTGCTGATCGCCGGGCGGCCCGGATCCGGACGCTCCGCCCTCGCCGGCGAACTCGCCCGCAGGCTCGCGGAACCCGGTGACTACCCCGACGGGGTCCTCCGGGTGTCGCTCACCGAACCCGGGGGCGAGCGCGTCCCCACGGAACGCACCGCACGCGCCCTCCTGGACCTGATCTCCGTCACCGCCCCGCCCGGCGCCGACGAGGACGAGCTGTCCGAGATGGTCCGGGAGGCGTTCTCCGAACGCCGCGCCCTGATCCTGCTCGACGACGCCGTGGACGCCGAACAGGTCGACCCGCTGCTGCCCGACAACCCGGACTGCCTGGTCGTGGCCACCTCGACCGGCCCCCTCACCGGAATCCCCGGCGTCCGCCCGTGCACCATCGGCGGGCTGGACGCGGGCTCCGCCGTACAACTCCTCGCCCGCACGATCGGCCAGGTCAGGATCACGGTCGATCCACGGACCGCCGAGGCGCTCACCGAGGAGTGCGGAGGCCGGCCCGCCGCACTGACCCTGGTCGCCGGGTGGCTCGCCGCCCGGCCCGGCGCCTCGGTCGCCGACGTCGCCAAACAGCTGCGCGACCGGCCGGAGGACTCCGAGCAGCCGTCCTCCGACCGGCCGCTGGCCCGCGCCTTCCGGCTGGTCCACGACTCGCTCCCGCCCTCGGCCGCCGCGATACTGCGACTGCTCGCCCTCGCCCCCGCCGGACTGGCCGACGCCCACACCGCCTCCGCGCTGGCCGGCTGTTCGGTCTCGGCCGCCCGGACGACCCTGGACGACTTCGTCCGGCTCGGGCTGCTGCGGACGAACGGTGCCGCGCAGCCGCAGTACGAGGTGCCCGGCTGCCTCGCCCCGCTGGTGCGCGCGGTGCTGGAGGAGAGGGAACGCCCCGCCGAGATCCAGCTGGCCCGCGCCAGGATGCTGGAGCGGACCGTGCGCCGCCTCCAGGCCTGCCGGGCCGTCACCGATCCCGAGGACTCCCCGGCCCGGCGCCGGCTCGCCGGACTGCCGCGGTCACTGCGCTTCCCCGGTCCGGAGGCCGCCGCCGAGTGGCTGCGGATCCGCGAGCCCGCCCTGCTGGCCTCGGCCCGGGTCGCGGTGCGTGACGGCGGCCTGGACACCCTCGCCCGCCGGCTGGTGGCCGCCCTCGTCCGCGCCCTCGCCGCGCACCGGGGCACGGAGGAGGCCGCCCCCGTGCTGTACGGGCTGCACGGCCTGGTCCTCGACGTGGCGCAGCGGCGCGACCTGCCCAGGGAGAAGGCCGCCGCCCTCCTCAACCTCGGCGACCTGGACGCCAGGACCGGCCGCACGAGGGAGGCGCTGGCCCGCTACCGGGCCGCGCTGGACGCCGGACGCGCGGCGAACGACCTCTACGCGACCGGCCGGGCGATGGAGTCCGCGGGCGGTGCCTACGCGGAGCTCGGCGACTACAACCGGGCCTCGGACTGGTACGGCCGGGCGCTCGCCCAGCGGCTCACCCGGGGGGAGCGGGCCGACGAGGCCCGGCTGTACGGGCGGCTCGGGGCGGTCCACACGTACGCCGGGCGGTACGGCGAGGCGCTGCGCAACTGGCGCGCGGCGGCCGCCGGGCACCGCAGGCTCGGGGACCTGCCCGCCCAGGCGCGCGCGCTCAGCGAGGCCGCGCGGGTGCAGGAGTACGCGGGCCGGCCGCAGGAGTCGCTCCACACCTGCCGGGAGGCGGTCGAGCTGGCGCGCAGGGCCGGTGACGTGCGCCTCCAGGCCGCACTGGAGCTCAGGCTGGCGGACACCCTGGACCGGCTCGGGGACCCGGCGGCGGCCCGGCTGCACCGGGCGACGTCCGAGAGACTGCTGGACGACCAGGGCCCGGCCTACGAAATCCGTAGTACTTCGACTGAAAGTTAATGCTTTGTAAGGCTAGACAGCGGGAAGTCCTTCATTAATGATGGCTCTGCCGCGTATCCCTGCGGTGTCTCCCCTTACGCTTGGTTCATGCGGGTACACCCCGTTATGCCCGAGCGACTCTCCGAGCCAAGGACCGTGATCGACGTGAAGGTCGGCATCCCCCGCGAAGTCAAGAACAACGAGTTCCGGGTGGCGATCACCCCCGCCGGAGTCCATGAGCTCGTCCGCCACGGCCACGAGGTCCTCGTCGAGCGGCAGGCCGGCGAGGGCTCCTCCATCCCGGACGCGGAGTACGTCGCCGCCGGTGCGCGGATCCTGCCCACCGCCGACGAGGTCTGGGCCGCCGCCGACCTGCTGCTCAAGGTCAAGGAGCCGGTGGCCGAGGAGTACCACCGCCTGCGCAAGGGCCAGACCCTCTTCACCTACCTGCACCTCGCCGCCTCCCGCGCGTGCACGGACGCCCTGCTCGCCTCGGGCACGACCGCCATCGCGTACGAGACCGTCGAGACCGCCACCCGCGCGCTGCCGCTGCTCGCCCCGATGTCCGAGGTGGCCGGCCGCCTCGCCCCGCAGGTCGGCGCGTACCACCTGATGCGCTCGGTCGGCGGGCGCGGTGTGCTCCCCGGCGGCGTCCCCGGTACGGGGTCGGCCAGGGCCGTCGTCATCGGCGGCGGGGTGTCCGGCTGGAACGCCACGCAGATCGCCGTCGGGCTCGGCTTCCACGTCACGCTGCTCGACAAGGACATCAACAAGCTGCGTGAGGCGGACAAGGTCTTCGGCACGAAGGTGCGGACGGTCGTCTCCAACGCCCTGGAACTCGAGCGGGCCGTCGTCGAGGCCGACCTCGTCGTGGGTGCCGTGCTCATCCCGGGCGCCAAGGCGCCGAAGCTGGTCACCAACGAGCTCGTCGCCAGGATGAAGCCCGGAAGTGTTCTTGTCGACATCGCGATCGACCAGGGAGGGTGCTTCGAGGACTCGCATCCGACGACGCACGCCGAGCCGACCTTCATGGTCCACGAGTCGGTCTTCTACTGTGTCGCGAACATGCCGGGCGCGGTGCCCAACACCTCCACCTACGCGCTGACGAACGCCACGCTGCCCTACATCCTGGAGCTCGCGAACCGGGGCTGGGCCGACGCCCTGCGCAGGGACGCCGCGCTCGCCAGGGGTCTCAACACCCATGACGGGCAGGTGGTTTACCGCGAGGTCGCCGAGGCCCACGGTCTCGACCACGTCGAATTGACGACCCTTCTCGGCTGAGTGGTCAACCCTTTCCGTCAACCTCACGCGTCCGGCCGGACCTCGCCCAGCGAGGTCCGGCCG
>NZ_JBHVQX010000055.1:3546-23790 GCF_042886395.1 Streptomyces sp. NPDC058008 | reverse complement strand
CTGCCCGCCCCCTGCGGCGGGCAGCGGGCGACGGGCAACCGGAGACCGACGGGCCCCCGTCCCACCGACCCGGCAACCGCCGACGCGCCGTCCCGCACGCCCGACGCCCGACGGCCGGATCACCTGGCAACTGGCCACCGGCCACCGGGGAGTGGCAACTGCCAACCGGCAACCGCCGGACCGCCGACCTGCCGGCCCGGCGACCGCACTCCCGTCGTTCCGGTGACGCGTCGCCCGGCGGCCCAACACCCCGGCCGCCGAACACTCCGGCCGCAGGCCCCCGGCGCCACGGCGGCCCGGCCGGTCAGGCCGCCATCGCCGCCCTGCGGCGGGCGGCCGCGGCGTCCCGTGTCTCGGCGAGGGCCAGCCCCGCCACGGCGGTGAGCAGCAGCAGCGTCCCGACGACGGTGGCCGCGGTGAGCCGCTCGCGCAGCACGGTCACCGCGATGACCGCGGCGCTCACCGGCTCCAGCAGCATGATCACGGACACGGTCGCCGAGCGGACCGCCGCCGCGCCCGCGAAGTAGAGGGCGTAGGCGAGTGCGGTCGGTACCGCCGCCACGTACACGAGCAGCCAGAGCACGTGGCCCGTCTGCGCGGTGTGCGGCACGAGCCCTTCGGCCGCCGCCATGGGCAGCAGCCCCACGGCTCCGATACCGAACGCCCAGGCGCTGGTGGAGAGGGAGTCGCCCGCCGCGCCGTCCCGGCCGAGCCACCGGGTCAGCAGGGTGATCGCCGCGTACCCCGCCGCGGACAGTACGGCCAGCGCCAGGCCGGCGGGCCGCACTTCGGCGGGTTCGCCGCCGAGCACCAGCACGGCGAGGCCGGTGAGCGCGCCGGCCACGGCGAGGAGCCCGCCCCGGCCCAGCCGCTCCCCCATGGTCAGCCGGGCCCCGACCGCGATGAGGACGGGGCCCGCGCCGAGGGTGACCACGGTCCCGACAGCCAGTCCGGTCGCCTCGACCGCGGCGAAGTACGCACTCTGGAACACGGTGAGGCCGACGCCGGTCCCCAGGATGCGCAGGAGACGCCGGCGCCGCGGCTCGGTGGCGGTGCGGGGGCGGCGGGGGCGCAGCGCGAGCGCCCCGGCCAGCAGGACGAGACCGCCCACGCAGCGCCAGAACGACAGCGCGAGGGGGCCGAGATCGCTGATCCGGAAGAGCAGGGAGGCGGCCGCGCCGGCCGTCCCCCAGGCGATACCGGCGACGACGAGATAGACCAGGCTCCGCCCGACGGGCAGGCCGGGAACAGGGTGGGACACGTGACTCTCCAGAAGAAGGGTGGTGGTCGCTCGGCTCCGCGCGCGGGCAGCGACGAACCGCTCGGGGTGTCACCCGAGCCCGGTCTTCGTCCGGAGTGGCCGCCTCGCGCTAGGCGGCAGGAGGCGGAAGTACGGTCTGCGGCATGATCGGCACCCTACGACGAGGCCGGAGGCCGGGACAACTCTCCCCCGGTACCGGCCGCCCCGTGCGCCTCCGCGGCCGGTGCGCCCGGGCCCGACGCCACCGGCGCCGACGGTGGCCTGGGCGCGGACGACTGCGCGATGAAGGCGCCGAACAGCACCACCCCGCCGCCGACGAGCTGCGGGGCGGAGAGGTGCTCGCCCAGGAGCACCCAGGCCAGCACGGTCGCGACGACCGCCTCCAGGCAGGCGACGACGCCCGCGACCTGCGGTGAGAGCATCCGTACGGACACCACGCCGGTGGCGTAGGCCAGCACCGTCGCGATCAGCACGATCCAGCCGAGCAGCAGCCAGGCGGGGACGTCGTGCCCGTTCATCCCGGCGCTCCCGCCGAGGACCGCCCAGTCCATCGCCCAGGGGCCCGCCACGACCGTGAGTACGGCCGCGCCGACGAGCAGTCCGTACGCGATGACGCCCAGCGGGTCGGGGGGTTCGGCGTCCGCCGTGTCCCCGTGGCCGGCGCCCTGGTCGGAGAGGACGAAGTAGCCCACCTGGCAGCACGCCGCGCCGAGGGCGAGCAGCAGTCCGACGGCGTCGAAGCTCAGCCCGGCCCACACCTCGACGACGCAGGCGAGTCCGCCGACCGCCAGCACCACCCCGGCCGCGGCGGCCCGGGTGACGGGCCGCCGCTGCACGAAACGCACCCAGCCGAGGACGAGCGCGGGTGCCAGATACTCGATGAGCAGGGCGACACCGACCGGGATGCGCGAGAGCGAGGCGAAGTAGAACGCCTGGACCCCGGCGACGGCGAACAGCCCGAAACCGGCCAGCAGTACGGGGCGCTCCCGCACCAGGTTCCGGTGGCGCCAGGCGACCGGCAGCATGACGAGGGCGGCACCGGCGACCCTGAGCCACACCACGTGCAGCGGATCGAGCCCCGCCTCGATCAGCGGCTTGGCCGCGACCCCTGAACCGCCGAATGCGAAGGCCGAGGCAAGGGCCAGGCCCAGACCGGCACTTCTCCCCTGAGACGCGTGCATCGGCACATCATGGCAGCAGGCGTCAGCAGCGTCACCCCTGTCACACCTGTCCTCCGCGTGTTCATGATCACCCCTACCGGTCCCCGACGGCCATCCGGTCGGCGGCACGGGCACCCAGCCGCCCGACGGTGACCCCGGCCCGGTCCAGCACCTCGACCGCGCGGCACCGCGGATCGGCGACCAGCGCCGCCAGCAGGTCGAGGCCGTCGGCGTGGAGCTCCCCGCGCAGCAGCGCGCCGCGGACGGCACGGTCCATGGCCGCGGACGCCGAGGGCGACCACCCCTCCCCCTCGGGCTCCCGCACCGCGGGGAAGCCCCCCGAGTCCTCCTGCGTCCCCTGCCAGCGGAGGCCGTAGCCGATGCTGCGCTGGACGAGGTATCCCAGCACCCTGGCCAGTTGCGGCCCGCCGTCGAAGGCGTCCCGCACCGCCGGGTCGGACTCGACGAGGGAGTGCAGGAGGTGTGCGGTGTCGACATGGCGGTCGCCGTCGCGCACCGCCCGTCTGCGGGCGCCGGTCACCACGGCGGCCATCGCGGAACTCAGCCCGGCACCGGCCCACGGGTGGTTCGGCGGAGCTTGCTCGGGGATCCCTGATGTCCGGATGTGCACAACTCCACCCCATCAGTCCCCGGGCTCGAAAACATCCCCGGCGCGGCCCATCCGGCATCCCGCAGAAGGCGGGGGTCGCTGCGGGGTTCCTCATCCTTGCGGATGAGATCGCACGGTCGCCGCAGTACACCGGACGGAAGAAGGGCCCCACGAGGGGGCCCTTCCCGGTGTGCGCGCCGCACGGCTCAGTGCTCGTCGGCGAGGATCAGGTACAGCTTCTTGCGGGCGTCGTTGATCACCGTGAGGGCCTTCTGCCGCTGGTCGGCCGAGCCGGTCTTCCAGACCTGGCCGAAAGCCTCCATCAGGCCGAAGCCGGCCTGCCGGATCTCGTTCACGCCTTCCCAGTCGACACCGCGCCCCGCCTCTTCCCAGGGGGCGTCGGGGCCGGACTCGGCCTCGCTCCGGCCCAGGTCGGTGAGGGTGAACAGCTTCTTGCCGCCCTCACTGGCGCTGACGATGAGCCCCTCGTCCTCCAGCAGCTGGAGGGTCGGGTAGACCGAGCCGGGGCTGGGCTTCCAGGCCCCGCCGCTGCGCTCGCCGATCTCCTGGATCATCTCGTACCCGTGCATCGGGCGGTCCGTGAGCAGCGCGAGGATCGACGCGCGTACGTCACCGCGCCTGGCCCTCCCCCTGCCGCCGCCCCGGCCGCGCCCGCCGCCGCCGCCGAAGGGTCCGCCTCCGAACGGCGGGCCGAACGGGCCGAACGCGGCACGGCCGCCTTCGAAGTCCCCCCTGCCGCCCCGTCGTCCGGGGCCGCATCCGTGGTCGTGTCCGTGGTCGTTTCCATGTGAACGCATGACTGCGCTCCCTTCTTCATCGTGGTTACGCGACTCTTCTTCGAACTGTCGCGATGCCTCAACGATATATCGGAAGCTATCGCCTGGCAAGCCCCGCCCGACCTGCGGTGACACCGTCGCGAACGCCCGGGATGCCTCGGACCCGAGCAGCCCCGGCCTCCACGCGGTAGGTCCGCACATGCCGGCCACGGTCCCCGCAGGGTTGTCGGCGCGCTCCTCTAAGGTCGCCCGCATGACTGAACCCGCCTATCTCGCCGCGGTCCGCGCGTCGTACGACACCGTCGCCGCCGCCTACGCCGAGGCCGTCCCGTCCCCTGCGCGGCTGGACCCGTTGTCACGCTCGATGCTGGCCACGTTCGCCGAGCTCGTGCGGACGTCGGGGCTCGGCCCGGTCGCCGACCTGGGGTGCGGGCCGGGCAAGGTCACGGCGTACCTGGCGGAGCTGGGGCTCTCCGTCGTGGGCATCGACCTGTCCCCGAGGATGACCGGGCTGGCCGCCCGGGCGTACCCGGCAGTGGACTTCGCCGTGGGGTCGATGACCGCGCTGCCCGTCCGGGACGGCGTACTCGGCGGCGTCCTGGCCTACTACTCGGTCCACCACACTCCACCGGAGTCGCTGCCCCTCGTGTTCGCGGGGTTCCGTCGGGCACTCGCACCCGGCGGTCATCTGATGGTGGCCGGACACGTGGGGGACGGCGAGACCCTGCGCCCGACCCTGGCGTACGGAGGGCATCCGGTCTCCTACGAGTCCCATCTGGTCCCGCCGGACCGCATCGCCGCTCTGCTCCGGGAGGCCGGCCTGACCGTCACGGCGCGCCTGCTGGAGGCGCCCGCCGAAGGGGCGAGGAGGACGGTCGGCACCTTCCTGGCGCGGAGACCCGAAGAACCGTGAGGGCGCCCGACACCGCCACGGGCCCGACGCCCGGCGAGCCCCGGCCGGGCCGCGCGCGTGCCGCGCGGCCCGGGAGCCGCGCGTCGGCGATTGGCCTTGGACCGCCCGGGGCGGCGGCCCCTACGGTCGGCTCCATGAAGATCCGCATCGTCGACGCGTTCACCGACCGCCCCTTCACCGGCAACCCCGCAGGAGTCGTGATCCTGGACTCCGGGCCGTTCCCCGCGGCGGACCGCCTCCAGCTCATCGCCTCCGAGGTCAACCTCTCGGAGACGGCGTTCCTCCATCCGCTTCCGCCGGGCGGTGAGGCCGACTTCGCGCTGCGCTGGTTCACCCCGGCGGCCGAGGTCGATCTCTGCGGCCACGCGACGCTCGCCGCCGCCCATGTCCTGCACACCACCGGGGCCGCCGTCGGCACGGTGCGCCACGCCACCCGTTCCGGCGTCCTGCGCACCACCGCCCACGACGACGGCACCCTGACACTGGACTTCCCCACCGCGCCGCTGACACCGGTGGCCGCCCCGCCCGGACTCGCCGACGCGCTCGGCGCCGAGCCGCTCTCGCTCCACGACACGGGCGAGCACGTCGGTGACCTGCTGGCGGAGCTGGCCGACGAGGCGGCCGTACGGGCCCTGCGGCCGGACTTCCGCGCGCTCGCCGACTGCTCCCGGCGGGGCGTGATCGCCACGGCGCCGGCCGCGGACCCCACGGGCGGATACGACTTCGTCTCGCGCGGCTTCTTCCCCGCGGTCGGCATCGACGAGGACCCGGTGACCGGCAGCGCCCACACCGCCCTGGCGCCGTTCTGGTCGGCCCGGTTCGGCCGCGACGACCTCGTCGGCCTCCAGGCCTCCGCCCGCGCGGGCCTGGTCCGCACCTCACTGCGCGGCGGGCGGACCCTGCTGACCGGCGGCGCCGTCACCGTGATCGACGGGGAACTGCTCACCGGGCTGTGAGCGGCGGGGGCGGCCGCCCGCCGCTGTGGTGGGGGGCGGACACGGCCGCCCCCCACCCTCACGGGGTGGGCAGCCAGCCCACCTTCCCGGCCAGCAGCGCGTACCCGACGAACGCCCCGATGTCGAGCAGGGCGTGCGCGACGACGAGCGGCCCGACCCGCCCCCAGCGCCTGTACAGCAGGACGAAGACGACGCCCATGACCATGTTCCCGATGAAGCCGCCGATGCCCTGGTACAGGTGGTAGGAGCCGCGCAGCACGGAACTCGCCACCAGGGCCGCCATCGGGGTCCAGCCCAGCTGCCCCAGCCGTCGCAGCAGGTAGCCGACGACGATGACCTCCTCCACCAGGGAGTTCTGCAAGGCGGAGAGAATCAGTACGGGGAATTTCCACCACACGTCGGGCAGGGACTCCGGAACCACCGTCAGGTTGGCTCCGGCGGCCCGCGCCACCAGGTAGAACGCCAGCCCCGCACTGCCGATCCCGGCCGCGACCAGGGTGCCCCGGCGCAGATCCGGCCAGGGCCGGGTGCGGTCGAGACCGAGGGTCCGCAGGCCGGCGCCCTCACGGAGGAGCAGGTGGGCCACCAGCGCGACCGGCACCAGGGCCGAGGCGATGCCGAAGAGCTGCCAGGCCAGGTCGAGCCACGGCCGCCCGGGGGCGTACGACCCGTTGAGCGTCGCCGCCTGGTCCTTCAGGCCGCCCGGTTTCGTCAGTGACCCGACGAAGCTGATCAGGGCGGACACCCCGCTGGCCCCGAGCGAGAGGGCCAGCACGAGCAGGGTCTCCGCCCGGAGGGTCCGCCGGGACACCTCCTCGTGAAGAATGGATTCAGCCACGCGCCCCGCCTCCACCTGTACGGCTGCCGTCAGCCATGCGTCGTCATAGCTTGCCCGACGGAGCCTGCGGGGCGGGACACCGGGCGGACTCCACCTCAGGGTGCGGGAAATCCGACCGGCCAGGTGTGCACCGGCTCACCCACCTGCATCAGCTCGCCGTAGCGCCGGGTGGTGGCCGCCAGCGCGCCCTCCCGTTCGAGGCCCGCCTGAAGGGCCCGGTGGTAGGTGTCGACCTGCCAGGAAGCGCCGTTCGTCCGCAGCCTGCACCGCTCCTCGATCACGCCGAGGTAGCGGTCACGGTCCGAGGGCTCGATGTTCCAGGCGTCGAGACCGGCGGCGGCGAGCGGCAGCAGCTCGTCGCGCACGAGCTCGACGGCGGGCACCTTCGCCACGCCGCCGGAGCGGCCGGGGCGCGGCCAGAGCAGCTCGGCGTCGATCCCGTGGCGGCAGGCGGCGTCGAAGTTCTCGGCCGCCGCCTCGAAGGACAGCCTGGACCACACCGGGCGCGACTCGTCGGCGAGCGCGCGCACCAGCCCGTAGTAGAACGCCGCGTTGGCGATCACGTCGATGACCGTGGGGCCGGCGGGCAGGACCCGGTTCTCCACCCTGAGGTGGGCGACCCCGTCCGCCAGCCCGTACACCGGCCGGTTCCACCGGTAGACCGTGCCGTTGTGCAGCACGAGCTCCGCCAGCGACGGCACGCCGCCCGCGTCGAGGACCTTCAGCGGATCCTCGTCGTCGCGGATGGGCAGCAGGGGCGGGTAGTAGCGCACGTTCTCCTCGAACAGCTCGTACGCCGAACCGATCCACCGCTCCCCGAACCAGGTCCTGGGCCGCACGCCCTGGTTCCGGAGTTCGGGCGGCCGCACGTCCGTGGCCTGCTGGAACAGCGGTGGCCTCGACTCGCGCCACAGCTCCTTGCCGAACAGGAACGGGGAGTTGGCCCCCAGGGCGATCTGGACCGAGGCGATGGCCTGGGCCGCGTTCCAGACGTCCGCGAAGCGGTCCGGCGTCACCTGGAGGTGCAACTGGACCGACGTGCACGCCGATTCGGGAGCGATCGACGCGGAGGTGGAGACGAGCCGCTCGACGCCTTCGATATCAAGGGAGAATTCCTCGCCGCGCGCGGCCGCCATTTGATCGTTGAGAAGTGTGTAGCGGTCGACGTCCGACAGATTCGCCGAAACCAGGTCGTCCCGTCCCAGGGTCGGCAGGATGCCGATCATCACGATCCCGGCGTCGACCTCCGCCGCCTTCCGGTGGGCATACGCGAGCCCGGTGCGCAGCTCCTCGGCCAGCTGATCGAAAACCCGGCCGCTCAGCCGGTGGGGAAGAATATTTACTTCCAGGTTGAACATCCCAAGTTCCGTCTGAAAATCCCGGCTGGCGATGCGCTGGAGCACCTCCGCATTCCGCATCCTCGGCATGCCGTCCGTACCCGCGAGATTCAGCTCGATCTCCAGCCCCATGAGATTCCTGGGACGGTCGAACCTCCGCTCCGACAGGAGCCTCTCCAGCCCGGCCAGGCACTGGGTGAGCTTCTCGCGGTACGCCTGCCGATCGGACGGGGCAAAGGCGCCCGCCACGACCTTCTCGCCCATCGAAGGGTCCCTCCTCGAGTGGGCGGCCCGCGGCACAGGCCGCTCGTATCACGATCGATAATGCCCCGACGAGATGATCCGTAACGCCCCCGCGGCCCACGGACACCCAGTAGTCTGTTGACTGAAGCCGGAGGCACATTCCGAAGGCATGAGGCATATGCAGTTCGCGGGCCGGGGTGCACGGTGGAATCACCGGTGAGTTTCAGCCTACCGCCGCGCCGGGAAAACACCTGGCGACGAGGGTCGGAAGCGGCCCGAATCCACAGATACCACGCAATTCAAAGGCTCGAATCCGCCTTGCGGGCAATACCCGGGACGGCTAGCCGAAACATCGTGTGAACATTTGTCGTATAAACTCTGCGGACGAGGCAGAGAGTTGACGCATCGGCCCGTCCGCCCGTCACCGGCCCTCCTCTGGCCCCGCACGCCGACAGCGCCGTCTGCACCCGCCCACGCATCACCGTGTCTCCGAAGTGAGAGGCGACCCACTATGCCGCTGCATGTTTCCCCGGCCCCCGCGCCCGCACTGCGCAGCGTTCTCGCGGCACTCGGTTCCCCCACCGCAGTCCGCGAGGCCCACACGCCCGCTCTCCGGTCCGTCCAGGGACCGCTGAGCCCCGAACTCCCGCTTCCCGTCCACGTACTGGACAGGATCGTGCCGAACGAGGCCGCGCCGCGCACCCGCCTGGCCGGCTGGCGCTTCCTGATCCGCAGCGCCGAGCGCGCCGTCGCCGCGGCGGACACCATGCTCACCCCCGACGGCTGGACCTTCTCGCACTTCTTCGAGGGCCCTTACATCGTCTCCACCGAACTCGCCGTCAGACAGGCGGAGTCGACGGCGGCGCACTACCAGCCGCGTCTGCTGTCGGTACCCGAGCTGTACATGTTCACGCTGTGGCTGCACCACGACGTCGAGGCCGACGCGGGTGCCGGGGCGCTCGCGCCGACCGACGTGCTGGTGCCCCTGGCACCCGCGCCTCCGGGGATCACCGCCTACCGTCCGCACCGGGTCGCGGACCTGCTCCCGGTCATGACGCTGCGGGTCACCCCGCCGTCCCTTCCGGACCTGCCGGAACTCCCCGGCCTCCTCGGGTCTCCCGCCTGACCCGCCCGCACCACGCGCCCCCGCCGAGAAGCTCGGCGGGGGCGTACGCGTACCCGTCCGGACTAGTCCGGACAGGTCACCCCGAACCATCCGAACGGACAGTCCAGTTGGATTGAACCGTCCGGCCGGGTGACGCGTCATGGGAGGAGAACAGCAGCTGCCGCGAAATCCCTGCGGAGAGACGCCCGTAGGGCAACACTGGACCCGACCGACTTGATACGGGGGCGGCCATGAACACCTCGTCCAGCCGCAGGACACTCGAATCGACGCAGCGAAAGAACCCATCCATGTGCCAGCACCAGCCACCCTGCCCGACCGCTGAATCCAACGACCGTGAAGCCGCACGTCTGATGGCTCACCACCCGGAACAGGGCTGGAGCCTGCTGTGCAACGGCGTCCTGCTCTTCGAGGACACCGGCGAGCTGCTGCCCGACGGGCAGATCATCGCGCCCCACCGTCCGCTGAAGGGCGGCCGGGTGATGAAGGCCGCCTGACCCGGGGCCGAACACGGGGGCCGGCCGGAGAGCACTCCGCACCGGCCCCGACGCGTGTCCGCTCCCCTACTGGTCGTACGCGTCCAGCGGGGGGCACGAGCAGACCAGGTTGCGGTCACCGAACGCGCCGTCGATCCGGCGCACCGGCGGCCAGTACTTGTCCGAGGGCGTGACGCCGGACGGGAAGACCGCCTCCTCGCGGGTGTAGGCGTGGTCCCACTCCCCGCCGAGCGCGGCAGCCGTGTGCGGGGCGTTGCGCAGCGGGTTGTCGTCCGCGCTCCACGCACCGGAGGCGACCTTGTCGATCTCGCCGCGGATGGCGATCATCGTGTCGCAGAAACGGTCGAGCTCGGCGAGGTCCTCGCTCTCCGTGGGCTCGATCATCAGCGTCCCGGCCACCGGGAACGACATGGTCGGCGAGTGGAAGCCGTAGTCGATGAGCCGCTTGGCGATGTCGTCGATGCTGACGCCGGTCGCCTTGGAGATCGGCCGCAGGTCGACGATGCACTCGTGCGCGACGAGACCGGCCGGGCCGTTGTACAGGACCGGGAAGTGCGGTTCGAGGCGCTTGGCGATGTAGTTGGCCGCGAGTACGGCGACCTGCGTCGCCCGCTTGAGCCCCTCGCCCCCCATGAGGCGTACGTAGGCCCATGAGATCGGCAGGATGCCCGCCGAGCCCCACGGGGCGGCCGAGATCGGACCGACGCCGGTCTCCGGGCCCGCCGCGGGCTGGAGCGGGTGGTTGGGGAGGTACGGCGCCAGGTGGGCGCGCACCCCGACCGGACCGACGCCGGGGCCGCCGCCGCCGTGCGGGATGCAGAAGGTCTTGTGCAGGTTCAGGTGGGAGACGTCGCCGCCGAAGTGGCCCGGCTTGGCGAGCCCGACCAGCGCGTTGAGGTTGGCGCCGTCCACGTACACCTGGCCGCCCGCGTCGTGCACCTCGCCGCAGATGTCGGCGACGTGCTCCTCGAAGACGCCGTGCGTGGAGGGGTAGGTGATCATGAGGACGGCGAGCTCGTCCCGGTGCTTCTCGATCTTGGCCCGGAGGTCCTCTATGTCGACCTCGCCGTCGTCGGCGGTCTTCACCACGACGACCTTCATGCCCGCCATCACGGCGCTCGCCGCGTTGGTGCCGTGCGCGGACGACGGGATCAGGCAGACGGTGCGCCCGTGGTCCCCGTTGGCACGGTGGTACGCGCGGACGGCCAGCAGGCCGGCGAACTCGCCCTGGGAGCCCGCGTTGGGCTGGATGGAGACGGCGTCGTAGCCGGTGACCTCCGCCAGGCGCTCCTCCAGCTCACGGATGAGGGTGAGGAAGCCCTGCGCCTGCTCGGCGGGCGCGAAGGGGTGCAGCGCGCCGAACTCGGGCCAGGTGATCGACTCCATCTCGGCGGTCGCGTTGAGCTTCATCGTGCAGGAGCCCAGCGGGATCATGCCGCGGTCCAGCGCGTAGTCGCGGTCGGCGAGCCTGCGCAGGTAGCGCAGCATCGCCGTCTCGGAGCGGTGCTGGTGGAAGACGGGGTGGGTCAGGACCTCGTCGGTGCGCAGCAGGCCCGCGGGCAGCGCGTCGTCGGTCTCCGCGTCCAGGGCCTCGATGTCGCCGCCGGCGCCGAAGGCCGCCCAGACGGCGGCGATCCGGGTACGGGTGGTGGTCTCGTCGCAGGCGATGGAGACGTGGTCGGCGTCGACCAGGCGGAGGTTCACGCCGCGCTCCCGCGCGTCGCCGACGACGTCGGCGGCCCTGCCCGGCACCCGGACGGTGAGGGTGTCGAAGTACGCCTCGTGCACGACCTCGGCCCCGGCGGCCCGCAGCCCCTCGGCCAGGACGACGGCGAAGCGGTGGGTGCGCCGCGCGATCGTCCGCAGCCCCTCGGGCCCGTGGTAGACGGCGTACATGCCGGCCATGACGGCGAGCAGCACCTGCGCGGTACAGATGTTGCTGGTGGCCTTCTCGCGGCGGATGTGCTGCTCGCGGGTCTGGAGGGCCAGGCGGTAGGCCCGGTCGCCGTCCGCGTCGACGGAGACGCCGACGAGGCGGCCGGGCAGGCTGCGGGCGAACTTCTCGCGTACGGCCATGAAGCCGGCGTGCGGTCCGCCGAAGCCCATCGGGACGCCGAAGCGCTGCGTCGTGCCCACGGCGATGTCGGCGCCCAGCTCGCCGGGCGAGGTGAGCAGGGTCAGGGCCAGCAGGTCCGCGGCGACGGACACGATGGCGCCCAGGTCGTGCGCCTGCGCGATGACGGGCTGGATGTCGCGTACGGCACCGGAGGCGCCCGGGTACTGGAGCAGCACGCCGAAGACGCCCCGCTCCGCGATGTCCGCCGGGATCCCCTCGGTGAGGTCGGCGACGACGACCTCCACGCCGGTCGGCTCGGCGCGGGTCTCGATCACGGCGATGGTCTGCGGCAGCGTGTCGGCGTCGACGAGGAAGACGCCGCCCTTCACCTTTCCGACCCGTCGCGCCAGTGCCATGGCCTCGGCCGCGGCCGTGCCCTCGTCGAGGAGCGAGGCCCCCGAGGTCGGCAGGCCGGTGAGGTCGGCGACCATCGTCTGGAAGTTCAGGAGGGCCTCGAGCCGTCCCTGGGAGATCTCCGGCTGGTACGGCGTGTAGGCCGTGTACCAGGCGGGGTTCTCCATGACGTTGCGCAGGATCACCGGCGGGGTGAACGTGCCGTGGTAGCCCAGCCCGATCATCGGTGCGAGCACCTGGTTGCGGTCGGCGAGGCTGCGGAGCTCCGCCAGGACCTCGGCCTCGGTGCGGGCCTCGGGGAGGTTCAGCGCCTCGGCACTCCTGATGACGTCGGGCACAGCGGCCGCGGTGAGCTCGTCGAGGGAGCCGTAGCCGACCTGGGCGAGCATCTTCGCCTGGGCCCCGGCATCGGGCCCGATGTGGCGCTGCTCGAAGGGAATGCCCTGCTCCAGCTGGGAGAGCGGAGTGCGACGGGGGGTCATGATGGAGGCCTCCTGGTCTGCCACGACCTGCGAGGGGCGCCACGGCGTGGCTGCCCGAACGGCCTCCCCCTCTGTCATCTCGACCTGAGAGCTTCACCGGTACCCGCCGCGGCGTACCGGTTTTCACCGTCGGTGAGGGCGGTGCCCGCGGCGGCTGGTGCCGTGCGGATCCCGTCCTGCTTTCCAGAGTGACCTCGTCCGTGCGGTACGGGGGCCTGAGAGATTCCGGGGAGGAGTTGCTCCTTCGGCGCCGCCGGATCGCTCCGGAGGACTCTCCCGCACAGGGTCAGCAGCCGTGTTCCAGCCTACCAGCGGGGCCGGCGCGGGCCGTCTCGAGTGGCCGACGGCCCGGATGTGGCCTTTCGTAGTGCTGTGGAGCAGCCGCGACCACCTGATGCCGTCGTGACCAGTGGGAGGCACCGTGCAGACCGACATCGATCCGCGCAGCCTGATCGGCCGCAAGGCCTTCGACCGTCAAGGTGCCAAGATCGGAACGGTGGACGAGGTCTACCTCGACGACGCCACCGGGGTGCCCGAGTGGGCCGCCGTACGCACCGGCCTCTTCACCCGGGACGCGTTCGTCCCGCTGGAGCCGAGTGAGTTCGTCGACGGCGCTCTGCGCATCCCCTTCGACCGCACCCTGATCAAGGACGCGCCCGACTTCGGGGTGGGCCGCCACCTCTCCCCCGAGCAGGAGCTACAGCTCTACCGCCACTACGGGCTGGACTCGGCCCCCTCCGCCGAACCGGGTCCCGACAGGGACTTCGGAAGGCTCGCGGGCCAGGAGGAGTAGTCCTCCGGGTCCCTCACCAGGGGAAGAGGGCCGGCGGGCCGCAGCTCCGGATCGTCGATGCGGAAGGTGCGCACCCGGCCCGGCCGCGTCCACGGCTGCTCGAAGCGCACGGTGACACGGCCGACACCGCTGCCCTGTACCCAGCCCGGACCGTGGACGTCGTGCTCGACGTCCTGTCCGGCCTGCCAGCGACGGGACGCCTGCGGCTCCCCGTCCTCCGGCGGTTCCCCCGCCCGGCCGGCGGTGCCGCCCGCCTCGTCCGGGGCCTCCGGGACCTCCGGCTCCCCGGCCGCGTGCCCGGCGTCGGCGGCCTGGGCGAACAGGTCCTCCTGCGTGAAGTCCGCCAGCCCCGTGACGCCGACCCCGAGCAGCCGCACCCCACCGGTCGTGTCCACGGCCTCCAGGAGCCGCGCTGCGGCCTCCCTGACGACCGTGGGGTCGTCGGTGGGACCCCGCAGGGTCTCGGACCTGGTGAGCGTCGAGAAGTCGTACCGGCGCACCTTCAGGACGACGGTGCGCCCGGACCGGCCCGCACCGCGCAGCCGCTGCACGCACCGGGCCGCGAGCCGCTCCACCTCGGTCCTGACCCGTACGCGGTCGTGCAGGTCCACGTCGAAGGTGTCCTCGACCGAGACGGACTTGGCGTCCCTCTCGGCGACCACCGGGCGGTCGTCGTGGCCCCGGGCCATGCGGTGGAGGGCGACGCCGTGCGCCCGGCCCAGCAGCCGCACGAGCTCGTCCTCACCCGCCTCCGCCAGGTGGCTGACGAGGGTCATGCCGGCCCGGCGGAGGTGGTCGCCGGTGGCCGGACCCACCCCCGGGAGGATGCGCACGGACATGGGGGCCAGGAGCTCCCGCTCGGTGCCGGGCTCGATCAGCAGCAGTCCGTCGGGTTTCGCCTCCTCGGAGGCGATCTTGGCCAGCATCTTGGAGCCGGCCAGTCCGACGGAGCCGCTGAGTCCGGTGACGCCCCGGATCACGCCGCGCAGCTGTTCACCGACCGTACGCGCGGAAGCCGAGTCGCCGGCGACCCCACCGGCCTCCAGATCGACGAACGCCTCGTCCAGGCTGAGCGGCTCGACCAGCGGCGACAGCCGCCCGAGGAGTTCCATCACCTGGTCGCTCACCGTCCGGTAGAGCGCGAAACGCGGGACCAGGTACGCCGCGTTGGGCGCGAGCCGTCGCGCCTGCGCCATCGGCATCGCGGAGTGCACACCGAGGCGCCGGGCCTCGTAGGACGCGGTGGCGACCACGCCCCGCATCCCCAGACCGCCCACCACCACCGGCTTGCCGCGCAGACTGGGCTTCGCCGCCTGCTCCGCGGAGGCGTAGAAGGCGTCCATGTCCAGATGGAGGATGGTGGGCGAGGCTCTCACATGGACCGATGGTGCCCTACGCCACTGACAACCGCCCCGCCCACCACCCGCGCCGCGCCGTCGCTCCCCGCGGGGTCAGCCCGCCCGGTTGCGCCGCCGCGCCAGTTCGTCCGCGGGGTTGTGGCCGATCAGGGTCTCCCCCGTGTCGACGCGCTCCCCGTGGAGCTGGGACAGCGCCGCGTCCACATCCCGCCAGACGACGCCCACGGCGATCCCGAAGACCCCCTGGCCGCCCTGGAGGAGGTTCACGACCTCGTCCGGCGAGGAGCACTCGTAGACCGTCGCTCCGTCGCTCATCAGGGTCATCCGCTCGAGATCCGTGAATCCCCGGGCCCTGAGGTGCTGGACGGTCGTGCGGATGTTCTGCAGCGCGACCCCCGTGTCCAGGAACCGCTTGACGATCTTGAGGAGGACCACGTCCCGGAAACTGTAGAGCCGCTGTGTCCCCGACCCGTAGGCGGGCCGCACGCTCGGCTCCACGAGCCCCGTACGCGCCCAGTAGTCGAGCTGCCGGTAGGTGATCCCCGCCGCCGCACACGCTGTCGGACCCCGGTAGCCGATATCCCCTGCCACTGCCACACCGTCCGCTGCCACCACCGCCGGCTGAACCGGCTGTCTGATGGAGTGGTCGGCCGCACTGCCGTGCTGCCGGTACGGCCCACCCGCAGCCGTACCGTCGCCGCTGCTTCTCACGCCGACCTCCGTCCTTGACCTGCCACCTCGAAGGTAGGCAGTCACCCGGGGTGCGTCAACGATCGCCACACTCGGCACGCCGAGTGATAATCACCCTGAGGGTGGTTTCCCGTGACTGGTTTCCGGGAACGGCTTGTCGGATGCGCTGACACCGGCCTCCGCGGGACGGTCACTGGCTGTTGGTACCGAAGTCCTCCGGCGAGATCTGGTCGAGGAACTCGCGGAACTTCTCCACCTCGTCCTCCTGCTCGTCCGGGATGGCGATGCCGGCGTCGTCCAGCACCCCGTCACTGCCGTAGATCGGCGTGCCGGTGCGCAGGGCGAGCGCTATGGCGTCGGACGGCCGCGCGCTCACCTCCACCCCGCTGGCGAAGACCAGCTCCGCGTAGAAGACCCCTTCGCGGAGGTCCGTGATGCGGACCTCGGTGAGCTCCTGGCCGACGGCCTCGAGCACGTCCTTGAAGAGATCATGGGTCAGCGGCCTGGCCGGAGCCATGCCCTGCTGGGCGAAGGCGATCGCGGTCGCTTCCCCAGGGCCGATCCAGATAGGGAGGTACCGGTCGCCTCCCACTTCACGCAGGAGCACGATCGGTTGGTTGGAGGGCATTTCCACCCGGACACCCACAACGTCGAGCTCGTTCACACAGCAACCCTAGGACGTGCCCGCCATGTTTGGATAGTCGGGCTCCTCCGCCCTCAGTGGAACGTGACCTTGAGAGCGCTCTGGACGAGCGCGGCGTGCAGCCGGACGGAGAGCTCCGCCAGCTCTTTCGCGGTGGCCTCCGCATGCGCTCTGGTCTGCGGGTTCCTGTGCCGGCGCAGTGGTGCCACGACCTGCTCGACCAGTCCGGCCTCCCGCTCCGCGGCCGCCTTGACGGCCCGGAGGTGCCGGGGTTCCAGGCCGAATCTGCCCAGGTCCGTCACCAGCCGCGCCACGGTCACGGCCTCCGCGTCGTAGCTTCCGCCGGGGGCGGGCACGATCAGGCCGTACGACTCCCACTCGCCGAGCTGCTCCTCGGTGGCGCCGGTGGCGGCCAGGAGCTCGGAGCGCCCGATGCGGGCGGCGGTGGGCCGCCCGGGGTCCTGGCCCCGCAGGGCGTCGCCAGGATCGCCCTGGGCGCCGCCGGACGGCAGCGCCGGGCTCTCCCCACGGGCCAGCGCCTCCAGGTGCTCACGGATGACCTTGAGCGGCAGGTAGTGGTCCCGCTGCATGCGCAGCACCTGAGCCAGCCGCTCCACGTCGGCGGGCCGGAACTTCCGGTAGCCCGACGGCGTCCGCTGGGGCTCGATGAGCCCCTCCGCCTCGAGGAAGCGGATCTTGGAGATGGTGACTTCGGGAAACTCGTCGCGCAGCTGAAGGAGCACCGTGCCGATGCTCATCGCCCGCTCGCCCGCGGAGGCGGTGCCGTGACCGGCACCGCCTGTCGGTGTTCGCAGCATGGACCTTCCTGGGGGTCCCCCCGGACGGAGTCCGGGGGAGGGTCACACGCCCCGCTGGCTCGCGTAGAAGACCAGCCGGTACTTCCCGATCTGGACTTCGTCGCCGTTGGTCAGCGCGACGGAATCGATGCGCTCGCGGTTGACGTAGGTGCCGTTGAGGCTGCCGACGTCGCCCACGGTGAAACTACCGTCCGGATTCCGGTGGAACTCCACATGACGCCGCGACACGGTCACGTCGTCGAGGAAGATGTCGCTCTGCGGGTGACGGCCGGCCGTCGTCAGGTCGCCGTCCAGCAGGAAGCGGCTTCCGGAGTTCGGGCCGCGGCGGACCACCAGGAGCGCGGAACCCGCCGGCAGTGCGTCGACCGCCGCCTGGGCCTCCGGGGAGAGCGAGGGAAGGGAGGTCTGGCCCGTCGCCTCGGCCTCGTACGCCTCGATACCGGAGATCGAGATGGTCGAGGTCGTCTCCGAGGCGCGCTCGGGAATTCCGCCCCTGAGCGGCGCGCCGCAGTTGGAGCAGAAACGGCTGGCCTCGGCATTCCGATGCCCGCACCTCGTACAGACCGGCATGGCCGAACCCTCCGCACCGGGGGCGAACGATCCGCCCGAGGTCGATGATTCACCGAAACCTATGCGCCCTGCACCTCCGTGGTCAACAGACGGCGCGCCGGACCCACCGGCGCCGCCGGGGACCTCGTCGCGGAAGAGAGGGCGCTCCGAGCCCTGCTCCTCGGCGCCCTGACGCGGAGCGCGATGGCGGGCAGCGCTGTTGCTGTCCTCGCGGGCGCTCTTTCCGAACAACTTCGCAAACAACTTCACGGGCGTTTCCCCTTGACCGAAATAGACCCGCCCGTGGGGCAGGACGAACCCTGAACGAACACACCTGCCGACCCGGACATCCTCACAACGTCCGTATCCACTCGACAGTTTCCACCACACGTCACCGATCCGTTGCGGCGACCCCCCGCAACCTGCTGTCGGTGTCCTCCGAGCACCTCGCACCGCCGCTTCACCGGGACGACGACCGAGCGTAATCAGGCTGCTTCGCCGACCGCAAGGCGTCCACGACGATGTCGTCGGCGCGGGTCACCTCCGCGGTGGCCTGCTCCTTCTCCAGCGTCTGGACCACCCCGCCGGGGATGTTCAGCGCCGGCTCCAGGTCCTGCGGCTTGCCGATGACCTTGAACCCGTAGGGAGCCTGGACCTTCCTGCCGTCGACTTTCAACTCTCCCCCGTCACCGGAGAAGTATGTATTGGCCACCACACGCACACCGTTGATCTCGATCGCCTCGGCTCCCGCCGCACGCAGCTCCTGGATGGTGTCGAGGAGCATGTCCGCCTCCACGGCGCCGGTCGGATCATCGATGGTCAGCGTGATGCCCGGGCCGTGCGCCGCGACCGTGCCGGCCAGGATACCGAGCTGCCGCTCCTTCTCGAGCGTCTGCTTGCGGGCCTCCTCCGCCTGGTCCGAGCTGTTCTCCAGCTCCGTGCGCTGGTCGTCGAGGCGCTGCTTCTCGTCCTCGAGGCGCTGGGTGCGGTTGTCGAGCTCGTCGAGGATACGGACCAGGTCCTCCTGCCGGGCTCCCCGAAGGGCGCTGTTGTCGCTGTTCGACCGCACCTGGATCGCCAGCCCCAGGCCGAGGACGAACAGCAGGAGCGCGACGATCAGTTGGGCCCTGCTCACCCTGGGCGGCCAGAGCCCCGCGCGCAGCCTCTGACGGCCCGTGATCTCACCGGACCGCGCCTCCCGCTCCGGCGCGGCGGGCGGGGGCGCGGGCATCTCGGGCGGCAGCGCGCCGCCGGGCCGCCCGTGGCCGTGGTCGGGTCCGCCGTTGGGAATCCGTCCGTCGTTCATCGGCCTCACGCCCGGAAGACGTGCCGGCGGATGGCCGCGGCGTTGGAGAAGATGCGGATGCCGAGCACGACCACGACACCGGTGGACAGCTGGGCTCCGACGCCCAGCTTGTCGCCGAGGAAGACGATCAGCGCGGCCACCACGACGTTCGAGAGGAAGGACACCACGAAGACCTTGTCCACGAAGATCCCGTCGAGCATGGCCCGCAGACCGCCGAAGACGGCGTCGAGCGCGGCCACCACGGCGATCGGCAGGTAGGGCTCGACCACCGCCGGAACTTCGGGCCGGACCAACAGTCCGACCACGACTCCCACGACGAGGCCCAGTACGGCGATCACGATGTTGCCTTCCCTGTGTCTGCCGCACCACTGCCCTTGTCTGCGGTCTGCGGCTCTGCTGTGCGTACGATCAGGCTGGGCGCGGCCGGAAGACGCACCTGGCTCTGGTCGGAGATGCTGGTGCGGATGTCGAAGCTGTCGTGCAGTGCCTGGAGGTACTGGCCGTCCGCGCTGTCCTTGAAGGCCCCGACGAGCTTCTTCCCGTCCCCCACCGCGAGCACCGTGTACGGCGGTACGAGCGGCCTGTTGTCGACCAGTATGGCGTCGCCCGCCGCACGGATCGCGGACAGGGCGGTCAGCCGCTGACCGTTGATGGCGACCGCCTCGGCGCCGGACTGCCACAGCCCGTTGACCACGCGCTGCATGTCCCGGTCGCGTACCCGCCCGGTGTCGGCGAAGCCGGTCGATTCACGGGGTCCGCCACCGCCCTGGTCGGTGTCCTCGGCGTCGTCCACGACCAGCTTGATCCCGGGGCCTTCGACGGCCGTGGCTCCGGACAGGAGCGCCACCAGTCCGCCCTGGTCCCCGCCGTGCTGTTCGAGGGCCTTGCGCTGCCGTTCACCGACGTCCTTGCGCAGTTCCTCGACGTCGGCCTCGAGGGTGTCCGCGGTGGAGGTCTCGGCGTTCACACGGTCGATGAGCTCCTCGCGCTCCTTGGCCACGACCGGCGCCGCGACCTGCGCCTCGGCCGCACCGAGCGTCACCACGAGGGCGGCCAGCACCAGCCCCGCCGCGAGGCCGAGCTTGGCCTTCAGCGTGCGGGGCAGCCCCTCGCCGCCCTCGGACCTGCGGCGCGCCGAAGCCTCGGCGTACCCCTCGTCGAGGCTGTGTTCCATCACCGTCGTCAGCAGCGACATGGACGCGTCGGGGCGAGGACGCGGCGGGGCGCTACTCCGATCGGGGGGCGGCTGCGACATGCCGCACATCGTCGCACGTCGTGCCCGCTACCGCCGAATGGCCCCACCGTCGGGGGGGGGGGGGGGCGGCGGGGCCGGCGGCGGCCCGGGGGGGGGGCGCGGGGAGCCGGCGGCGGCGGCCCCCCCGCCCCCCCCCGGCGGCGCA
>NZ_JBHVQX010000055.1:0-3536 GCF_042886395.1 Streptomyces sp. NPDC058008 | reverse complement strand
GGGGGGGGGCTACTCCGGGGGGGGGGGGGGCTTCCTACTCCCCAAACCGGGCCGCGGGGGGGCCCCCCCCCCCCCGTCGGCCCCCCCGGGGGGCCGCCCGCGGGGTTCCCGGGGCCCCCGGACCCTGGGGTGACCCGCTCAGTCCCCGGCGCTGTCCACGACCGCCGCCCACTCGTCGAGCAGGGCCTGGGCCGAGGTGTCGTCGGGTCCTTCCGCCCACAGGTGGGTGACCGCCTCAGACGGGTCGGGCAGCACCATGACCCAGCGGCCGTCGGTCTCCACGACCCGGACACCGTCGGTGGTGTCGACGCTGCGCTCCCCGGCCGCCTCCACGACCCGGCGCATCACGAGCCCCTTGACCGCCCAGGGTGTGGCGAGGTCCCGCCGCAGCACGTGGGCACGCGGGATGCGGGCGTCGATCTGGCTGAGGGTGAGCTGGGTCCTGGCGACCAGGCCGATCAGCCTGACGAAGGCCGCCGTGCCGTCGAAGACGCTGCTGAACTCGGGGACGATGAAGCCGCCGCGGCCGTCGCCGCCGAAGATCGTGGTGTCCTCGCGGCCCACCCGGGTCAGGTCGTCGGGTGACGTGGTCGTCCACTCGACCTGTGTCCCGTGGTACGCCGCGACCTGCTCGGCGACCCGGGTGGTCGTGACCGGGAGCGCCACTCGCCCGCTCCTGCGCTCGGCGGCCACGAGGTCGAGCATGACCAGCAGTGCGCGGTCGTCCTCGATGATGCGGCCCCGCTCGTCCACGAGGGACAGCCGTTCCCCGACGGGGTCGAACCGCACGCCGAACGCGGCCCGCGCGGACGACACGATCTCGCCGAGGCGTACGAGCCCCGCGCGCCGGGCCTCGGCGGACTCGGTCGGCCGGGACTCGTCGAGGCCCGGGTTGATGGTCAGCGCGTCCACGCCGAGGCGTCCGAGCAGGCTGGGCAGAACAAGGCCTGCGCTGCCGTTGGAGGCGTCCACGACCACCTTGAGGCCCGCGTCGGCGATGCCCGCCGTGTCGACGTTGCGGAGCAGCGAACCCGTGTAGGAGTCGAAGACGCTCGACGGGAAGTACAGGTCCCCGATCTCCCCGGGGAAGGCCCTGCGGTACTCCTGACGGGCGTAGACCCGGTCCAGCTTCCGCTGCCGCGCCTGGGAGAGGTCCGCCCCCCGCTCGTCGAAGAACATGATGTCGACCGAGTCCGGCACACCGGGGGACGTCCGGATCATGATGCCGCCGGCGCTGCCCCGCGCGGTCTGCTGACGGGCCACCGGCAGCGGCACGTTCTCCAGGTCCCGTACGTCGATGGCGCTCGCCTGCAACGCCGAGATGACCGCTCTCTTCAGCGCGCGGGCACCACGGGAGTGGTCTCGCGCGGTGGTCACCGTCGCACCCTTCTTCAGGGTCGTCGCGTACGCCCCGGCGAGCCGGACGGCCAGCTCGGGCGTGATCTCGACGTTCAGGATCCCGGAGACCCCGCGTGCTCCGAAGAGGTGCGCCTGGCCGCGCGATTCCCAGATCACCGAGGTGTTGACGAAGGCGCCGGCCTCGATGGTCTTGAACGGGTAGACCCGCACATTTCCCTGAATGATCGATTCTTCACCGACGAGGCATTCGTCGCCGATCACGGCACCGTCCTCGATGCGGGCCGCCCGCATGACGTCGGTGTTCTTGCCGATCACACAGCCCCGCAGGTTGCTGTGCTGCCCGATGTAGACGTTGTCGTGAACGACCGCACGGTGCAGGAAGGCGCCGGATTTCACGACGACGTTCGATCCCACCACCGTGTGTTCGCGGATCTCGGCGCCCGCCTCGATCTTCGCGTAGTCACCGATGTACAGGGGCCCGCGCAGTACCGCGTCGGGGTGGACCTCGGCGCCTTCCGCGACCCAGACCCCGGGGGAGATCTCGAAGCCGTCGAGTTCGACGTCGACCTTGCGCTCGAGCACGTCGGCCTGGGCCTTCACGTAGCTCTCGTGCGTGCCCACGTCCTCCCAGTAGCCCTCCGCGATGTAGCCGCAGATCAGCTTGCCGTCCTTCATGAGCTGCGGGAACACGTCTCCGGACCAGTCCACCGAGGTGTCGGCCTGCACGTAGTCGAAGACCTCGGGCTCCATGACGTAGATGCCCGTGTTCACGGTGTCGGAGAAGACCTGTCCCCAGGTCGGCTTCTCCAGGAAGCGCTCGACCTTTCCTTCCTCGTCCACGATCGTGATCCCGAATTCCAGCGGGTTCGGGACCCGGGTCAGGCACACCGTGACGAGTGCGCCCTTCTCCTTGTGGAACGCGATGAGGTCCGTGAGATCGAAGTCGGTGAGGGCGTCGCCGGAAATGACCAGGAAGGTGTCGTCCTTCAGGGCTTCCTCGGCGTTCTTCACGCTTCCCGCGGTGCCGAGCGGCTTCTCCTCGTTGGCGTAACTGAGCTCCATCCCGAGTTCCTCGCCGTCGCCGAAGTAATTCTTGACGAGTGAGGCGAGGAACTGGACGGTGACGACGGTCTCGTTGAGCCCATGCCGCTTGAGCAGCCTCAGCACATGCTCCATGATCGGCCGGTTGGCCACGGGCAGGAGAGGCTTGGGCATGCTTGAGGTCATGGGGCGAAGACGAGTGCCTTCGCCGCCTGCCATCACGACGGCCTTCATGTCGGAAACGTCCTCCTCGAAGAGACGACGGTCTAGCCGACTTCACCCGTCGGGGCAACACCAGGACATCGGTGCGGGCCGGCGACTCTGCACGGCGCCACGTCAACGAGCTAATCGGCTACTTGATCCGCCTTGACCAGACGGCGGACCTGGACCACGTAGAGGATCCCTGCCCACCAATAGAGGGTTGTACCCCATCCAGCGAACGCCCATCCGAAAATGGTGCCCAGCTCAGCCAGCCAACCACTTCCGTCGCTGAGCAGCAACAAGGGGAAGGCGTACATCAGGTTGAAGGTTGCAGCTTTCCCGAGGAAGTTCACCTGGGGCGGCGGATAGCCGTGCCTGCGCAGGATTCCCACCATGACGAGAAGCATCAGCTCTCGGGCGAGGAGTGCGGCCGTCAGCCAGAGCGGCAGGATCTCGCGCCAGGTGAGCCCGACGAGGGTCGAGAGAATGTAGAGGCGGTCGGCAGCCGGGTCCAGAAGCCGGCCGAGGCTGCTGATCTGGTTCCACCGGCGGGCGAGCTTGCCGTCGAGGTAGTCACTGACACCGCTCAGCATCAGGACCAGAAGGGCCCAGCCATCGCTGTTGGGCCCGCCGAACACAGGGCGAAGAATCAGCCACAGGAAGAGCGGTACGCCGACGAGGCGAGCCATGCTGAGGATGTTGGGGATGGTGAGTACTCGGTCCGTCTGAACTCGAGTCTCCTGGACCTCCACCCGGGGGCCTCCTGTGAAGAACGTGCCAATGATGCCCCCTGACCTTACCCTCAGCCCCTGCCCACCGGGGCACAGGGGTACGAGCGGACCCGGAACGCAGAAAAGCCCCGTGCCACAAGGGCACGGGGCTTTCCCGGAATAATTGTTCGGCGGCGTCCTACTCTCCCACAGGGTCCCCCCTGC
>NZ_JBHVQX010000054.1:16538-25936 GCF_042886395.1 Streptomyces sp. NPDC058008 | reverse complement strand
GGTCCCATTGTGCTATGTCCCCTCCGCCCCGGGCGCCCGCGCCCCGTCCGGCGGCGGCCCCCCCTGGCCTCCCCCGGCCCCCCGGCCCGCCCGTCGGCGGCGGCCCGGTCGCGGCCCGGCCTACCCGCGCTGCCGCGACGTGATCAGGGCGGTGCTGAGCCGTCTTCCGACGGATCACCGGGCGCCGGTGGCGGCGCGCACGGGGAGCCCGCCGCCCGGGCCGGGGCGGCCGGCGTACGGGACCCCCGCCCCGGGGCGTGCCTCGTGCGCGGGGGGCGGCCGGCCCGCGGTGACGAGGAGCGCGGGCGGGGGCGCCCCGGTCCGCTACTTCAGCGCACCCGCCGTCAGGCCCGCGACGACCTGGCGCTGGAAGACGATGTAGGCCAGGAGCACCGGCAGCATCGCCATGACCAGTCCCGCGAAGAGGCCCGACCAGTCCCCCTTGTAGCCCTGGCTGGTGGCCAGTTCGACCAGGCCCTGGGAGAGCACCTTCCCGTCCGGGTCGGTGTTCAGGACCGTCGGCAGCATGTACTGGTTCCACTGCCCGAGGAAGTTGAAGATGCCGACGCTGATCAGGCCGGGCTTGGCCATCGGCAGCATCACCTGGAAGAACGTCCGGGTGTGCGAGGCACCGTCCAGCAGGGCCGCCTCCGCGATCGAGGTCGGCAGGGTCCGGAAGAACGAGGTGAGGAAGAAGACGGTGAACGGCAGTGAGTAGGCGATGTAGACCAGGATCAGCCCGTGCACCGAGTTGAGCAGGCCCATGTTGTTCATGACGAAGAACAGCGGGACCAGCGCCAGGATGATCGGGAAGCTCATCCCGCCGATGAAGAGGAAGTAGACGAAGCGGTTCCCGGGGAAGTCGAACCGTGCCAGGACGTAGGCCGCCATCGACCCCAGCAGCAGGGTGCCGATGAGTGAACCGCCCACCACCAGGATGGTGTTGAGGAAGTAGTCACTCATGTGCGCCTGGTTCCAGGCGCGCGACCAGTTCTCGAAGTGCAGCTTGTCCGGCAGCGCCCAGGGCGTCGACAGGATCGAGTCGTCCGTCTTGAAGGACGCCATCACCGCCCACAGCAGCGGCATGACGACGAGAACGGCCCAGATGACCAGCACACCGTGCGAGAAGACGTTGAGGACCTTGCCCTCGCTGCTCTTCTCCGGCCCGCCGGCCGGGGCGTCCGTCTTCGACAGCGGCGAACGCTGGGCCGGGACGGCGGGAGGAGTCTCAGTGACCTTCATGTGTGCTCACCTCGTACAACTGTCGGGCCGGCCTCCGGGACCGAGCTGTTCTGCGCACCGCGTGCCGTCCGGTCGCCGCACCTCGGGATGGGAGGCATCAGAACTCCAGCCGCTCGCGCCGGCCCAGCCGCATCACGATGCCCGCGAAGAGCATGGTCACGATGAGCAGCCCGACGCCGATGGTGGTCGCGTAGCCGGCCTGGGCGTCCCTGAAGGCCGTCTGGTAGACGTACAGCGGCAGGACGGTGGTGGAGTAGTCCGGGCCGCCGGGGCCGACCGTCATGACCTGGACGGCGGTGAAGGCCTCGACGCCGAGCGCCAGGATGCCCATGTAGACCCAGCCCGACTGCACGGTGTCCCAGAGCAGCGGGAGCGTGATCCTGAAGAACGTCGTGACGCGGCTCGCGCCGTCCAGCAGCGCGGCCTCGTAGAAGTCCTTCGGGATGGAGGCCATTCCGGCGGAGAAGAGGACGACGAAGAATCCGACCGTCGACCAGATCAGGACGACCATCACGCAGTAGAGCGCGAGATCGGGATCTCCCAGCCAGTCCGGCTGGAGGCTTTTGAGCCCGACGGCCTTCAGGGTCGCGTTCAGCATTCCGGACGTCGGGTTGAACGCGAACTGGAAGAGCAGGGCGACGATCACGATCGACAGCACCTGCGGGAAGAAATAGGCGATCTTGTAGAACGAGGATCCCCGCACACCGGCGACCGCGGCGTTCTTGCGCCGACGGCCGCCGACATTGAGCATGAAGGCGAAGAAGAGCGCGAGGCCCAGCGTCACCAGCGGCAGCAGCAGCGCGAGCAGCACGCTGTGCTGCAAGGACTTCCAGAAGATGTCGTCGCCGAGCATCCGGCTGTAGTTGTCGAAGCCGACCATCTGGAAGTCCGGGCTCAGTCCGGTCCAGTCCGTGAACGAGTAGTAGATGGACTGGGCGAAGGGCCAGACGACGAAAATGGCGTACAACGCCAGCGGGGCCACGAGGAACCCCACGATGAACCGGTACTTGCCGTGCTGCATCTCTTACCGACCCCGATTTCCGAGCGGGTGCCGCCGCTGGTGACGGTTGCTCACTGGTGCTTGTAGTGCTTGATGGACTGGTCCTTGGCCGCCGCGTCGGCGAAGGCCTGGATCTTCTTGATGGTCTCCGCCGGGGTGGCGCGGCCGGCCATCATCTCGCCGATGCCGGCGATCCCGATCTGCTCCTTCTGGAGCTTCGCGTACCAGTCCTGCATGCGCGGGTTCACCACGTTGTCCCCGGCCTTCGCCAGGACGTCGACACCCGACTGCAGCGCCGTCGACAGGGTCAGTCCGTCGGTGCCGCCGTTGAACGCGCTGAGGGACTTGACCGTCTTGGTGAAGTTCTTGGAGGAGTCCTCGCTGAGCATGATGCGCAGCTGCTCCATGCCGCCCTGCGGGTTCTTCGCGTTGGCCGGGACGATGAACGGCTCCCCGCCGGACGCCCACAGGGTGCCGAAGGGCAGCTTGTCGGAGGAGTCCAGGCTGGACGGCGCGCCGACCATCATCTTGAAGTCCCCGGGCGTGGTGGGCGCGGCCTCGTTCTCCACCCACGAGCCGTTCGGGATGAAGAGCGCCTTGCCCTTGGTCCACTCGGTCTGGGACTGGATGTGGGTGAGGCCGGGCGTGCCCTTGAGGATGTAGCCCTTCTGGAAGAGCTCGTAGTACGCCTCGAAGGCGGCCTTGACGGCCGGGTCCTTCCAGGCGTTGGGCTCCAGATTGTCGATCTTGTCGAGGACCTCGCGGCCGCCGATCTTGCCGATGAAGGGGTAGAGCGAGAACGGCAGGTAGTACGGGTACTTGCCGGGGTAGGTCCAGCCGGCGATGCCCTTCTTCTTCGCCTTCTCGCAGAGCGCGAGCATGTCGTCCCAGGTCTCCGGGTACGCCGCGTCGAGCTTCTCCAGGTTGGTCTGGGAGTACCAGACGCCGTAGACGGTGTACGCGTAGTACATGACCCAGACCGGGTCGCCGTCGAACTGGCCCATCTCCAGGACACCGGGGCGCAGCGTGTCGCGGACCTTCTTGGCGGGGTCGTCGAAGGACGGGGCGTCCATCAGCGGCGTGAGGTCGAGCAGCTGCTTCTTGCCGACCAGGACACCCATGTCCATCTGCTCGGCACCGGAGTTGTCGATCAGGTCCGGCGGAGTGCCCCCGTTGAAGCGCGGCTGCAGCAGCGACTGGATCTTCTCCGTCGCGGAGTGCTTGACCTTCGGTGCCTTGGGGAAGGACTCGTTGTACTTCTTCTCCGCGTCGATGGCGTACTGCTCGCCGAAGCCGCCGTTGAAGATGACGACTTCGAGGGCGGCGGTCTCGTTGACACCGAGCGGGTTCTTCGCGCTCTTGGTGCCCTTCTCGACCTTGTCGTCAGTTCCGCTGTCGCTGCTCGCACAGGCCGACAGGAAGCTCATCGTGGGAACAGCGATCAGGCCGAGTGCGGCCGAACGCTTGATCACGTCGCGACGGCCAAGGCCCTCATTCGTGCGGCCGGAGGTGGATCCCATGCTCAAGTCCTCGCCTTCTCCAGGACTCAGGCGGTGTACCGGTCACCCGTAGTGAATTCGCCTCAGGCGAAGGGCCCCGCCACCGCGGTCAGTTGCGCTTGGGTCGTGCAGATTGCCGGATAACCAGATGCAGTGGGGGAGTTCCGGGGGAACGCACGGCGGGCCACCTCGCGCGCCCGCAGCCGTTCCACCCTCCCCCGTGCCCGCGTGCCGCGGTGAAGCGGCTGTGCAGACGCCGACAGGTATAGTCCACTTGCGGCCAACTCAGCAAGATCGTATGCATGGTTGGGCAGCAGTCTTTCCCGAGTTGAGACCTCGCGGACACATCGGCATCGCGCGCCGTCGCACGGAATCGCCTTTTTCCGCAATACGGTCGAATCACCGGCGCCGACCCCACGCAACACCCTTGACACACACGGTCACTTGGCTCCCTACTGGAACCCGCATCCCGCAATGACAACGTTGTCCAACGCATGCCCCCGGGAGGAACGGCTCCGTATGCAGCCCCTACGTGGTCCCCAGCACGGTTCGCGCCACAGACACAGCCACTCGGCCGCGGTCCTCGCGGCCTCTCTCGTGATGGCCCTCGCGGCCCCCACCGCGGCCCTCGCCCAGCCGTCCGGCGCCGAGCGGAAGCCCTCCGGCTCGACATCGTTCAGCTCCTCGTTCGAGACGGACGAGAAGCAGCCGGACTGGCGCAACACCGTCGAGGAGGGCGCCGACGGCAGGAAGAGGGCGTCGGGTGTCGACGGCGGTTTCTCCGCCGGGATACCGGGCAATGTCACCGATCGGGTCACCGATCTCCGGGCCAGCGGCGAGAACGCCGGCGGCGGTGAGGTCAAGGAGAACCTGACCGACGTGGAGCCCGGCACCAAGTGGCTGGCCTTCGCGCCCACGGGCTGGGTCGAGTTCGACCTGGCCGAGCCCACCAAGGTCGTCACCTACGCCCTCACCTCGGCCAACGACCACGACGAGCGGGACCCCAGGGACTGGACCCTGAAGGGATCCGCCGACGGCACGACCTGGACGGACCTGGACACCCGGACCGGCCAGACGTTCTCCGGGCGGTTCCAGACCAAGTCCTACGACCTCACCACGGACACCGCCTACCAGCACTTCCGGCTGGAGATCACGAAGAACAACGGCGCGTCCGACGCGCTCCAGCTGGCCGACGTCCAGTTCTCGGACGGCGACACCTCCACCCCCACCCCCGACGACATGCGCACCCAGGCCGACCGGGGCCCCTCGGGGTCCCCCACCGCCAAGCAGGGCGCCGGGTTCACCGGGAAGAAGGCGCTGCGCTACGCGGGTACGCACAAGGCGGACGGCCGCGCCTACTCGTACAACAAGGTCTTCGACGTCGACACGGCGGTCACGAAGGACACGCAGCTGTCCTACCTGGTCTACCCGCAGATGGGCGAGACGGACCTCGACTACCCGGCGACGCACGTCGCGGTGGACCTGGCCTTCACCGACGGCACCTACCTGAGCGAGCTGAAGGCCACCGACAGCCACGGCGGTCTGCTCACCCCGCAGGGCCAGGCCGACGCCAAGCGGCTGTACGTGAACCAGTGGAACAAGGTCGACTCGCGGATCGGCACCGTCGCGGCCGGCAAGACCGTCGACCGGATCCTGGTGGCGTACGACTCCCCGAAGGGGCCCTCGAAGTTCCAGGGCTGGATCGACGACATCACGATCGCCCCGAAGGCCCCGGAGAAGCGCAAGGCACACCTCTCCGACTACGCGTCGACCGTCCGCGGCACCAACTCCAGCGGCGGCTTCTCGCGCGGCAACAACATCCCCGCCACCGCCGTCCCGCACGGCTTCAACTTCTGGACGCCGGTGACCAACGCCGGTTCCACGAGCTGGCTGTACGACTACGCGCGCGGCAACAACGAGGACAACCTGCCGACCCTTCAGGCTTTCAGCGCCAGTCACGAGCCGAGCCCGTGGATGGGGGACCGCCAGACCTTCCAGATGATGCCGTCGGTGGCCCCGGGCACTCCCGACGCCTCCCGTACGGCCCGCGCGCTGCCGTTCCGCCACGAGAACGAGACGGCGACGCCGCACTACTACGGGGTGACGTTCGAGAACGGCCTCAAGGCCGAGATGACGCCCACCGACCACGCGGCGCGGATGCGGTTCACCTATCCCGGTGACGACGCGAGCCTCGTCTTCGACAACGTCACCAACGACGGCGGTCTCACCCTCGACGCGAAGACGTCCTCGTTCACCGGCTACTCCGACGTGAAGAGCGGCGGCTCGACCGGTGCCACCCGGCTCTTCGTATACGGCTCCTTCGACGCGCCGGTCACCGACAGCGGCAGGCTGAAGGGCGGCGGCGGCAGTGACGTCACCGGCTTCTTCCGCTTCGACGCGGGCAAGGACCGCACGGTCGGCCTGCGCCTCGCCACCTCGCTGATCAGCGTCGACCAGGCCAGGAAGAACCTCGCCATGGAGCTGCCGGCGAAGTCCTCCTTCGACCAGGTGAAGAAGGACGCGCGGAAGGCCTGGGACAAGATCCTCGGCAAGGTCGAGGTCGAGGGTGCGAACGCCGACCAGCTGACCACGCTCTACTCCAGCCTGTACCGGCTCTACCTCTACCCGAACTCGGGCTTCGAGAAGGTCGACGGCAGGAGCGCCTACGCGAGCCCCTTCTCGCCGCGGACCGGCGCCGACACCCCGACGCAGACCGGCGCGAAGGTCGTCAAGGGCGAGGTGTACGTCAACAACGGCTTCTGGGACACCTACCGGACGACCTGGCCGGCGTACTCCTTCTTCAGTCCGAAGCAGGCCGGCAAGATGGTCGACGGCTTCGTGCAGCAGTACAAGGACGGCGGCTGGATCTCCCGCTGGTCCTCCCCCGGCTACTCCGACCTGATGACCGGGACCAGCTCCGACGTGGCCTTCGCCGACGCGTACGTCAAGGGCGTCGACTTCGACGCAGAGGCGGCGTACGACGCGGCGGTCAAGAACGCCACGGTGGCCCCGCCCTCCCCGGGAGTGGGCCGCAAGGGCATGGACACCTCGGTCTTCACCGGGTACGCGAACACCTCGACGCACGAGGGCCTGTCCTGGTCGCTGGAGGGCTACCTCAACGACTACGGCATCGCGGAGATGGGCCGGGCGCTCTACCGGAAGACGAAGAACGAGCGCTACAAGGAGGAGTCCGAGTACTTCCTCAACCGCGCGCAGAACTACGTCAAGCTCTTCGACACGAACACCGGCTTCTTCCAGGGGAAGAAGGCGAACGGCGACTGGCGCCTGCCCGCCGACCAGTACGACCCCCGTGTCTGGGGCTACGACTACACCGAGACCAACGGCTGGGGTTACGCCTTCACCGCCCCGCAGGACAGCCGCGGGCTGGCCAGCCTCTACGGCGGCCGTGCCGGTCTCGCCGAGAAGCTGGACACCTACTTCTCCACCCCCGAGACCGCGGGGCAGGAGTTCGTCGGTTCCTACGGCGGTGTGATCCACGAGATGACCGAGGCGCGCGACGTCCGGATGGGCCAGTACGGCCACAGCAACCAGGTCGCGCACCACGCCACGTACATGTACAACGCGGCCTCGCAGCCCTGGAAGGCCCAGGAGAAGATCCGCGAGGTCCTCGGCCGGCTGTACACCGGCAGCGAGATCGGCCAGGGCTACCACGGCGACGAGGACAACGGCGAGCAGTCGGCCTGGTTCCTCTTCTCCTCGCTCGGCTTCTACCCGCTGGTCATGGGAAGCGGTGAGTACGCGATCGGCTCACCGCTCTTCACGAAGACGACGGTGCGTCTGGAGAACGGGCGCGAGCTGGTCGTCAAGGCCCCGAAGAACAGCGCGAAGAACATCTACGTCCAGGGCCTGAAGGTCAACGGCAAGAAGTGGACCTCCACTTCGCTGCCGCACGACCTGCTGGCCAAGGGCGGCGTGCTGGAGTTCGACATGGGCCCGAGGCCCTCGTCGTGGGGCACCGGCAAGGACGCGGCCCCGGTCTCCATCGCCCAGGACGACAAGGTGCCCGCCCCCCGGGGCGACGTGCTCAAGGGCGACGGTGCGCTGTTCGACGACACTTCGGCGACCTCGGCCCCGGTCGGGTCGGTGCAGCTGCCGGCCCCCGCGGGCACGAAGGCGGTCCAGTACACCCTGACCTCGGCCACCGCGGCGAAGGCCCCGACGGGCTGGGTGCTCCAGGGGTCGGCGGACGGCACGTCCTGGAAGGACCTCGACAAGCGGTCGGGCCAGACGTTCGCCTGGGACAGGCAGACCCGGGTGTTCTCGGTGCGGGCGCCGAAGGCGTACGCCGCGTACCGGCTGGTCAGCACGGAGGCGGCGACGCTGGCGGAGATCGAACTGATCTCCTGAGCCGTCCGCCTGACGCACGAGGACGGGCCGCCCGCACCGCGGGCGGCCCGTTCCCGTGTCCGCGTCCGGTACCGCGCCCGCTCCTCAGGTCTGCCGGGCCGCCTCGTCCCGCAGGGCCTGGTCCACGGCCTCACGCACCCGCTCCTCCTCGCGCCGCGTGCGCCGGGCCCGCGCCCGCCTCGCGTACAGGTACCCGCCCGCGGCGGCGGCCAGGACGAGGAGCAGCGCCAGCAGGAGGGCCCAGGGGACGGCCCAGCCGTGGGCGGTGGCCCGTACGGGGTCCAGGGCGTTGGTGGAGCCGGCCGCGTCGGTGATGAGCGGGGTGACGGTGACGTCCGCCGTGAGCCGGAGGGCCGGGGTGACGTCACGGACGGGCACCGTGACCTTCCAGCGCTCGCCGGGCAGCAGTTCCGGCGAGGCCGGGACGGTGCCGGCGTCGGTGCTCAGCGTCCCGAAGGGCCCGGTGAGGGTGACCTTCTGGGTGCCGGAGAGCAGGGCGTTGCCCGTGTTGTGGAGGCTGTAGGTCACCGTGGCGTCGCCCCGGGAGAACGGGGAGGCGGAGCCCCGGTAGTCGACGTGCGCGTCCTCGACGGCGAGCGCGGGCCGCAGGGCGCCGCTGACGCGCAGCTTGATCCGGATGCCCAGGCGCCGGTCGACGGCGATGCCCTCGGCGTCGTCGGACTGCTTGAGCGAGGTGAGGATGCCGCCGACGTGGTCGCCGGGGGTCGCGTCCCTCGGGACCTTGACGGTGAAGGGGATCTCGGCGCTCTTCCCCGGCGCTATCCGTACGCTTCCCTGGCCGGCCCGGACCCAGGAGCCGACGGAGCGGGACTCCTTCCCCTCGGTGAGGAGGTCGAGCTGCCCCTTGTCCGTGGTGAAGCCGTCGGCCGCGTAGACGGCGAGGGTGAGCGGTTCGGTGCCGCGGTTGGCGACGACCAGCGCGTCCTCGGCCTCACCGCCGGGGTTGACGGCGTAGCTGAAGGACGACCGGTCCTCGCCGTAGTCGTTCGCGGCCGTCCGGACGGTCCAGGTGACATCACCCTCGGCCGCCCGGGCCGGGCCGGTGGACATGCCGGACGCCAGAACCGCGAGGAGGACGAGGAGGACGGTGCGGGCGAGGACGGCGGTGCGGCGGGGTGGTGCCACTGCGTGCATGGGGATGGGGTCTCTCTCGGAACGGCGGCGGGGGGGGGGGGGGGGGAACCGGGCCAGCCCCCCCCGGGGGGGCGGGGGGGGGGACGGGGAAACCCCGGGGTAGTGTGGGGGGGGGGGGTGGCCCCCCAATAGGG
>NZ_JBHVQX010000054.1:0-16528 GCF_042886395.1 Streptomyces sp. NPDC058008 | reverse complement strand
GGTGGTGGTGGGGGGGTTGGTGGGTGGGGGGGGGGTGGCGGTTGGTTGGGGGTGTTTGGGGGTCGCCGCTCGGGGGCGGGGGGGGGGGGGGGGGCGCCCCCCCCCCCCCCCCCCACGCCGGTGGAGCGGGGAGGGTCAGCTGCTCAGCGCGGTGATCGTGAGGGTGGCGCGGTAGCCGCCCTTCTGGACCGAGTCCGGGATCTTCAGGTCGAGGTCGGCGCCCAGCCTGGCCGTGCCGCGGGCGTGGCCCTGGGGCGCGGAGCCGAGGCCCCGGGAGACGGACAGGCCGTCACCCTTGCCGCCGTAGCCGGAGGGGACGGCCGCACCGGCCTTCGCACCGGCGCCCTGGTCGAGGACGTACGGCGACCAGCCCAGGTAGGAGCCCGCGAACGTCTTGTCGGCGTCCTTGAACTCGCTCACGCCGGCCGAGACGGCCCACGGGGAGAGGGAGCGGCGGGTGTCCGACACGCGGATCGGGTTGATCTTGCCGGAGGCGGTGAAGTGGTCGCCGTTCTCCTCCTTGGCGGTACCGAGGTCCACCAGGCCGTTGTAGCCGTCGATGGTCCAGCCGAACTCGCCCGGGGCCGGCTTCGGCACGTTGACCTGGAGGGACTGGCCGTCACCGTTGTAGGGGTGGACGGTCACCTTGTCCACGACCGAGCCCACCGGCTGCGCGGCGGTGGTGTTCTTGCACCAGTCGCCCTTGGAGACCTGGGAGTTCGGGGCGTCGCAGGTGCCGCTGCGGATGTTCTCCACGACGAGCTTCTCGTCGCGCACCTGCACCTTGACGTAGCTGCGGACGTGCTCCTGGTTCTGGACGGAGTTGTACCAGTAGCTGTCCGGGTTCAGCGGGTCGGCGCCGTTGCCCGCGCCGCTGGTGCCGCTGGAGTCGGGCGCGGTGATGTCGTAGTACTTCGAGCCGGAGGCCGAGTTGGCCGTGACGTAGAGGACGCCGCCGGGGCCCGGGTAGACGTCGGCCGCGCCGGGCTGCTCCGCGGGGTCGGCCTTCTCACCGTTCTTGATGAGGTAGCTGCGGGAGTAGCTGTGGTCGTGGCCCTGGAGGACCATGTCGACGCCGAGCTTGGAGAAGGTCGTCGGGAAGTCGACCCGGCGCGCCTTGTTGTCCTTGTCCTTGGCGTGCGAGGCCGGCGAGTAGATCGCGTGGTGGTAGACGAGCACCTTCCACTTGGCCTCGGAGCCGTGCTGGTTGATGACGTCGGTGACGTACTTGGTGTGCGCCTCGTCGCCCCCGCCGCCCTGCGAGGTGGCGTAGCTGTTGCTGTTGAGGTCGATGAACAGCACATCCTTGTAGATGTACCAGTAGTTGCCGCCGGAGGTGTTGGACGCGGGGTCGCCGTTGGCGTACAGCGCACCGGAGTTGTCGGTGTTCGGCGTCGAGAAGTGCTGCTCGTACGCCTTGCCGCCGACGTCGTGGTTGCCGATGGTGGCCGCCCACGGGTACTGGCGCAGCTGGTCGGGCGCCAGGAAGGAGTTCCACTGGGACTCGTTGTTGGCGCTCTCGACCTGGTCACCGCCGGAGACCAGGATCTCGGCCTTCGGGTTGGCCTTGGTGGCCACGTCCAGTGTGTCCTGCCAGCCGGCCTGGTCCTGCGCCAGGTCCCCGGAGGAGCCGATCTGCGGGTCGCCGAGGAAGAGGAAGTCGTACTCGCCCTCGAAGTCCTGGGTGGTGAAGGAGTACGCCGGGGACCAGTTGCCCTCGGTGCCCACGCGGTAGGTGTAGGCGGTGTTCTCCTTGAGACCGGTGAGGGTGGCGTTGCGGTTGTAACCGCCGCTGCTGGCGATGTTCTTGGTGCCCAGCGCGTCGAAGGTGGCGGAGCCGGCCGGGAAGACGCCGTCGCTGACCTGAGCGGTGGGGGCGAGCTGGACCTTCTGGGCGGTGTCGGCGGAGGAGTACCAGCTGACGGTGCGCTGGGTCTCGTTGGCGCCGACACCCAGCACGATGCCGGAGAGGGCGGAGGCCTCGGCCGCGGCGGCCGGAGCGGCCTGCCCGCCCGTGAAGGCCACGGTCAGGCCGAGGAGGGCAGCGGTGGCGCCGGTGGCCACACGCTGCCTGACAGGCCCTCGGGCCTGCCGGGAGAGGTGCGATCTCATGAAGTGTCGTTTCTTCTGTGGATAAACAGTGCACGTGTAGTGCACATGCGAAGGAGGGGACCACGTTCTCGGCACGGGGTGAACGGCGCGCGAATGTGATCGGGTCGGAGGCTGAACATCACTGCCGGCCTGCGGTTCCTACGATCCGGTCACGCGCTGCGCGAACCAGACCAGGCCCATGAGCGCCACTCCGGCGGACAGGGCTCCGGTGACCCCGCGGGCGGCCTGCGGCGAGCGGCGCCCGAGCAGCAGGATGAGGGGGAACAGCACGGCGATGAAGGCGAGTTGGACGGCCTCGATGCCGATGTTGAACACCAGGAGGGACCAGAGCAGCGTCCACGACCAGGCCGCCTCGATGCCGAGTGCGCCGGCGAAGCCGAGACCGTGGACGAGGCCGAAGCAGAACACGACGGCGAGCCGGGCCCAGCCGGCGCGGTCGAGGGCGAACCGGCCCCCGTCCGGCGCCGGGAGGTCCGGGGCCGGGGCGCCGCCCGTCCGGAGGCGCCACAGGTGCCAGCCCGCGACCACGGCGATGGACAGGGCGATGACGGGCTCCACCAGCCCCGAGGGGACGTCGACCAGGCCCAGGGCGGCCAGCAGGAAGGTCACCGAGTGGGCGAGGGTGAACGCGGTGGCGGCGAGGACCACTTCGCGGGGCCGGCGGGATCCGGCGATGAGCGCGAGCAGGAACAGGATGTGGTCGGTGCCGGTCAGCAGGTGCTCGGCGCCCAGGCGGAAGAACTCCCAGAAGCGCTCCGGCCAGGACTGGCCGATCGAGAAGGACGGGTGACCGCCGTCGAGGGCGGCGCTGCCGGTACGGCCGTCCACGGCGTAGGTGACGATCGTCTTGGTTCCCTTGACGTAGCCCTCCGCGTCGGGGAAGAGGGTGCTGCGGATCTCGTGGCCGGCGGTGCCGTGCCCGGCGCCGCCTCCGGCGCAGGTCCAGTCGAACGTCAGGAGGGCGTAGGGCACACCTTCCTCGGCGCCCATCCGGGTTCCGCCGACCGGGGCGGGCTCGCAGGCGGTGCCGTCCTCGGTGACCGAGACGCGGCGGGTGACGTAGTCGACGACGGACCGGCGGTGGGAGTCGAGGGCCTCGGCCCGGGCCCGGGCGTCCCCGTTCTCGAACGCGTCGGTCCCGGCACGGAAGAGGGGGTCGTCGGAGCCGGCGTCGGCGGCCGAGACGACGAGCAGGTCGTACTCCAGCTTCAGTTCGGTGCGGAGCGGGCTGTCACCTTCGGCGGTGACGTGCGCGTACACGGTGGAGGTGAAGCCGTGGGCGGCTGCGGGCCTGACGAGGCCGAGGAAGAGGAAGACCGCCGCGGCGAGAGCGAGCAGCAGGCGGCGGACACGGTGCGACATGGGGCTCCTTGGGGTTGCCTGTGCACCGTGCTGGTCGCGGATGAACCGACGACGACCGGTCGACGAACCATGAGAAAACAAACGTTCGAAGTGGGTCGGATCGATGGAGATCGTGTGGAACGGACGAGCAGGATGTGGCTGAAGCCGCCCCGCGCCGGCACCCCTCGGGGCCGCCGCCGCACCCCTCCCGGAGGATGATCGTCTTGCACCGCCCGCCCCTGGCCGTCGTACTGGCGGTGGCCGCCGCCCTGCTCACCGGATGCGCCTCGGGCGACGACTGGTCGGAGCCGCGCGCCGGCCTCTCCGCCGTCGGGGAACTGGGGGCCGGCTTCCTCGGCCCGGACACCTCACCCGCACCGGAGTCGACCGTCACGCCGAGTCCGGGTTCGTGGTCGGAGGTCCGGCCCTCACCCGGCGCCCGGGTCGTCCTGCTCACCGCGGGCGACGACCGTCCCACGAAGACCCTGGTGAAGGCGGTGAACGCGTGGGCGGAGGAGGCGGATGCGGACCTGCGGACCGTGACCGCGTCCGGCGCCGCCGACCTGCTGCCCGCCGTCACCAGGGCGCTGGCCCTGCGCCCCGACCTCGTCGTCAGCGCGGGCGACGACCTGATCGACCCGCTGGCGGCGGTCACCCCGAGCCATCTCGCCCAGCAGTTCCTGATCGTGGGTGCGGAACTCGCCGAACCCACGGAGAACGTGACGGCGGTGGACTGGCCGGGGGCCTCGTTCCGCGGCGAGGGGCTCGGCATGTCCTCGACGTACGACCCCGCCTCCTTCACCGACGCGCGCTGCGCGACCGCGGTACGGGCGGGCGCTGCGGCGGTGCTGACGGGGCACACCGGGATCGTGGTGTGGCTGGACGAGCCCTAGAGAAAAGGGACTTGCGCCGGCCCCGGGTTCCGGCACCGGCCGCCCCCGCGCCTGCGGGGTCCGCCGCCCGGTGACATAGTGCTGCGCATGCCCCCACGCATACGCCCCACCGGACGCGCGGCCGCCCTCATGGCGGGTCTGCTCACCGTCCTCGCCACGGCCCTTCCCGCGGCCACCGCCTCGGACAGGGTCGCGCTCAGCCTGGCGGACGCCCCGCGCACGATGGTGGCGTACAACGCGGACGAGGGGGCCGAGGCCACGAACCGGGACTTCCGGGTGCCCGTCGCCGTCGTCCCCGGCAACACGGAACCGGCCCGCAACATCACGGTCGTGGTGGACGCCTCGGGGCTCAAGGACATCGCCCGCGTGACCGAGGGCGGTCACGGGAACTGCACCGGTGGCGGCTGGGTGTACACCTGCGCGTACGGCACCCTGAGCAACGACGGGGAGAGCAACGCCCCCTTCGACATCGTCGGCCTGGACGGGGTGGAGCCGGGTGACAGCGGCACGGTCACCTACACGGCGAGCGCGGACAACGCGGCGCCCGTCACCGGCACCACCCGCGTGGTCGTCGGCGGGCCCACCCTGGGCGCACCCGGCGGGGAGACGAAGGTGAGCGGGGTGAAGCCGGGGCAACCGACCTCCTTCACACCGGAGTTCGCCAACCACACCCGGTTCCCGGCGGACCGGGGCGTCGCGCTGCACGTGACGGCGGACGGCGGCCTCACCCTGAAGGCCCGTCACAGCAACTGCGTCTACGCGGGCGCCTCCCCCGCATCGGCCTGGTGCGTGTTTCCCGCCGGAGCGGCGCCGGGCGCGGCCTACCGTACGAGTGCCCCGCTCGTGTACGCCGCGGCAGCCGGGGAGCTGCACGGCACGCTGACCTACAGCTGGTCGTCCACCCCGGAGAAGCCCGCCAGCCATCCGGTCCGGGGGACGGGCGCCCCGGCCACCCTGGTCCCCACGGCCGACGCCACGTTCGGGAGCGCCAACGGCACCGTCCGGGTGGAGACCACGGCCCAGGCCGACTACCGGCCGGTCACCGCGACGGTCCGGGGGCGCGTCGGCGACACGGTGGAGGTCCGACTCGGCGTGCGCGCCCTGGGACCCGTCGTACCCCACGGCAACGAGGTGAGGGGCCGCTTCGAGGTGGTCCCGCCGGAGGGCACCACGGTCACCTCCGTTCCGTACGCCTTCGAGGAGATGGACCGGGACTGGGGCTGCGAGCGGCCCGAGGAGCCGGGTGGCGCCTTCGTCTGCGACCTGGAGGGCGAGGCGCTCTCCTGGACGGGGAGGGACGACGGGACGACCGCCATCGTGTTCCACGTCCGCATAGACCGGCAGGTCGCGGACGCGCGGGGCACCATCCGCGTGTACGCCCCCTACGACCGCACCCCCGGCAACGACACCGCCGCGATCCCGCTCGACGCCTCACCCGCCCCCGCCTACCGGGCCGTGTTCCGGCCCGCGGTCTGGGTCCCGGTCGCCGTGGCCGCGGCCGTGGGCGTGGCCCTGGCAGCCGTCCATCGGCGCCGCCGGCGCCGCGCCGACTGATCCGGCCCCAGGTTCCTCCGGCGGTCGGGCGGCTTCGACCTGCGGATTCACCACCCGGTATCGGCTAGTCAGGGTACATTTACGCGTTTTTACGGTGTCCCGACACACTCTTCCGGAGATCCGTGTCATCTCTTAGGCGATCAGGTGATCAGTACGACAATCATCTCGGCTTGAAGGAGCCCAGCATGCGCATTCCCGCTTCCCTCCGCTCCCGCAGCATCCGGACGGGCACCGCGGTGGCCGCCGCGGTCGCCGCCGCCGGTGTGGTCAGCCTGGCCGCGGCTCCTGCCGCCCTCGCCGTCGGTGAGAGCGGCGACATCGACGTCCGCTCCATCAGCTGGCACTCACGTGGCGACCGCAACGGCGTCGAGGTCTGCCAGTTCGTCCTCGTGGCGAACAACTTCGGCGAGCTCCCCCAGGTCGTGTGGACGGTCACCGAGCGCCCCCCGGGCAACACCCTGACCAACACCCTCCCCCTCGTGAACGGCCAGGCCCGCAGCCAGGAGTACCTGCTGCCGGAGGGGACGTACCAGCTCACGTGGACCGTCGGGGCCCTCCCGAAGCAGAAGAGCTTCGAGGTCGACTGCTCCGAGCGCGGCCAGGCCGGCAACCGCGGTGAGGGCGGCCGGGGTTCGTCCGAGGCGGGCGGCCACGCGGAGAAGGGCTCCGACAAGAGCGGCAAGGGCGCCTCCGAGATCTACGACAAGCCGTCCGGCGCCGTGCCCGCGGGCGGCGGCGGCGTCCCGGACATGGAGAGCGTCAGCTCCGAGAGCGACTCGAACGTCGGGGCCTCGGCCGCGCTGGTCGCCGGTGCCGCCGGACTCGCGGGTCTGATCGTGGTCCGCCGATCCGCACGCCGCCGTGCCCGCAACGAGGTCTGACACCCGCGGCCGACGGCGACGACGGGGACCGAGCCGTGCATGCCGGCTCACGATGACCCTGTGCGTCACCTCCTCGCTGGTGACCGGCGTCGTGTGGGCGAGTTCGGACTCGCCCGAGGACGCCTCGTCGGTCACCGCCGCCCGCGGCAGCGATGCCGCGGGCGGCGGGGCGCCGCCGTTCCGGAGGGCACCGCACGAGCCGCAGAAGAAGGTGCCCGTCTCGCACGCGCCGCTGGTGCACTCCCGGCCGGTGAAGGTCGCCGTCCCCGCGATCTTCATCGAGGCACCCGTCACCGGTCTCGCCCTGGACGCCAAGGGCCGGCTCGGCGCCCCGCCGCTGAGCAAGCCCAAGCTGGTGGGCTGGTACAGCAAGGGGCCGTCCCCCGGGGAAGCCGGGACGTCCCTGCTCGTCGGTCACCGGGACACCGCGACGGGCCCGGCGATCTTCCTCAACCTCAACGCCCTGCGCCGGGGTGACACCGTGAAGGTCACCCGGGCCGACCGGCGGACCGCCGTCTTCACCGTCGACGAGGTGAACACCTACACGAAGGACAAGTTCCCCGACGAGAAGGTGTACGGCGCCACCGGCCGCCCCGAGCTCAGGCTCATGACCTGCGGCGGACGGTTCGACAAGAAGAGCGGCTACTCGGCCAACGTGGTCGTCTTCGCGCACCTCACCTCGCTCGGCAAGCAGGCGGCCTGAAGCGGGCGCACCGAAGGGGGCGGTGCGAGACGGGCGGTGCGAAGCACGCGCGCCGCACGGAACCGGCCGGTACCTCGGGGGCGAGGTACCGGCCGTCCTTCACGGTGGCCCCGAGGGGCCGGCGCTCAGCCCACTCTGCAGCGGAGTCCGAGCGCGGGATCCGGGGCACCGCCCTCGGAGACGTATCCGAAGGTCGTGGACTGACCGGGGGCCAGCGAGCCGTTCCAGCCCGCGTTGTGGACCATCACGTCCTGGCCCTGCGTCGTCATCGTCCCGTTCCAGAGACTGGCGACCTTCTGCCCTGCGGGCTGCGCCCAGTCCACCATCCATCCGAGCATCGGCACCGTACCGGAGTTGGTGACGGTCACCTCGGACTGGTAGCCGCCGCTCCAGCTCCCCGTGGTGCCGCGGGTGGCGGTGCAGGTGCCGGGCGGGGGCTCGGTCGGTGTGGTGCTGGAGCCGTCCTTGACCCCGGTCACCTCGCCGTTGCCCCCGTCGAACACCACGTCCGAGCAGGAGTAGAAGGTCTCCTGGCTGTCGGACCGCTGCCACACCACGTAGATGACCTGGCGGCCGTCCTTGCCGTGGGGCAGCGCTCCGGTCCACCTGTAGTCGGCCTCGACGGTGCCCGGACTGCCGTTCAGCGGCGGGTGGTCGATGGACAGGAAGGGCGACTCCTCCATGTCGTCCCAGGTCAGCGGCTGAGTCGGGTCGTAGCCGTCCTTGGTGATGTAGACGTAGAACCAACCCGGGTGCGCGGCCCAGGCGTTGTACGAGAAGTCGATGGTCGCCCCCTCGGTCAGGTGCGTCACCGGCCAGTCGGCGCTCGGCTTGTTGAACCCGGTGAAGTTGGTGTTGCCGCCACTGCACAGCTCACCGTCGGGCACGAAGCCGCGCGTGCGCCCGGCGCCGTCCGAGCGGAGCACGGAGAACCAGTTGTAGAACGGGGTGGTCCCGCTCTGCTGCGCGGCCGCCTTGCACGCCGGGTTCACCGGCTTGATCTCGCCGGTGTCGGTCAGCCCGTCCTGCCAGCACAGGAAGGTGCGGCTGGCGGGCTTCATGGGCGTGCCGTGCGCTTCGGCCTTGTCCCCCGTGGAGACGACGAGCCCGAGGGCGGGGATGGCCGTGACGAGTGCGAGCAGGATGAGGAGGACGGCTCTTCGGCGGGTGCCCGCCAGTAATCGGTGTCCGGACAGCTGGTTCACGTCGTACGTCCCTTCGCTGCGGCGCCGGGTGGGGCCGGGATGCGGTGCGAGCTTGGGAGCGCTCCCATAGGCGGAGGCTAGCGCCGACCCCACACCGTGTAAACGCCTTGCGCAGGGCGGCTTTCGCCACCCGTCCGGGTGAGCGCCACCGGTACGCCGTATACGGGGCCGGGGTACCCGCTACCTTCCGGAGCATGCCACTGCCGAAGGATCTCGACCCGTACGCCAACCCCCGCGCGTTCTACGGTGCGGAGCTGCGCCGCCTGCGGGAGGCCGCCGGGCTGTCACAGAACGAGCTGGGGGAACGGGCGTTCTGCTCGGGCACCTACATCAGCCTGTTCGAGGCGGCCGAGCGGCGGCCGCAGGTGGATCTGTCCGAGCGCTTCGACGAACTCCTGGGCACCGGGGGCCATTTGCGACGCCTCAGCCACCTGGCACGGCAATCCAAGGTGGCTGAGTATTTCGCGGACGCGGCAGAGCTGGAAAGAAGGGCCACGAGCATCTGCGAGTACGCGCCGCTGCTCGTACCGGGTGTGCTCCAGACACGCGACTACGCTCGGGCCGTGACCAGGGCGTCCCAGCGGCTGGCCTCCGAGGAAACCGTGGAGGGCCAGGTGGGTGCGCGCATGGAGCGTGCCGGAATGCTGCTCCACACTTCACCGCCGACGTTCTGGGCGATCCTGCACGAGGCGGCCCTGCGCGTGCCCGTGGGCGGCGCGAGCACGATGTCCGCGCAGCTCACGAGCCTGATCGACGCCACCCGGACTCACCGTCACCTGACCGTGCAGGTACTTCCGTTCGCCGCCGGGATGCACCCCTTCATGAACACGATGGTCTCTCTCATGGCCTTCGCGGACTCCCCGCCCGCCGCGTACACAGAAGGCGCGTACTCGGGCCAACTGACCGAGGAACCAGGGATGGTGGCGGATATCCAGGCCGCATACGATTTGGCACGGGCCATGGCACTCTCACCGGAGGCCTCGCAGGTCCTGCTCGAATCGGCAGCGAAGGAGCACGCAACTCATGGGAACCGCCCCTGATCAGCGCACAGCGATCTGGCGCAAGTCGTCCTACAGCAACGGGGAGGGCGGCAGCTGCGTCGAGGTCGCCGACGGCTTCCCCGGGCTCGTCCCCGTGCGGGACAGCAAGACGCCCGGCGGACCCGCACTCGCCTTCCGCGCCGCACGCTGGGCGCAGTTCGTCGACGCCCTCAGGAACGGTTCGCTGTGAGTGCGGCGGCGGGCCGCGGGCGGGGACCCGCCCGGGCCTGCCGCCCCGCGTCAGTCGATGGCGTTGAACAGCCGTTCCGGAAGGGCCATGTTCAGCGCGGTGACGACCGGCTTGTCGTGCTCCGTACCCAGGCGTGAGACCGCGCCGGTGGCGAGCTGGAACAGCTCACCACCGGCGGGCGTCAGCTTCAGGTAGCGCGCGGTGAGCACGCGCAGGAAGTGCGAGTGTGCCACCAGGGCGATGTCCGCGTCACCGAGGCGGGAGGCCGCCGCCCTGACCTCCGCGAGGATCCGGTCGGCCCGGTCGCCCACCTCCTGCGGGCTCTCCCCGGGGTGCTCCTCGGGGCCGGGGGCGACACCGTCGGTCCAGAGGTTCCAGTCGGGCCGGGTGCGCCGGATCTCGACCGTGGTCACGCCTTCGTACGCCCCGTAGTCCCACTCGCGCAGGTCCGGCGTCTCGCGGGGAGCGGCCAGGCCGGCCAGTTCGGCGGTGCGGCGGGCCCGGAGGTAGGGGCTGACCAGGGTCAGGCCGATCTCGCGTTCGGCGAGGAGCGGTACGAGGGCGCGGGCCTGCCGCTCACCCAGTTCGGTCAGGGGCAGGTCGGTGTAGCTGGTGTGCTGCCCGGAACGGGACCACTCCGTCTCGCCGTGCCGGATCAGGATCAACTCGCCCATGGGTGCTTCCGCTCTGTGCGCCGTACTCGTACGTGTGTGCCACTGGTGGCAACCTGCCGGCCCACGATCGCATTCCTTCCGGTCCGCCACGGCGCGGCTCGCCCCGGCCGGGTGGCCGCCGTACGGCAGTGGAGGGCTCCGCGCGGGGCCGCCCGGCTCCGCTGCCGGGGGCCCGTCAGGCGGCGGGGAGGCTCTGCTGGGCCCAGATGGTCTTGCCGGTGTGCGTGTGTCGGGTGCCCCAGTCCTGGGTGAGCTGGGCGACCAGGAGCAGTCCGCGCCCGCCCTCGTCGAAGGTGCGGGCCCGCCGCAGGTGCGGGGAGGTGCTGCTGGCGTCGGAGACCTCGCAGATCAGGTTGTTGTTGCGGATCAGCCGGAGCTGGACGGGGGCGGCGCCGTAGCGGATGGCGTTGGTGACCAGCTCACTGACGACCAGCTCGGTGACCGTCGCCGCTTCGTGCAGGCCCCAGGCGGCCAGCTGGCGGCACGCGTCCCGGCGCGCTCCGGCGACGGCGGCGGCGTCGCACGGCACGTCCCAGGTGGCGACGTGCGAGGCGTCCAGGGCGCGTGTACGGGCGATCAGGAGGGCCACGTCGTCGGTGGGCCGTTCCGGGAGGAGTTCCTGGAGGACGGCGTCGCAGGTGGCCTCCAGGGACCGGCCGGAGCGGGCCAGCACCTCGCGCAGGGTGTCGATGCCTTCGTCGATGTCGCGGCCCCGGGCTTCGACGAGACCGTCGGTGTACAGGGCGAGGACGCTTCCTTCGGGCAGTTCCAGCTCGGTGGCCTCGAAGGGCAGGCCGCCGAGTCCCAGGAGGGGGCCGGCGGGAACGTCGAGGAACTCCGCGGCGCCGTCCTGGGCCACCAGGGCGGGTACGGGGTGACCGGCGCGCGCCAGGGTGCAGATCCGGGAGACCGGGTCGTAGACGGCGTACAGGCAGGTGGCGCCGAACACGCCGGCGGGGCCCTCCGTGCCCTCGGCCTCGGCGGACAGGTGGATGACCACGTCGTCCAGATGGGTGAGCAGTTCGTCCGGGGGGAGGTCCACGTCGGCCAGGGTGCGTACGACAGTACGCAGCCGTCCCATCGCCGCCGAGGCCTGGATGCCGTGGCCGACCACGTCACCGACCACGAGGGCGACCCGGGCGCCGGAGAGCGGGATCACGTCGAACCAGTCACCGCCGACGCCTGCCAGCGGGCTGGCCGGCAGGTAGCGGGAGGCGACCTCGACCGCGGCCTGCGGGGGCAGCCGCTGCGGCAGGAGACTGCTCTGGAGGGTGAGGGAGGTGCGGTGCTCGTGGGCGAAGCGGCGGGCGTTGTCGATGCAGACCGCGGCCCGGGCGGTGATCTCCTCGGCCAGGAGCAGATCGTCCTGTTCGAAGGGTTCGGGGTTCCGGTGACGGGAGAAGGTGGCCACGCCGAGGGTGATGCCACGGGCGTGCATGGGCACGGCCAGCACCGAGTGGAAGCCGTACCGCCGCACCCGGTCGGCGCGCTCCGGGGACTGCTGCTCCCACGCGGCCGTGCCGTCGGCGGTCACCGCCGCGATCAGCGGCTGCCCCGTGGCCAGGCACTCGGCCACGGGCGAGGCCTCCGGGTAGCCGGCCACCGCTCCCTGCCGGACCACGGCCTCCGGGCAGCCCTCCAGCACGGACCGGCTGGCGACGCGGCGCAGCATGACGGGGCTGCTGGGCGCGCCCGCGGGCGGGTCCTCGCCGCCTTCGATGGAGGGGAGCAGGTCGACGGTGGCGAAGTCCGCGAGGTCGGGGACGGCCACGTCGGCGAGTTCCTGTGCGGTACGGGCGAGATCCAGGGTGCTGCCGATGCGGCGGCTGGCCTCGTTGAGCAGGACAAGCCGCTCCCTGGCCAGATGCGCCTCGGTCATGTCGTAGGCGGAGAGGAGCACCCCCCGCGCCTGTCCCCCGGCGTCCCGCAGGGGGACGAGCGAGACCGTCCAGACGGTCTCGGTCCTGTCGCCCGCCAGGCGGAGCGCCACCTGCGTCTGCTGCGGCTCGCCGGTCTCCAGCGCTCGACGCATGCGCTCCTCCGTCCCGGCGGACTGCGGGTCGGCCACGATGTCCGACACGCGCAGCCCCTGCATCGCCTCCTCGGGGAGGCCGAGCACCTGTTGCATCTCCGCGTTCGCCCGCCGCAGCCGCAGGCCGGTGTCGTAGAGCGCCATCGCGGACCGGGACTGGGTGAAGGCCCACATCACCAGCGCGTCGGCCTCCGGGGGCGGCGGCGGTCCGGCCCGGGGGGCCACCAGGAACCACTCACCGTCGCGGCCGCCCCCCTCGTCCGGCGGACGGCGGTGGGCCAGCACCTTGACCGTGAGGCGGTGGCCGTCACGGTGGACGAGCGTGACCGTCCCGTTCCACTGCGGCCGGGTGGCGAGGGAACGCAGGGTCCCGGCGGGCGGCTCCGCGGCGACCAGCCGGCGCGCGGACCTGCCGACGACCTCGTCGGACGGGTATCCGAGCAGCCTGTGTGCTCCCTCGCTCCACCGGGTGACGACGCCCCGCGCGTCCACGGTGGCCCTGGCCGCGTCCGCGACGGGATCTTCCTGCCATGTCTCCCGGTCGTCCCGGGGGGCTTCCGATCCCGTCATCGCACCCATCTCGCCCTCTCCTCGGTCTTTCCACCATGGGCCGACGCCTGGCCGGGAGCAAACCGATGACCGCGACCGGGCGGAACCCGCCCGTGCCGGACGGTGAGCGGGCCGAGGGGCCGGGACGCGGTCGATACGGCGGGGCGGGTGCGGCGGCCGGGACGGGACGGGACGGGACGGGGCGGGGCGGGATGGGGCGGCCGCGGTCACCCGGCGTCGCGTGCCGCGTGGGACTCACGGGAGGCGTGGGGGCTGACGGGACGCGTGGGACTCGCAGAACTCGCGGAACTCACGGGACTCGCGGCACTCACGAGACCCGCAGGACTCGCGGAACCCACAGAACCCGCAGGACTCATGGCAGCGGCGGCCGGGCCGCCCTCTTCGGGTGGTCCGGCCGCCGCACCGGGGTTCGGCGGGTGACGGCCGTCAGGCGGATCCGCCGACGACGGTGACCGTGTACGGCCGGTCGGTGTCGGTCGTGACGCGGACCTCGCCGCCCTCGCGGACCACCTCGTACGTCGCCGCCACCGCGCCCGTGTGGTCGGGGACGGTCACCGTGCGGGTGAAGTCGCCCGTCCCGGCGGGGGCGAACACGCGGAGTTCGAGGCCGTCGAGCCATGCGCCGTCCGGGCGGGACTCGTCCGCGCCCAGCGCCAGGACCGCGCCCTGGCGGACCAGCAGGGGCAGGCTGTCGAAGCCGTGGGTCTCACGGCGCCAGGCGGGACCGGTGACCGTGTCGCCGGTCAGCAGGTGGGTCCAGGTGCCCTCGGGGACGTAGTACTCGACCTCGCCGTCCTCGGTGAAGACGGGCGCGACCAGGACGTCCGGGCCCAGCAGGTACTCGCGGTCCGCGGTGCGGGCCGTCGGGTCGTCCGGGAACTCCAGCAGCAGCGGGCGCATCGTCGGGACGCCCGTGAGGTGGGCCTCGACGGCCGCGCCGTACAGGTACGGCATGAGGCGGTGCTTGAGGCGGGTGAACCGGCGTGCCACGTCCACCGCTTCGTCGCCGAACTCCCACGGCACGCGGTACGACGACGAGCCGTGCAGCCGGCTGTGCGAGGAGAGCAGGCCGAAGGCGAGCCAGCGCTTGAAGACGGCCGGGTCGGGGGTCCCCTCGAAGCCGCCGATGTCGTGGCTCCAGAAACCGAAGCCGGACAGGGACAGGGAGAGGCCGCCGCGCAGGGACTCCGCCATGGCCTCGAAGGAGGACCAGCAGTCACCGCCCCAGTGGACCGGGTACTGCTGGCCGCCCGCGGCGGCCGAGCGGGCGAAGAGCACGGCCTCGCCCTGGCCGCGCTCCCGCTCCAGGAGCTCGAAGACGGCCTTGTTGTAGAGGTGCGTGTAGTAGTTGTGCATGCGCTCCGGGTCGGAGCCGTCGTGCCAGACGACGTCCGTCGGGATGCGCTCGCCGAAGTCGGTCTTGAACCCGTCGACGCCCTGGCCGAGGAGGACCTTCAGCTTGGCCTGGAACCAGGCGGTGGCCTCCGGGTTGGTGAAGTCGACCAGCGCCATGCCGGCCTGCCACTTGTCCCACTGCCAGACGTCACCGTCGGGCGTCCGGACGAAGTAGCCCTTCTCGGCGCCCTCTTCGAACAGGGCGCTCTTCTGGCCGATGTACGGGTTGATCCAGACGCAGATCTTCAGGCCCTTGTCCCTGAGCCGGGCGAGCATGCCCTCCGGGTCGGGGAAGACGGCCGGGTCCCACTCGAAGTCGCACCACTGGTACTCGCGCATCCAGAAGCAGTCGAAGTGGAAGACGCTCAGCGGGATGCCCCGCTCGGCCATGCCGTCGACGAAGGAGGTGACGGTGGCCTCGTCGTACGAGGTGGTGAAGGAGGTGGTCAGCCAGAGGCCGAACGACCAGGCCGGAGGAAGGGCGGGGAGGCCGGTGAGGGCCGCGTACCGGGACAGGACGTCCTTCGGCGTGGGGCCCGCGACGACGAAGTACTCCAGCGTCTGGTCCTCGACGCTGAACTGCACCTGGCCCACGGCTTCGGAGCCCACCTCGAAGGAGACCTTGCCGGGGTGGTTGACGAAGACGCCGTAGCCGCGTGAGGAGAGGTAGAACGGGATGTTCTTGTACGCCTGCTCACTGCTGGTGCCGCCGTCGGCCTGCCACATGTCGACGGTCTGGCCGTTCTTCACGTACGGCGTGAACCGCTCACCGAGGCCGTGGACCGTCTCGCCGACGCCGAGGGCGAGCTGGGCGAACATGTGGTGGCTGCCGTCGTCGACGGTGGCGAACGCGCTGCCCTTGCGGCCCGCCGAGGTCAGGACCCGGCCGTCCGCGTCGAGGAACTCCAGGCCGAAGGTGCCCTCGGTGGGGAGCCGCAGGGTGAGCGGGCCGCTGGTCAGCTCGGCGGTGGTGCCCCGGGTGCGGGCCGTGGCGGCGGACCGCGGTGCGGCGCCCGGCAGTTCGAAGTCCGGGCCCTTGCGGCGCCCGCCGGCGTGGTGGGTGAGGCGCACCGCGATGACGCCCTCGGCCGGGGCGTGGGCCTCCACGGTGATCAGTGGGGCGTTCAGCGTGTCGCCGCGGCGCTCGACGCGCTTGACGGCGGCGTAGGCGGCGAGGCGGTCGCCGTCGAGACGGACATCGCGGACTTCCGTGGCGTACGAGGCGTGCACACCACTGCGCATCTGCCAGAAACCGTCGGTGAACTTCATGGGGGTGGTCCTTAGCCGATCAGGAGGTGCTGGGCGGGACGTCGGGGCGCCTGCGGCGAGCGCGGCTGCGGGTCCTATCGATTTTGATCGTACACAAAACAAATGTGACCGAGAAGGCCGGAAGGTGGCGGGAGTTCCCGGATTGCCCGGGAAGCCGGACCACGGTGCGAGGCCCCGGATCTGCCATGTTGGCGCCACGTGATCGACACGTGACGGAAACGGTCTAGAAACCCTCGACCGGATGGAGTATTAGTACTGCAAGCAAACAAATTGACCTGCCCGGCAGAGCTGCCGTCCGGGCCTGACGTCGACAAGAGGCTGTGCAATGACGGACCGCTTCACTCCCACTCCCGCGGACAGGTTCACGTTCGGTCTGTGGACGGTGGGCTGGCGTGGCAACGACCCGTTCGGTGACGCGACGCGTCCGGTGCTGGACCCGGTGGAGTCGGTGGAGCGGCTCGCGGAGCTGGGGGCGCACGGGGTGACGTTCCACGACGACGACCTGATCCCGTTCGGGGCCGACGACGCGGAGCGGGCCCGGCTCGTGGGCCGGTTCAAGGACGCGCTGGAGCGCACCGGGATGAAGGTCCCGATGGCCACGACGAACCTGTTCACCCACCCGGTGTTCAAGGACGGCGGCTTCACCTCCAACGACCGCGACGTACGGCG
>NZ_JBHVQX010000053.1:0-28228 GCF_042886395.1 Streptomyces sp. NPDC058008 | reverse complement strand
CTGCAGGGGGGACCCTGTGGGAGAGTAGGACGCCGCCGAACAATTATTCCGGGAAAGCCCCGTGCCCTTGTGGCACGGGGCTTTTCTGCGTTCCGAGCGTCCAGTCCAGGGTCGGACCGAAGGCTCACCGCTGAGACCGAGGTCCTCCTGGCCTCGGAGAACCTCGGTCACCGGTCCGTCGGACAGAAACCGCGACGTGTCGGCCACGCTGTTCACATGGCCCGCCGGGCAGCCGCATGTAACCCGCCGCAGGATGCCCAGGAGCGTACGACGATGGACCGACCGCTGTCCGGTCTCCGCACCCGGTGCTGCTACAGCCGGCCGGCGGCCTTGAGCGCGAGGTAGGCATCAGCCAGGGCGGGTGCGAGGTCGTCGGGTGCGGCGTCGACGACCGTGACGCCGTGGCGCCGGAGCCGGTCAGCGGTGCGGCGGCGCAGGGCCTGCGCCTGTGTGCCGGCTGCGGCCTCGTAAACCGCGTCCACTGTGCCTCGTTCACGCGCCATCGCCTCGACGTGCGGGTCCGCGACGGACGCCACCAGCACCGCGTGGCGCTGGGTGAGCTGCGGGAGAACAGGCAGCAGCCCCTCTTCGACGGGTGCGGCGTCCAGACTCGTGAGCAGGACGATCAGCGATCCGCGGGGAGCATGCGTCAGCGCGGCCGTACTGAGACCCCGCGCGTCGGTCTCCACGAGCTCGGGCTCAAGGGTGGCCAGCGCGCTGACGAGCGCCGACAGGACGTCCCCCTTCGTGGTTCCTCCCCGCACCTGGGCCCGGACACGACGGTCGTAGGCGATCAGGTTCACGCGGTCGCCGGCACGGGTCGCAAGTGCGGTGAGGAGCAGGGTGGCGTCCATGGAGGCGTCGAGGCGCGGTACGTCGCCCACCCGGCCCGCCGAGGTGCGGCCGGTGTCGAGGACGACGAGGATGTGGCGGTCACGCTCCGGGCGCCACGTGCGGACAGCGACCGCGGACTGGCGCGCGGTGGCCCGCCAGTCGATGGAGCGGGTGTCGTCACCCGCGACGTAGGCACGCAAGCTGTCGAACTCGGTGCCTTCCCCTCGGGTGAGCACACTCGTCCTGCCGTCGAGCTCACGCAGCCTGGCGAGCCGCGACGGCAGATGCTTCCGGCTTCTGAAGGGAGGCAGAGCCCGGACCGTCCAGGGCACACGGTGATGACCCTGGCGCGACACGAGCCCGAGCGGGCCGAACGACCGGACGGTGACGCGGTCGGCCTCACGGTCACCACGCCGTGACGGCCGCAGGACGGTGGTGAGGCGTCGGCGCTCCCCCGCAGGTACGGCGAACCGGTGCCGGGACGAAGCCTGTTCGGCCTCCGATGTCCAGCTGCTGGGCGGCCATGCGTCGCGGAGGTGCGCACGGAGCCGGCGCCCCGACGTGTTGGTCACGGTGAGTTGCACTGATGCGGTGTCACCGAGTCGAACGGATGTGTCACCGGATCGGGTGAACTGCAACCTTCGTACTGGCGCGGCCAGGGCGTAGTCGCACACAATTGCCAGTGAGAGCGGAACATTGACCGCGAGCATGCCCGTCCAGCTCGGGGCCAGAATGCCTACGGGGAGTGACCCCAAGGCCGCCACAAGGGCGGCCCGTCCGGTGAGGGCCATGGTCACCTCCTCACCGGGGGACGGGGACGTGGGCGAGGACAGCGGTGATGACGGAGTCGGCAGTGACTCCTTCCATCTCCGCTTCCGGTCGCAGCTGTATGCGATGGCGGAGCGTGGGGAGAGCGAGCGCTTTCACATCGTCCGGGATGACGTAGTCCCGGCCTGTGAGCCAGGCCCATGCCCGTGCGGTGGAGAGCAGTGCGGTGGCGCCTCGGGGGGAGGCGCCCAGGGTGAGCGAGGGGGATTCACGCGTGGCTCGGCAGATATCGACGACATAGGCGGCGATCTCGGGGGAGACCGAGGTCTTGGCGACAGCGGTACGGGCCGCTTCGAGGTCGGCGGTGCCGGCCACGGGCCGTATGCCCGCTGCCTTCAGGTCCCGGGGGTCGAACCCATCGGCGTGGCGGGTGAGCACGTTGATCTCGTCCTCGCGCGACGGGAGGGGCACCGTCAGTTTGAGCAGGAAGCGGTCGAGCTGGGCCTCGGGCAGCGGGTAGGTGCCCTCGTATTCGACGGGGTTCTGCGTGGCCGCGACGAGGAAGGGGTCGGGGAGGGGCCGGGGTGACCCGTCGACGGTGACCTGTCGTTCCTCCATGGCCTCCAGCAGGGAGGACTGGGTCTTGGGAGGCGTGCGGTTGATCTCGTCGGCGAGCAGGAGATTCGTGAACACCGGGCCGGGCTGGAAGGAGAACTCTGCGGTGCGGGCGTCATAGACGAGGGAGCCCGTGACGTCGCTCGGCATCAGGTCGGGGGTGAACTGGACGCGTTTGGTGTCCAGTTCGAGGGAGGCGGCAAGCGCGCGGACCAGGAGGGTCTTCGCGACGCCGGGTACGCCTTCCAGAAGCACGTGGCCCCGGCAGAGGAGAGCGACGACCAGTCCGGTGACGGCCGGGTCCTGTCCGACCACTGCCTTGGCGATCTCTGAACGCAGTGTTTCCAGGGATGCGCGGGCGCTGTCGGAGCTCACGGAGGCCGCAGGTGTCTCTGCGGTGTCCGCGAGTTCGGCGGTCTCCGGTGTCGGGGCGCTCATGAAGTGCGTACCTCTCGTTCGAGGGCGTCGAGTTGGTCGGTCAGACGGACAAGCGCGGCGTCGTCGGCGGGAGCCGGGCCGAAGAGCAGGTCACTGAGCTCGCCGCTGGAGGTGGCGGTTCGTGTCACGACGGCAGGCAGGAGCACAGCCGGGGAATCGGCTTCACGGGCGGAGACACCGAGGAGGGGGGCGATGCGGATGCGCGTCGCGGAACGAAGGGTGGCGGCGGCGCGGTCGCGGGCGTCGGCCTTGCGGTAGAGGCGGGCCCGGCCTTCGGTGGACTCCGAGGCCCGGATGGCCACCGGCAGTCGTTCGGTGACCAGGGGGCCGAAGCGGCGTCCTCGCCAGAGTGCGGCGAGGACGGCCGCGAGGGCGAGTTGGAGCGTGCCCCAGAGCCAGCCCTCGGGGATGAGGCCGATGAAGTCGCTCTCGCCTTCGACGCCACCGCCGCCGCTGTCATCGCCGTCACCCGCACCGCCGTCGGCGGCGGACGGATCATCGAGCGAAGGGAGGTACCAGACGAGATGAGGACGGGAGCCGAGGAGCTGAAGCCCCAGCGAGGCGTTGCCCTGCTGGTCGAGACGGTCGTTGTGGAGGATGTCGGGGGAGCCCAGCAGCACGGTGTCCCCGGCTCCGTTGCCCGGCAGGACGAGGAGAGAGGCGAGTTCGCCGTCCGGGTAGCAGGCGACGGCGCCGTCGGCGTCCGTCGCGTAGTGGATCCCGCCCATGTCGGCGGTTCCCGCCGTACGGGCCGCGGGGAGTTCGCAGTGCGGGGCGCGCGCGGTCACCGGCCCGTGTGCCTCGGGACGCACGCCGGGGGCGAGGCGGGCCACGGAAGGGCCGCCGGGGGCGATCAGGACGGTACGGCCGTCGGACGCGGTGGTCGCGGTGTGGAGTCGCCGTTGCTGGTGAGCGGTGAGCGTGTTGGGGCCGACGACGAGCAGGGTGCTCTCGGGACCCGCGGCCCCGACGGCCTCGTCGAGGGTGGTGACGACGTCGACGGATATGCCGCGGTCCTTGAGGAGTTCGGCGACGGCCCGGCTGCCGTACGGGTCCGCGGAGCGGGGATCGAGCCGGCCGTGCTGCCCGCCGGAGCGGGCGGCGGCGAGGGCGACTCCGGCGACGACGAGGACGAGCACGGCGAGGAGCAGTCCCCGGACGCGTTGCCAGATCTGCTGCGGGGTGCGGGACTCCGACGTGGTGGACACGGCCGCTGCGGCGGTCATCCGGCGGTCTCCAGGCTCGTGCCCGCGGTCAGCAGGGGCTTTGTTGCCCGCAGATCCTCGTCGAGTGCGCACAGGCTCAGGTACCCGGCCTCGTCGGCGCTCCGGCCGCCGTATGTGACGTCGTCGAAGACCCGGGCGGCGGCGCGGAGCCGGTCGGAGTGTGCGGGCATCAGGCGGCCCGCCTCGGCGGCTGCCTCGTCAGCGGTGCGGCCGGGGCGTGGGTCGAGCACGGCGCGGTCCTCCAGGGAGCGTACGAGGGCGCGCATCCGTTCCTGGACGGCTTCGGTCCAGCGCCTGGCCTCGGCGTGCGCCGTCGCGGCCGCGCGGTGGTCGGCCGCGCTGCGGACGGTGCCGCCGAAGAGCGTCTCCGGGGAACGGACGGCGCGTCGCGGAGTGCCGAGCCTCCACCACAGGGCGGCGCCCAGACCGACGACCGCCAGGACGAGCACGACGAGGCCGAGCGGGCCGCCGGGGGCGGCACCGGCGGCACCTGCGAAGAGGTCACCGACCCAGTCCCAGAAGCGGTCCAGGCCGCGTTCGAGGAGGTTCGGATCGTGCTCGTGGTACATCGGGTCGGACAGTTCGCGCTCCGCCGCCTCACGGGCGGGGACACGTGGAATGTCCACGGGGACGTCCTCGCCGCCCCGGACGATCCGTACCGCTGTGATGGTGCCCCCCGCCCCCGTCACCGCATCAGTTCCGGTGGGTGTCGTAGCCGGGCACGCCGGCGGCCCGGGCGAGGTCGAGGTCGAGCGCTTCGCGGCGGATGCGCTGGTCGACGTAGAGCAGGGCCATCACCCCTGCGGTGAAGGGGTAGGCGAGCGTCGAGATGATCACGTCACCGATGCCCGAGACGATCAGGAAGGGCCAGCCGAAACTCGTCGAGCTGGTGCTGAGGAGCTCGCTCAGGCCGTCGCTGTCCACCGTCACCGCGATGACGCCGAACGGGATCGCGATCACCAGGGTCAGGATGATCACCAGGAGGTAGGTGAGCGCCAGGATGCCGAAGGTCCGCCACCAGCTCCCCCTGACCAGCTTGGCGGACCGGCGCAGCGCGGTGAGCACGGGCTGCCGCTCCAGCATCAGTGCCGGCGCCGCGAGCGTGAAGCGGACCATCAGCCAGAGGACGACGGCACAGGCGGCGACGAAGCCGAGGAAGGTCAGGGCGAGACCGCCCGCACCGGTGCCGAGGGCCAGACCGGGAAGCAGTCCCACCGCCAAGACGCCGGCGCTCATCAGGCTCAGCAGGAGGGTCAGCCCGAGCAGGGGGAGGAGCCGGGGGCGGGCCTCGGACCACGCTTCGGAGAGTGTCACGCCGCGGCCCAGCACGGAGCGGCTGATCACCACGGTCAGGACGGAGGTGGTGATGAGCGTGGCGAACATGGCGATGACCGTGCTCGGGAGGCTGGTGATCAGCTGCGACTGTGCCGACTCGGTGGCCTGGCGGATGACCTCCGCGCCGGTCGCGTTCGGGTCGACCGCCTTCTGCTCGGGCAGGAGGTAGCGCTGCACGAGGATGAGCACGATCTCGGCGACCACGGAGACGGTGAGGCTGACGCCGAGCACCGTGCGCCAGTGGGTGCGCATCGTGGAGACCGCGCCGTCGAGGATCTCGCCGATGCCCAGGGGGCGGAGCGGAATGACGCCCGGCTTCGCGGCCATGGGCGGCCGGCCCCAGCCGGGACCTTGAGGGGCGCCGCCCCAGCCCGGAGCGGGCGGTGGCATCCCTGGACCGTTCCCGGGGGCGCTGGGCGGGGACCACTGCCCCGGAGGCGGTTGAGCGGAGGACCACTGTCCGCTTCCGTCAACGGGCGAGGAGGGTTTGGGGATCCCCGTCTCCTGGCCGTCGGAGGGGGCGGATCCGGGCGAAGCCCAGCCCGGAGAGTCGTTCATCGTCGCTCCTTCACAGTCCTGCCCGCTCATCGGGGCGGCAGGTTGCCAGCCATCGTGCCACGCGTGGGTCCGGTGCGGGTCTGCCGCCGTATCTCCTTCTTGCCGTCGTGTGCGGGCGGCTCAGCGGGCAGACTGGGCGGATGGCTGATCAGGATGCACACACGCGGGTGGTCATCGAACCGCCGGCCCTCTCCGTACTCCGCTGGGACGCGTCTCCGGAAGGGCCCGCGGTGGTGCTCCTCGACCAGACACGGCTGCCCGCCGAGGAGACCGAACTGGTCTGTGCCGACGTGCCCGCGCTGGTGCGGGCGATCCGGACGCTGGCGGTGCGGGGGGCTCCCCTGCTGGGCATCGCCGGTGGCTACGGTGTGGCGCTGGCGGCCGCCCGGGGCGATGACGTGGCGGAGGCGGCCGCGCTGCTGGAGCGGGCGCGGCCCACCGCGGTGAATCTCGGGTACGGGGCGAGGCGGGTGGCGCGGGAGTACCGTTCGGCTGTCGAGAGCGGGTCCGGGCCCCAGGCGGCTGCCGCGCGCGCCCTCGCCGAGGCGCGGGCACTGCATCAGGAGGATGCGGAGGCCAGCGGACGGATGGCGCAGTACGGTCTGGAACTGCTGGCGGAGCTTCTGCCGCAAGGAGGCGGGCACCGGTTGCTCACCCACTGCAACACGGGTGCGCTCGTCTCCGGCGGCGCCGGGACCGCTTTCGCGGTGGCCCTGCGGGCGCACCGGAAGGGCAGTCTGCGGCAGCTGTGGGTGGACGAGACCCGGCCGCTGCTCCAGGGCGCCCGGCTGACGGCGTACGAGGCGGAGCGCAACGGGATGCCGTACAGCTTGCTCACGGACAACGCGGCCGGTTCGCTGTTCGCGGCGGGAGAGGTGGATGCCGTACTCATAGGGGCGGACCGCATCGCTGCGGACGGCTCGGTGGCCAACAAGGTGGGGAGCTATCCGCTGGCGGTGCTCGCGAAGTACCACCACGTGCCGTTCCTGGTCGTGGCGCCGACGACCACGATCGATCCGGGGACGGCGGACGGTGCGTCCATCGTCGTGGAGCAGCGTTCCGCGACGGAGGTGACGGAGTTCACATCGAAACCGGGTGTGCCGGCCGGGGGCCCCGGGGGCGGCACGGCTGTCGCACCCCCGGGAGCCAAGGCGTACAACCCCGCATTCGACATCACGCCGCCCGAACTGGTCACGGCGATCGTCACGGAGGAGGGCGTCATTTCCCCGGTCACGGGGGTCGGACTGGCAGAGCTGTGTGCCAGGTCATCGCAGGTAACGATTAGCTAATGGGATGATGTCGTTTATGAAGGGACGCGTCCTTGTCGTCGACGACGACACCGCACTGGCCGAGATGCTCGGCATCGTGCTGCGGGGAGAAGGTTTCGAGCCGTCGTTCGTAGCGGACGGCGACAAGGCACTGGCCGCATTTCGTGAGGCCAAGCCGGATCTGGTGCTGTTGGACCTCATGCTGCCCGGACGGGACGGCATCGAGGTCTGCCGGCTGATCAGGGCAGAGTCCGGTGTGCCGATCGTCATGCTCACTGCCAAGAGCGACACGGTGGATGTGGTGGTGGGCCTGGAGTCAGGGGCCGACGACTACATCGTCAAGCCGTTCAAACCGAAGGAGTTGGTGGCCCGGATCAGGGCGCGTTTGCGGAGGTCCGAAGAGCCCGCGCCGGAACAGCTGACGATCGGGGACCTGGTCATCGACGTGGCCGGTCACTCGGTGAAGCGGGAGGGGCAGTCCATCGCCCTCACCCCGCTCGAGTTCGATCTGCTGGTGGCCCTCGCGCGCAAGCCGTGGCAGGTCTTCACCCGTGAGGTGCTGCTCGAGCAGGTGTGGGGCTACCGCCACGCCGCCGACACCCGTCTGGTGAACGTGCACGTCCAGCGGCTCCGCTCGAAGGTGGAGAAGGACCCGGAGCGGCCGGAGATCGTCGTGACCGTCCGCGGGGTCGGTTACAAGGCCGGACCGAGCTGACATGACCCTGGGCAGCGCTGCTCCGCCACCCGGGGTGCCTGGCGCCCGTGCGGAGCGGGCTGCCGGTCAGGTGTGGAGCACTTCCCGTCTCGGCAGGGCCCTGGGCGGCCGGTTGCTCCGCGACCGGACGTCCGGCGGCCCGGTGCCGCGGCTGCTGATGCGGTGGATCAGCGGGCCGTTGCTGCCGGCTGTCCGCCTGTGGCGGCGCAATCTCCAGCTGCGCGTCGTGGCGGGGACGCTGCTGATGTCGATCGCCGTGGTGCTGCTCCTCGGCTTCGTCGTGATCGGGCAGGTCAAGAACGGCCTGCTCGACGCGAAGGGCAAGGCCGCGCAGACGCAGGCGGCCGGCGGGTTCGCGGCCGCCCAGGCGAACGCGAACGCGCCGCTGGTCCCGGGGGACCAGACCGAGGAGGGCGCCGACGGCATGACGGCCAACACCTCCTGGCGCACGGAGCTCGTCGACCAGCTCGCCAGCGGTGGTACGAACGCCTTCAACGTGGTGGCGCTCAGCCCCGACTCCGCGGGGCACGGCACGACCAGCCGCGCCCCGCGCGGCTCGGGCAGTGTCGAGGCGTCCAGCATCCCGCAGAGCCTGCGGGACGACGTCGGCAAGGGAGCGGGCGCGTTCCAGACGTATTCGCTGATCCGGTACTCCTACGGGAAGGACCCGGAGCCCGGGCTCGTGGTCGGCAAGAGGCTCTACGACGTCGACCACAATCCGTACGAGCTCTACTACCTCTTCCCGCTCACGCAGGAGGAGAAGTCGCTGACCCTGGTCACGACGACCCTGGCCACGGCCGGTCTGTTCGTGGTCGTGCTGCTCGGGGCCATCGCCTGGTTCGTGGTGCGCCAGGTGGTCACGCCCGTACGGATGGCGGCCGGGATCGCCGAGAGGCTGTCCGCGGGCCGGCTCCAGGAGCGGATGAAGGTCACCGGTGAGGACGACATCGCACGCCTCGGTGAGGCCTTCAACAAGATGGCGCAGAACCTCCAGCTGAAGATCCAGCAGCTGGAGGAGCTCTCCCGTATGCAGCGGCGCTTCGTCTCGGACGTCAGCCATGAGCTGCGCACCCCGCTGACGACGGTGCGGATGGCCGCCGACGTCATCCACGAGGCACGGGTCGACTTCGACCCGGTCACGGCCCGGTCGGCGGAGCTGCTGGGGGACCAGCTCGACCGGTTCGAGTCCCTCCTGTCCGACCTGCTGGAGATCAGCAGGTTCGATGCGGGGGCCGCGGCGCTGGAGGCCGAACCGATAGATCTGCGTACGGTCGTGCGCCGGGTCATCGGTGGGGCCGAGCCGCTGGCGGAGCGCAAGGGCACTCGGATCCTCGTGGTGGGGGACGAGCAGCCGGTGGTCGCCGAGGCCGACGCGCGCCGTGTGGAGCGTGTCCTGCGCAATCTCGTCGTCAACGCCGTCGAGCACGGTGAGGGCCGGGACGTCGTGGTGCGGATGGGGGTCGCGCAGGGAGCCGTGGCCGTGGCGGTCAGGGACTACGGCGTGGGGCTCAAGCCGGGTGAGGCGACCCGGGTGTTCAACCGGTTCTGGCGGGCGGATCCGGCGCGTGCGCGTACCACCGGCGGTACGGGGCTCGGGCTGTCGATCGCCGTCGAGGACGCCCGGCTGCACGGCGGCTGGCTCCAGGCCTGGGGTGAGCCCGGTGGAGGCTCCCAGTTCCGGCTGACGCTGCCGCGTACGGCGGACGAGCCGCTGCGCGGTTCGCCGATACCGCTGGAGCCGGAGGACTCCCGGCGTAACCGGGAGGACCGGGAGCGCGCGGAGGCGGCGGACGATCACCGGGCGCTGTCCGTGCCGAACCAGTCGGGTGCCTCGGGGCGTCCGCAGCTGGGGGTGGCGGCGGCGTCCCGTGCGCCGGCGTCGGTCCATCCGGCGGCGCTGCCGGGCAGTGGAGCGCGTGTGGTGTCGCGCCCGGCCGGGGACCGGCCTGGCGGGGGCACCGATCCAGAGACGCAGGATCCGGAGCAGGAGGACACGACACGTGGACACTGACCGCCGTCGGGGCGGCCACGGCCGGGCGCTGCGGTTGTCCGCGCTGCTCGGCTGCGGCGTCGTGGTGCTCGCCGGGTGCGGAGCGATGCCGGTGACCGGTGATGTGAAGGCGGTCGACGCCTCGCAGCCGGGGGACGCCCAGGTCCAGGTGTACGCCGTGCCGCCCAGGGAGGGTGCCGCTCCCATCGAGGTGGTCGACGGCTTCCTGGAGTCGATGACGAGTGACGACCCCGACTTCCGGACGACCCGGAAGTACCTGACCGCGGGAGCCGCCCGCACGTGGCAGCCGGGTGAGGGCACCACCGTGCTCGCGAAGGCCCCCAACCGCAACGGCCCCACGATCCACGACAAGGAGCGCAGGACCACCGAGACCACCTACACGCTGACCGGCGAGCAGGTGGCGGCAGTGGACGCGCAGAGCTCCTACCGGCCGCTGGCCCCGTCGGAGTACTCCCAGATGCTTCATCTGGTCCGCGAGAAGGGCGCGGACGGCAAGCAGGAGTGGCGGATCGACATCGTGCCGGACGGCCTGGTGCTCGGGCAGTCGGACTTCAAGCGCCTCTACCGGTCCGTGAACAAGTACTACTTCGCGGCCGGGCGGGCGGACGACAAGTCCGCGCTGGTCGCCGACCCCGTCTACGTGCGCAACCGCACGGACCCCGTCACGCGGATGGACACCGCCACACAGACGGTGCGGACGCTGCTGGAGGGCCCGTCGAACTGGCTCCGGCCGGTGGTGGACTCGCGCTTCCCCGCCGGTACGGCGCTGCGGGCGGGGGTCACCTCGCTGGCTCCGGACGACCAGAACGTGCTGAAGGTGCCGCTCAACAAGAAGGCGGACAAGGCGGGGCAGGGCGCCTGCCGGATGATGGCAGCCCAGGTGCTGTTCACGCTGCGGGACCTCACGTCCGCCCGGGTGGGGCAGGTGGAGCTCCAGGGGGAGCGCGGCCCGCTCTGCTCGCTCGGCGCCGACGAGGCCGAGGACTACGCCTCGGACCACGTCTCGGGCGGTACGGGCAGCCAGTACTTCGTCGACGAGGAAGGGCATGTGCGGCGCATCCCCGGCAGCAGCAAGGGCAGTGGTGATCCGGAGCCGGTGATCGGCCCGCTGGGCAGCGGGACGGTCGCCATGAGCGCCGTGGGCGTCGCCCGCGACGAACAGCAGGCCGCCGCGGTGTCGGCGAACCAGCAGGATCTCTACGTCTCCTCCCTGGTCCAGGACAGCGATCCGGCGGCCCCCGTGGTGACGAGCCGTGCGAAGAAGGCCACGGACCGGCTGTCGGCTCCGAGCTGGGACGGCGTGGGCGATCTGTGGGTCGCCGACCGTGATCCCTCGGATCCCAGGCTGCTCCGGCTGGTGGACGGCGCGGGGGAACCGCAGGAGGTCCTGGTGCCCGGCCTGGACGGCGGGCGGATCGAGTCGCTGAGGATGTCGGCCGACGGGGTCCGGATCGCCCTGCGCGTGTCGAAGGACGGGCACACGACGCTGAACATCGGCCGGGTGGAGCGTCATGGTTCGGGTGCTGCCGAGCGGGTCTCGGTGGAGGACCTGCGCCAGGCCGCACCCCAGCTGTCGGACGTGACGGCTGTCTCCTGGTCGGGCCGTAGCCGTCTCGTGGTGGTCGGCAAGGAGGAGGGCGGTGTGCGGCAGGTGCGCTACGTGCAGGCCGACGGTTCCACCTCGTCCTCCGGGGTGCTGCCGGGCGTGAACCAGGTGACGGCCGTCGCGGCCTCGGACGACGAACAGCTGCCGCTGATGGCGGACACCGAGGGTGACGGGATAGTCAAGCTGTCGCCGGGGGACAACTGGCAGACGGTCCTCAAGGAGGGCTCCTCGCTGGTCTACCCGGGCTGAGGCGGGAACCGGATCCCTGGGGGACCGGCCGGGGGCGGCGGGGGCCAGGCGGGAGTGCTGCCGTGGCCCCGGAGGGGCCGCCGGGCGGTCTGCTCCGTCCCGGGGCGGTCTGCTTCCCTCCCGGGGTGGTCCGCTCCGTCCCGGGGCGGTCTGCTTCCCTCCCGGGGTGGTCCGCACGATCCCGAGGTGGTCCGCTCCGTCCGCCCGGGGTGGTCCGCACGATCCCGAGGTGGTCCGCTCAGTCTGCCCGGGGTGGTCCGCTCCGTCCTCCGGGGTGGTCTGCTTCCGTCCGCCTGGGACGGTTCGCTTCCGTCCACGGACGGGCGGCCGTCTCCGGCCCCGGGCGGGGTCCCCGGGTTGTCCACAGGGGGTTGTCCACAGGGGTGGCCGGCCGTCCCCGTTCCCCGCACAGTGGGATGGTGCGGGGCTGGCGGCGGGAGATCGTGGGGCTGGTGCTGCCGGTGGCCTGCGGGGGCTGCGGCAGGCCGCGTACGGAGCTGTGCGAGGAGTGCGCCGCCGTGCTGGCGGCCGTCCCGCGCCGGGTGCGCCCGACACCCGAGCCGGCGGATCTTCCCGTGGTCCATGCCGTCGCGCCGTACGAGAACGCCGTACGCGCGATGCTGCTGGCCCACAAGGAGCGAGGGGCACTGGGGCTGGCAGGGGTGCTCGGTGCGGCGCTGGCGGCCGCCGTACGGGCCGGGGCGGGGCATGCGGGAGGGGAGGGACCCCTGCTGCTGGTTCCCGTTCCGTCGGCGCGGCGGGCGACGGCGCGGCGCGGGCACGATCCCGCGCGCAGGATCGCGGCCGCCGCCGCCGCCGAGCTGCGGCGCGGCGGTTCGCCGGCCCGTGTCCTCGCGGTGCTGCGGCAGCGCCGTGCGGTGGCCGACCAGGCGGGGCTGGGAGCCCGGGAGCGGCAGGCGAATCTGGCGGGCGCGCTCAGGGTGGCGGACGGAGCACGGGGGCTGCTGGACGGGGCCCGGGTCGTGCTGGTGGACGACCTGCTGACGACGGGGTCGTCCCTGGCGGAGGCGGCGCGCGCGGTCCGTGCCGTGAGCTGCGGAGGAGGCGGTGCGGCGGACGGCCGCCGGACGGTGGCGGCAGGGCTGCGGGCGGCGGTCGTCGCGGCCTCCCCGACCGCCTTCGACAGAAACAGGAACTGACGGATAACTCGCGTCGTTGCAGGTAGTGAGTGGGTAAAGGGCCTTGAGCGGAGGTACGCGTGAGTAGCGGGTGCCGACACGGTGGTGGGCAGGCTATGTTCGGTTGTGAGGAACGGTGAATTCCGCGCCTCGACGAATGCACCACCAGGTTTCGGGCAGGTAACCCACCGATAGGCCAGAAGGATGGAAATCGGTGGGGTGGAGACCCTCCCGACGGGGGAGGAGGAGGTGAAAGCCACCGAGTCCGCGGCTCCGGCGATCACCGGGGCCTGGTGCAAAAGGGAGATGCTCCGCCGCCGAAGCGGAGCGTTCCGGGAACGGAGTTCTGCGTGGACATCGTCGTCAAGGGCCGCAAGACCGAGGTGCCCGAGCGGTTCCGCAAGCACGTGGCCGAGAAGCTGAAGCTGGACAAGATCCAGAAGTTCGACGGCAAGGTGATCAGCCTCGACGTCGAGGTGTCCAAGGAGCCGAATCCCCGTCAGGCCGACCGTGCGGCACGGGTGGAGATCACGCTCCGCTCGCGTGGGCCGGTCATCCGGGCGGAAGCGGCGGCAGGCGACCCGTACGCAGCGCTGGACCTGGCCACCGACAAGCTGGATGCGAGGCTGCGCAAGGAGCACGACAAGCGCTACAGCAGGCGTGGCAGCGGACGGCTGTCGGCGTCCGAGGTGGTGGAGGTCGTGCCCGGTGCCGCCTCCTTCAACGGGGACGGTGAGCTCGTCCCGGAGGAGACCACGCCGTCCGTGCCGACCACCAGGATCGGTTCGCTGGAGGTCCAGGGCGAAGGCCCCCTCGTGGTGCGCGAGAAGACGCACGTCGCAGCGCCGATGACGCTCGACCAGGCGCTCTACGAGATGGAGTTGGTGGGACACGACTTCTATCTGTTCGTCGACTCCGAGACCAAGGAGCCCAGTGTCGTGTACCGGCGTCACGCCTACGACTACGGCGTCATCCATCTGAGGACCGACCCGCTGGCAGCCGACGAGGCGGGCGGCGCGGGCGGCGCCCTCGGAGGCTGAGACACCCGCCGGCCGCAGCCGGAACGCGGTGCCCCGGGAAGAGCTCCGTGGCCTCAGGGGCACCGCTTCGGCGGCCAGGCATGAAATCATGGGCGGCCCAGGCCAATCGGTGCGCTGCGCACCGCTGTTGGCGGACAGCCTGTGACCTCAGGCCGTGGCTTCAGGGGGAGGAACGATGGCGGACACCTTCGGGCCCGCGCGCGGGACGAACGACGCCGGCGGTGCCGGTGGTGCGGAATCCGTTGCGGACGGCGGCAGTTCCCGCAAGGAGCCCATCAGGGTTCTCGTGGTGGACGACCACGCGCTCTTCCGCAGAGGTCTGGAGATCGTCCTCGCGCAGGAGGAGGACATCCAGGTCGTCGGAGAGGCCGGGGACGGTGCGGAGGCGGTCGACAAGGCGGCGGACCTGCTGCCCGACATCGTGCTGATGGACGTGAGGATGCCCAAGCGCGGAGGCATCGAAGCGTGCACCTCCATCAAGGAGGTGGCCCCCAGCGCGAAGATCATCATGCTGACGATCAGTGACGAGGAGGCCGACCTCTACGAGGCGATCAAGGCGGGCGCCACCGGTTATCTGCTCAAGGAGATCTCGACCGACGAGGTGTCCACCGCCATTCGCGCGGTGGCCGACGGCCAGTCCCAGATCAGTCCGTCGATGGCCTCCAAACTGCTCACCGAGTTCAAGTCGATGATCCAGCGCACCGACGAGCGCCGGCTCGTTCCCGCTCCGCGTCTCACCGAACGGGAGCTCGAGGTCCTCAAGCTCGTGGCCACGGGCATGAACAACCGTGACATCGCCAAGGAATTGTTCATTTCCGAGAACACGGTGAAGAACCACGTCCGCAATATCCTGGAGAAGCTCCAGCTGCACTCCCGGATGGAAGCGGTGGTCTATGCCATGCGGGAGAAGATCCTGGAGATCAGGTAGTCCGGACGCGGTCCGTAGATCAGGTGGTCCGGACGCGGTCCGTCCGCCCCTACCCCTGTGCCAGGACGCGGGCGATCTCCGCCGTCAGCGGCTCGCGCAGCTCCGGCGCGTCGACGCGCTCCAGTCGCACATCCGTGCAGCCGACCCAGGACGCCGCCTCCACGAGGGCCTCGGCCATCTGCGGCACGGACCTGGCGCCGTCCAGGGACACCTGGCGGGCGACCAGCGTGGTCCCCTCCCGTGCCGGGTCGACCCGGCCGCGCAGCCTGCCGCCCGCCAGCAGCGGCATCGCGAAGTAGCCGTGGATCCGCTTGGGCCGGGGGACGTACGCCTCCAGGCGGTGGGTGAAGCCGAAGATCCGCTCGGTGCGGGCCCGTTCCCAGATCAGCGAGTCGAACGGTGACAGCAGCGTCGTGCGGTGCCGTCCGCGCGGCTCCGAGGCCAGTGCCTCGGGGTGTGCCCAGGCAGGTTTCGTCCAGCCTCCTACCGTCACCGGGACGAGCCCGGAGTCCGCGACGACGGCGTCGAACTGATCGGCCCTGAGCCGGTGGTAGTCGGCGATGTCCGCCCGGGTGCCGACGCCCAGCGACCGGCCCGCCAGCGCCACCAGCCGGCGCAGGCACTCCCTGTCGTCCAGGTCGTCGTGGAGCACGGCGTCCGGAATGGCGCGTTCGGCCAGGTCGTAGACCCGCTTCCAGCCGCGCCGCTCGGTGCAGACCACCTCGCCGTACATCAGGGCCCGCTCGACGGCGACCTTGGAGTCCGACCAGTCCCACCACTCGCCGCCGTTCTTCGCACCGCCCAGCTCGGTCGCGGTCAGCGGTCCCTCGGTGCGCAGCTGCTTGATCACCGTGTCGTACGCCCCGTCGGGCAGGTCGTGGTTCCACTGCGGGCGGGACCGGTAGGCGCGGCGGCGGAAGGCGAAGTGCGGCCACTCCTCGACCGGCAGGACGCAGGCCGCGTGCGACCAGTACTCGAACGAGCGGCCGCCCGACCAGTAGGCGTCGTCCACCGTGCGGCGGCCCAGGGCGCCGAGACGGGCGTAGGGCACGAGCTCGTGCGACCTGGCCAGGACGGAGATGGTGTCGAGCTGGACGGCCCCGAGGCGGCGCAGGACGCCGTGGACCCCCGCCCGGCGGTCCGGGGCGCCCAGGAGGCCCTGGGCGCGCAGCGCGATGCGGCGTGCCTGGTCGGCGGAGAGCTCCAGTACGGGCGGCGGGGCAGACGTCATGCGGGGAACCCTAGGGGGCGCCACTGACATCCGTGGCCGGGCGGTGGGGATACGTGCCCGTCAGCCCGAGATCGGCCGGGAGCAGCGCGCCGGTCCAGGTGTCGTGCCGTATCCCCTTGTTGAACAGCGCGGACCGCTGCTCACCCTCCATGCGGAAACCGGCACGCAGGGCGACCGCACGGGACGGGGTGTTGCCGATCTCCGCCCGCCACTCCAGGCGGTCCGCGGCGAGGGCGGCGAACGCCCAGCGGGCCGCCGCGAGCACCGCTTCCGTGGCGTAGCCGGAACCGCGGTGCTCCCTGGCCGTCCAGAAGCCCACCTCGTACGTGCCCGGCAGGCCGCAGCGGTTGACGCCGAGCGCCCCGACGAGCGGCCCGTCGTCCCGTCGCACCACCGCGAAGTTGTACATCGTGTCCTCCCGCCAGCCGGCGGGGGACAGCGTCCGCGTCCAGAGTTCGGCGTCGGCACGGGTGTACGGGGAGGGAATGACCGTCCAGCGCTGGATGTCGGGATCCTGGCAGGCCTGGTACACGGCGTCCGCGTCCTGCGGGCCGAAGGGGCGCAGGAGCAGGCGTTCGGTGGTCCGGGTGATCGGTTCCATACAGGGATTCTGGTGATCCTCCGTGCGGGATGCGAGCACTTTTGGGGCTTCCCGGCACCTTCCGCACCCTCCGGCCGTTGTCCTGGAAGGGTGCGGCGAGGGGAACGCGGCAGCAGCCCTCCCGGCGCGGCGGGGTCCTCGCTTACGATGGCCGTTGCGGTGGGGCCTACCTGCCGTGCCCGTGCCAGAGTCCATAACACGACCCAGTGCCAGGCCCGACCGGCAAGGAGACCAGCCTCAGTGTCCGTCTTCAACAAGCTCATGCGTGCAGGCGAAGGCAAGATCCTGCGCAAACTGCACCGCATCGCGGACCAGGTCAGCTCCATCGAAGAGGACTTCGTCAACCTCTCCGACGCCGAGCTGCGGGCGCTCACCGACGAGTACAAGGAACGGTACGCGGACGGCGAGAGCCTGGACGACCTGCTTCCCGAAGCGTTCGCGACGGTCCGTGAGGCCGCGAAGCGCGTCCTCGGACAGCGCCACTACGACGTCCAGATGATGGGCGGTGCCGCCCTGCACCTCGGCTACGTCGCCGAGATGAAGACCGGCGAGGGCAAGACCCTCGTCGGCACCCTGCCCGCGTATCTCAACGCGCTCTCCGGCAAGGGCGTGCACCTGATCACGGTCAACGACTACCTGGCCGAGCGCGACTCCGAGATGATGGGCCGGGTGCACAAGTTCCTCGGTCTCGAGGTCGGCTGCATCGTCGCCAACATGACTCCGGCCCAGCGCCGTGAGCAGTACGCCTGCGACATCACGTACGGCACGAACAACGAGTTCGGGTTCGACTACCTCCGCGACAACATGGCGTGGTCCCAGGACGAGCTCGTCCAGCGCGGCCACAACTTCGCCGTCGTCGACGAGGTCGACTCGATCCTCGTCGACGAGGCCCGTACCCCGCTGATCATCTCCGGCCCCGCCGACCAGGCCACGAAGTGGTACGGCGACTTCGCCAAGCTGGTCACGCGCCTCACCAGGGGCGAGGCGGGCAACCCGCTCAAGGGCATCGAGGAGACCGGCGACTACGAGGTCGACGAGAAGAAGCGGACCGTGGCCATCCATGAGCCCGGTGTCTCCAAGGTGGAGGACTGGCTCGGGATCGACAACCTCTACGAGTCGGTCAACACCCCGCTCGTCGGTTACCTGAACAACGCGATCAAGGCCAAGGAACTCTTCAAGAAGGACAAGGACTACGTCGTCATCGACGGCGAAGTCATGATCGTCGACGAGCACACCGGCCGTATCCTCGCCGGCCGCCGTTACAACGAGGGCATGCACCAGGCCATCGAGGCGAAGGAAGGGGTGGACATCAAGGACGAGAACCAGACGCTCGCCACGATCACCCTGCAGAACTTCTTCCGCCTCTACAGCAAGCTCTCCGGCATGACCGGTACGGCGATGACCGAGGCCGCCGAGTTCCACCAGATCTACAAGCTCGGTGTGGTGCCGATCCCGACGAACCGGCCCATGGTCCGCGCCGACCAGTCGGACCTGATCTACCGCACCGAGGTCGCGAAGTTCGCCGCGGTCGTCGACGACATCGCCGAGAAGCACGAGAAGGGGCAGCCGATCCTGGTCGGTACGACCTCCGTCGAGAAGTCCGAGTACCTCTCGCAGCAGCTCTCCAAGCGCGGTGTCCAGCACGAGGTCCTCAACGCCAAGCAGCACGACCGCGAGGCGACGATCGTCGCCCAGGCCGGCCGCAAGGGCGCCGTGACGGTCGCCACGAACATGGCCGGCCGAGGCACCGACATCAAGCTCGGCGGCAACCCGGACGACCTCGCCGAGGCGGAGCTGCGCCAGCGCGGTCTCGACCCCGTCGAGCACGTCGAGCAGTGGGCGGCGGCCCTGCCGGCGGCGCTGGAGAAGGCCGAGCAGGCCGTGAAGGCGGAGTTCGAGGAGGTCAAGGACCTCGGCGGGCTGTACGTGCTCGGCACGGAGCGGCACGAGTCGCGCCGTATCGACAACCAGCTGCGCGGCCGTTCCGGCCGTCAGGGCGACCCGGGCGAGTCCCGGTTCTACCTGTCGCTGGGCGACGACCTGATGCGGCTCTTCAAGGCGCAGATGGTCGAGCGCGTCATGTCGATGGCGAACGTTCCCGACGACGTCCCCATCGAGAACAAGATGGTGACCCGGGCGATCGCCTCCGCGCAGTCGCAGGTCGAGCAGCAGAACTTCGAGACGCGTAAGAACGTCCTGAAGTACGACGAGGTGCTCAACCGGCAGCGTGAGGTCATCTACGGCGAGCGCCGTCGCGTCCTGGAAGGGGAGGACCTGCAGGATCAGATCCGCCACTTCATGGACGACACGATCGACGACTACATCCGCCAGGAGACCGCCGAGGGCTTCGCCGAGGAGTGGGACCTGGACCGGCTGTGGGGCGCCTTCAAGCAGCTCTACCCGGTGAAGGTCACCGTCGAGGAGCTCGAGGAGGCCGCGGGCGACCTGGCCGGGGTGACCGCCGACTTCATCGCCGAGTCCGTCAAGGACGACATCCACGAGCAGTACGCCGAGCGTGAGAAGACGCTCGGCTCGGACATCATGCGCGAGCTGGAGCGGCGCGTGGTCCTGTCGGTCCTGGACCGCAAGTGGCGTGAGCACCTCTACGAGATGGACTACCTCCAGGAGGGCATCGGCCTGCGGGCCATGGCGCAGAAGGACCCGCTGGTCGAGTACCAGCGCGAGGGCTTCGACATGTTCAACGCCATGATGGAGGGCATCAAGGAGGAGTCCGTCGGCTACCTGTTCAACCTGGAGGTCCAGGTCGAGCAGCAGGTCGAGGAGGTCCCGGTGGAGGAGGGCGCGGAGCGCCCCTCGCTCGACAAGCAGGACGCGCCGGTGGCCGCCGCCGCGGGCGGGCGCCCGGAGATCCGGGCCAAGGGCCTGGACGCGCCGCAGCGCCCGGACCGGCTGCACTTCTCCGCCCCCACGGTGGACGGGGAGGGCGGCGTCGTCGAGGGGGACTTCTCCAACGGTGACGGCGCGCGGTCCGAGACGGACGGCATGACGCGTGCGGAGCGCCGCAAGGCGCAGAAGAGCACGGGCGGCCGCCGCCGCAAGAAGTAGCCCGCGGAGCCTCTGCGGGAATCAGCCTGGCCCGGACACCGAGCGGTGTCCGGGCCAGGCCGTTTCCCGGGCCCCTCCGGGGCCGCGGGCGCGGCGGCCGCCCCAACGGGCCACCGGCGGTGGGCGGGGCCCGCTGAGGCCGTTGTGCGGCTCCGGCGGGTGTTCCGCTCTCGACGGGCGGGGGTCTGCCCCTCTGCCCATCCGACCGGCTGCCCCGTCGTGGGGTCCGGCTCCACCGGGTCCGGCTCCACCGGGTCCGGCTCCACCGGGTTCGGCTCTTCCGGGTCCGGCCTCCACCGGTTCGGCTTCTCCGGGGGCGCCTCCGGTGGAGCCGGACCCGAGGACGTACACCCGCCGGGTCCGTCCTCCGACCTCCGGGGGTGCGTCCGGCATGGGGCCGCCGCCCCGGTTCTCGTCCGTGCGGTGTCACTCCGGCGAGGGGCGTTCCCGGTCGCCCGGGGGCCGGGTCCCCGGCAGGGCGGGCCGTCCGGGTCCGGGGCGGGACAGCCCGTTCCTGTCACGTCGTACGGCGACGGGTGCGGGACAGCCCGTTCCCGTGGCCGTACGACGGCGCTGTCCGGCAGGGGCTGCCCCCGGTCGCCCGCTTCCCGGCGGGTGTCGTCCTCCGACCGCCGTGGGGCGTCCACCGCAGGGCTGTCCCGGCTCTCGCGTCCGTACGGCGTCACCCCGGCAGGGGGCCGTGATTGCCTCGCCGGGCGCGAGGCCCCTGCCAGGGGGCCTGCTGAGGCCGGTGCTGTCCCGGTCCTCGTCGCCGTAGGGCGACATCCCCGTCGGCGCACGCGGTCAGGTCCCGGCGCGGGTGTCGGTGTACGCCGGGGGCGCCGTGGCCCCGGCGTGACGTCATCCGGCCGCCGGGCCGTCCCGGTCCCCGTCGGCGCAGGCGGTGACGTCCCGGCGTGGGTTGCGGGTGCACGCCGTGGCCCCGGCGTGACGTCATCCGGCTGTCGTGAGCCGTTCGCCGCCCAGGTCGATCGCGGCGCAGCGCCAGCGGAGGTCGGGCCCCTGTTCCAGGCGGAAGGCCATGGCGCGTACCCGTTCACCCGTGGCGATGCTGGCGAAGGCCTCGACCACGCCGGTGGCCGGCTGGACCCCGTGGCAGGTGCGTACGACCGGACGCCTGCCGCCCGCGCGGAGCGGGGCGTCGGGTGCGAGCTCGGCGAGCTGGTCGTAGGCCTCGCCGATCGTGTGGCCGAGCATCCAGTGCACCGGGCGCTGGCCGCTGAGCACGGCGAGCAGGCGCTCCGCGAACCACTGGTGCGGGCGTAGCGGCCGCCGGGGCCGTTGCGTCGGTACGGTGCCCGGCCTGCGGCTGTCGCGTCGGCCGGCCGGCCTCGTCCTGTTCTCCGTGTTCATGGTCGTAGCCCCCGTGGCTGGTGTCCGGTGCCCGGCTATACCGGGCGGTAACTTCTGTTGGGGACCTTCTACGGGGCCGGTCGTGGGCCCCGCAAGCGGCGGTGGGGGCCGGACGGGTGCGGGGCGGGATCACCTATCCGTGTGGCGGGCCCGGCACCGCAAGGCGGCGGTGGGGGTGACGGCCGTCGCGCGGTGGACGGCGGCGGGCCGATCGGCAACCCCGAAGGGGGACGTCACACGTATCCTGAGGGCGTCATCGACTACGAAAGCGGTCATCCATGCGTGTGTACGTCCCCCTGACCCTCTCCGGTCTCGCCGCGGCGCACGGGGCGGGTCAGGTCGGTCCGGGGCCGCTGACCGCCTATGCCGTGACGCCCGGTCTGCGCGAGTGGTACGTCTCCGACGACATCGAGGAGCTGGAGTACGCGGCGCTCAACCGGGCCGCCTCCGCCTCCCTGCGGCTGATCGCGGGCCGTCCGGAGGAGACCCGGCGCCGCGTCGTCGTCGCGCTCGACGTGCCGGACGGGGCGGCGGTCGCCGATCCGGACCACATCCTGGACGCCGCGTCGCTGGGCGAGGTGCGTATCGCGGACGCGGTCGCGCTGGCGAAGGCCGCCGCCGTGCACGTGGACGCCGACGACGCGGAGAAGGACGTCGCCGCGGCGGCGGCCGCTCTGGGCGCGGCGGACCTCGGTGACGACGACGCGCAGTTCACCGTGGACGGCGCGGAGGACCACGAGCTGCTGTGGTTCGGGATCCAGGAGATCCCCGGCCTGATCGCCTGATCGCCTGATCGCCTGATCGTCTGAGGGCCCTGATCGCCCGAGCCCCTGGCCCGCCGGGTGCCGGTGGCCGGGTGGCTGTCGTAGGGGGCGAGTATTTTCTAGGCATGGCGACAACGGGGAAGCACCGCACCCATCTGGTCTGGGACTGGAACGGCACACTGCTCGACGACATCCACGCGGTGCTCGGGGCGACGAACGCGGCCTTCGCGGAGGTCGACCTGGCCCCGCTCACCCTGGAGCAGTACCGCGAGACGTACTGCGTGCCGATACCCAGGTTCTACGAGCGGCTCATGGGCAGGCTCCCCACCCAGGCGGAGTGGGAGCGCATGGACGGCCTCTTCGACCGCCACTACACCGAGCAGCGGGCGGCCTGCGGGCTGACCGAGGGGGTCGAGGAGCTGCTGGCCCGGTGGGTGCGCGGCGGCCGGAGCCAGTCGCTGCTGAGCATGTACGGCCACGAGCACCTGGTCCCGGTGGTGCGGGGATACGGCATCGAACGTCACTTCGTGCGTGTGGACGGCCGTACCGGCCCCTCCGGCGGCAGCAAGGCGGAGCACATGCGGCGCCACTTCGAGGTGCTGGGGGACATAGCCCCCGAGTCCGCGGTGGTCATCGGTGACGCGGTCGACGACGCCGTGGCCGCGGCCCACGTGGGCGCGCGCGCCGTGCTCTACACCGGCGGATCGCACAGCCGCGGGAGTCTGGAGGCCGCGGGCGTGCCCGTGGTGGACACCCTGGCCGAGGCCGTCACGCTGGCCGAGCTGATGGCGGACTGAGACACGCCGGGCGGCGGGCCGCAAGACTGCGACCGGCCAGTCCGCCGGGGGCCCGGCGGCCACCGGACGGGCGGTACCCGTACGCCCGGCACCCGGTCGGCCCACCGGGTCCGCACAGCCGTGACCGGCCGGGACCGTGGCCGCGTCGGGCGTTGCGGCAGTCGTGGCCCCGCCGCCCGCGGCGCGCTGAGCGCATCTGTCCGCGTGTGTGTCCTTACGCGCAGAAACGATCCGGTGCGATGTCCAGAGTGTCAAAGTTCGAGGGCTTCTTTTGTACATATGCGGCTCATGACGGTTGTGGGTGCGGGAGGGATAGCCTGGTGCCGTGATCAGCGCGATATGCCTCGGGGGCAGCGAAGCCCCCGGCCTGCGCCCGGAGTGCCACAGCACCCGGGCGATGCGTGATCTCCGCGTCCCGGGCCGTCTGCCGAAAATGGCCGATACGGTCCTGGGCACCTCCCCAGGCGGCATAGCGTCGAACCAGACCGGAAACCCCGCGTCGTGGCGGTACGTCGTCTTTCTCACCTACGTCACGCAACGGCGCGCGACAGGAGCCAGAGGACATGCAGACCAAGCTGGACGAAGCCAAGGCCGAGCTGCTCGCACGGGCGGCCCGGGTAGCTGACAACAGTCCGGGCGGTGGTGTCGGTGGCCCGGAGGGCGGCCTCCGGGTGCACCTTGCCGACGGGGCCGGTACCGAAGCGGAGGACGGCGCCGAGGCCGGCCAGGACGGCCGGCCGGGCCGAGACACGCTGCTCGCCTATCTCCAGCGCTACTACCTGCACACCGCTCCGGAGGACATCAGCGACCGCGACCCGGTCGACGTCTTCGGCGCCGCGTCCTCGCACTACCGTCTCGCCGAGAACCGCCCCCAGGGCACCGCGAACGTCCGGGTGCACACCCCGACCGTCGACGAGAACGGCTGGACGAGCAGCCACTCCGTCGTCGAGGTCGTCACCGACGACATGCCGTTCCTGGTCGACTCGGTCACCAACGAGCTGTCCCGGCAGGGCCGCGGCATCCACCTGGTGATCCACCCGCAGGTCGTCGTCCGCCGTGACGTCGCCGGCAAGCTCATCGAGGTGCTCGCCGACGACCGGGCCAGGAACGGCGGAACGAAGCGGACCGGCGGACGCAAGGCCGTCAAGGACGCGCTGCCGCACGACGCGCTCGTCGAGTCCTGGATCCACGTCGAGATCGACCGGGAGACCGACCGCGCGGACCTGAAGCAGATCACCGCCGATCTGCTCCGTGTCCTGTCCGACGTACGGGAGACCGTCGAGGACTGGGACAAGATGCGCGACACCGCCCTGCGGATCGCCGACGACCTCCCCTCCGAGCCGCTCGACGACCTGGCCGACGAGGAGGTCGAGGAGGCCCGTGAGCTGCTCCGCTGGCTGGCCGCGGACCACTTCACCTTCCTCGGGTTCCGCGAGTACGAGCTCCGTGACTCCGACGCGCTGACCGCCGTCCCCGGCTCCGGTCTCGGCATCCTGCGCTCCGACCCGCAGCACAGCGAGGACGAGGCCCACCCGGTGAGCCCGTCCTTCGACCGGCTGCCCGCGGACGCCCGCGCCAAGGCCCGGGAGCACAAGCTCCTGGTCCTGACGAAGGCGAACAGCAGGGCGACCGTGCACCGCCCCAGCTACCTGGACTACGTCGGGGTGAAGAAGTTCGACGCCGACGGCAACGTCGTCGGTGAGCGCCGCTTCCTCGGCCTGTTCTCCTCGGCGGCGTACACCGAGTCCGTGCGCCGGGTGCCCGTGGTGCGCCGCAAGGTCGCCGAGGTGCTGGAGGGCGCGGGCTTCACGCCCAACAGCCACGACGGCCGCGACCTGCTCCAGATCCTGGAGACGTACCCGCGCGACGAGCTCTTCCAGACGCCCGTCGACCAGCTGCGCTCCATCGTGACCTCGGTGCTCTACCTCCAGGAGCGCCGGCGCCTGCGGCTCTACCTGCGCCAGGACGAGTACGGGCGCTACTACTCCGCCCTCGTCTACCTGCCGCGCGACCGCTACACCACCGGTGTGCGGCTCCGCCTGATCGACATCCTCAAGGAGGAACTGAGCGGCATCAGCGTCGACTTCACCGCCTGGAACACGGAGTCGATCCTCTCCCGCCTGCACTTCGTCGTCCGGGTCGCGCCGGGCACCGAGCTCCCGCACCTCACCGACGCCGACGCGGACCGCATCGAGGCGCGCCTGGTCGAGGCCGCCCGCTCCTGGGCCGACGGCTTCCAGGAGGCGCTGAACGCCGAGTGCGGCGAGGAGCGCGCCGCCGAGCTGCTGCGCCGGTACGGCCAGTCCTTCCCCGAGGGGTACAAGGCCGACCACTCGCCGCGCGCCGCGGTCGCCGACCTGGTCCACCTCGAAGAGCTCAAGAGCGAGCACAAGGACTTCGCCCTCAGCCTCTACGAGCCGGTCGGCGCCGGCCCCGCCGAGCGCCGTTTCAAGATCTACCGGACCGGCGAGCAGGTCTCGCTCTCCGCCGTCCTGCCCGCGCTCCAGCGGCTCGGCGTGGAGGTCGTCGACGAGCGCCCCTACGAGCTGCGCTGCGCCGACCGCACGCACGCCTGGATCTACGACTTCGGGCTGCGCCTGCCGAAGAAGTCCGCGGGCAGCGGTGACCACCTCGCCGACGACGCCCGCAGCCGCTTCCAGGAGGCGTTCGCGGCCATCTGGACCGGCGAGGCCGAGAACGACGGCTTCAACAGCCTGGTCCTGGGCGCGGGCCTCGACTGGCGTCAGGCCATGGTGCTGCGCGCCTACGCGAAGTACCTGCGCCAGGCCGGTTCGACCTTCAGCCAGGACTACATGGAGGACACCCTCCGCAACAACGTCCACACCACCCGGCTGCTGGTCTCCCTCTTCGAGGCCCGGATGTCCCCGACCCGGCAGAAGGCCGGCACGGAGCTGACGGACGGGCTGCTGGAGGAGCTGGACGGGGCGCTCGACCAGGTCGCCTCGCTGGACGAGGACCGGATCCTGCGGTCCTTCCTCACCGTCATCAAGGCCACGCTGCGGACCAACTACTTCCAGCTGGCCGACGACCACGAGCCGCACGGCTACGTGTCGATGAAGTTCGACCCGCAGGCCATCCCGGACCTCCCCGCGCCCCGCCCGGCGTACGAGATCTGGGTCTACTCGCCGCGGGTCGAGGGCGTCCACCTGCGCTTCGGCAAGGTCGCCCGCGGCGGACTGCGCTGGTCGGACCGGCGGGAGGACTTCCGTACGGAGATCCTCGGCCTGGTCAAGGCGCAGATGGTCAAGAACACCGTGATCGTGCCCGTGGGCGCCAAGGGCGGGTTCGTCGCCAAGCAGCTGCCGGACCCGGCGGTGGACCGCGACGCCTGGCTCGCCGAGGGCATCGCCTGCTACAAGATCTTCATCTCGGCACTCCTCGACATCACCGACAACATGGTGACGGGGGAGGTCGTCCACCCGCCGGAGGTCGTCCGCCACGACGAGGACGACACCTACCTCGTCGTCGCCGCCGACAAGGGGACGGCGAGCTTCTCCGACATCGCCAACGACGTCGCCGTCGCCTACGGGTTCTGGCTCGGTGACGCCTTCGCCTCCGGCGGCTCGGCCGGCTACGACCACAAGGGCATGGGCATCACCGCCCGCGGCGCCTGGGAGTCCGTGAAGCGGCACTTCCGCGAGCTGGGCCACGACACCCAGACCGAGGACTTCACGGTCGTCGGCGTCGGGGACATGTCCGGTGACGTCTTCGGCAACGGGATGCTGCTCTCCGAGCACATTCGGCTGGTCGCGGCCTTCGACCACCGGCACATCTTCATCGACCCGACCCCGGACGCGGCGACCTCGTACGCCGAGCGGCGCCGGCTGTTCGACCTGCCGCGCAGCTCCTGGGCGGACTACGACAAGGAACTGCTGTCCGCGGGCGGCGGCATCCACCCGCGGTCGGCGAAGTCGATCCCGGTCAACGCGCAGATCCGCGCGGCGCTCGGCATCGACTCCAAGGTCACGAAGATGACCCCCGCCGAGCTGATGCAGAACATCCTCAAGGCGTCGGTCGACCTCGTGTGGAACGGCGGCATCGGCACGTACATCAAGTCGACGGCCGAGTCGAACGCCGACGTCGGCGACAAGGCCAACGACTCGATCCGGGTCAACGGCGCGGACCTGCGGGCCCGTGTCGTCGGTGAGGGCGGCAACCTCGGGGCCACCCAGCTCGGCCGCATCGAGTTCGCCCGCTCCGGCGGCCGGATCAACACCGACGCGATCGACAACAGCGCCGGCGTGGACACCTCCGACCACGAGGTGAACATCAAGATCCTGCTCAACGGTCTGGTCCGCGAGGGCGACATGACCGTGAAGCAGCGCAACAAGGTGCTCGCGGAGATGACCGACGAGGTCGGACAGCTCGTGCTGCGCAACAACTACGCGCAGAACGTCGCGCTCGCCAACGCCTGCGCCCAGGCGCCGTCCCTCCTCCACGCCCACCAGCGCTTCATGCGCAGGCTCGGCCGTGACGGGCACCTGGACCGTGCCCTGGAGTTCCTGCCGAACGACCGTCAGATCCGTGAACTGCTCAACCACGGCAAGGGCCTCAGCCAGCCGGAACTGGCCGTGCTCCTCGCCTACACCAAGATCACGGCGGCCGAGGAGCTGATCTCCACCAGCCTCCCGGACGACGCGCATCTGCAGGGCCTGGTGCACGCGTACTTCCCGAAGCAGCTGAGCGAGCGCTTCCCCGACGCGGTCGACGGCCACGCGCTGCGCCGCGAGATCATCACGACGGTGCTGGTCAACGACACGGTGAACACCGGTGGTTCGACGTTCCTGCACCGCCTGCGCGAGGAGACGGGGGCCTCGCTGGAGGAGATCGTGCGGGCGCAGTTCGCCGCCCGTGAGATCTTCGGGCTGTCCGCCGTGTGGGACGCCGTGGAGGCGCTCGACAACACGGTGGGCGCCGAGGTGCAGACCCGGATCCGGCTGCACTCGCGCCGGCTCGTCGAGCGCGGTTCGCGCTGGCTGCTCGGCAACCGGCCCCAGCCGGTGGAGATCGCCGAGACCATCGGGTTCTTCCGCGAGGGCGTCGAGCGGGTCTGGAACGACCTGCCGAAGCTGCTCAGGGGTGCCGACATCGAGTGGCACCGGTCGATCCTCGACGAGCTCACCTCGGTGGGCGTCCCCGAGGAACTGGCGGTCCGGGTGGCCGGGTTCTCCTCGGCCTTCCCGGCGCTGGACATCGTGGCCATCGCGGACCGTACGGACAAGGACCCGCTGGACGTCGCCGAGGTGTACTACGACCTCGCCGACCGGCTGGGGATCTCCCAGCTGATGGACCGGATCATCGAGCTGCCGCGGGCCGACCGCTGGCAGTCCATGGCCCGCGCCTCCATCCGTGAGGACCTGTACGCCGCGCACGCCGCGCTCACCTCGGACGTGCTGTCCGTCGGCAACGGGTCGTCCTCGCCCGAGCAGCGGTTCGACGCCTGGGAGGAGAAGAACGCGGCGATCCTGGCGCGGTCACGCGCCACGCTGGAGGAGATCCGCGGTTCGGAGTCCTTCGACCTGGCGAACCTGTCGGTCGCCATGCGGACGATGCGCACCCTGCTGCGCACCCACGCCTGACCCGGCGCGGCCCGCCGGGCCGCGACACGAGGACGTCCGCCGGACGGGCCCCGACGGGCCCGTCC
>NZ_JBHVQX010000052.1:0-33735 GCF_042886395.1 Streptomyces sp. NPDC058008 | reverse complement strand
ACAATGTCGACTTCTCGTCGGAGTCGCTGCCAGGCGGGCCTACGTCGCGGCGTCGTTGCGTCTCTGTCATCGGGGCACACTAGCTTGATCCACTTACGAATCGCACCCTAGAACTACATCGTTACCAACCTCCGTGAACAGAACATTTAGCCCCGCCGGCGAGGGCTCCTGCCCGCCCCGTCCCGCCCCGGCGTACATCCCACGCACCGGAAGACTCCCGTGTTGCCATAGTCCGTTGAGATGAATACTCTCTCCGGTGTTCTATCCGTACACGCGTGGGCCGACAGGCCGGCCCTCCGGTCCCGGCCGCCCGGTGACAGCACGCCCGACAGCACGCCGAACAGCGCGGCACACAAGGCCCGGCCTGTCCGCCCGCCCAGTCCGAGCAGGGAAGACCATCGAGTTGCCGTTCACCTTGTCGCACCCCGCAGCGGTGCTCCCGCTGATGCGCCGCCCCTTCGTACCGGCAGCTCTGGTCGCGGGCGCCGTGGCACCCGACGTCCCGTACTTCCTGGACGTCCTCGGTGTGTCCGAGACCAGCCCCCAGGACTGGTACGGGCCGTTCCTCAACGCTACGCAGACCCACTCCGCCGCGGCGGGCCTGCTGCTGAATATGCCCTTCGCCCTCGGACTGGTCGCCGTGTACAGGATGCTGAGCGCGCCGATCACCGCCGTGCTCCCACCCCGCCTCAGCCTTCCGGAAGCCGAGCAGACACCCGGCCTGCCCGCGAAGGTCCGGTACGCCGCCTGGCTGCTGCTCTCCGCCCTGATCGGCATCGCCTCCCACCTGGCCTGGGACTCCTTCACCCACGGCGACGGCCTCCTGGTCACCCACGTACCGCAGCTGGGCGCCCCGGTCCCGGGCGGCTTGACGGTCGCTCGGCTCCTGCAGTACGCGAGCACCGCCCTCGGACTGGCTGTCATCGGCCGGCGCCTGTGGCGGCTCCGCGGCCGCTCGCGCACTGGTGGCGGCACCGACACCGTTCCCCGCCTCGGGCCCGTCCTGCGGTGGAGCGTGCTGACCCTGCTGGTCGCGGCCCCCGCACTGGGAGCCTCCGTCCACGCCCACGAGGACTTCCACGCCTACCGCTACCGAACCGAAGTGGATGACAGCCGCCCCACCACCGTCGATCTCGGCGACGGCGTGCGCGAGACCACCTACCCCTCCAGGACCGTCCACGCCCCCTGGGGAACCGTCGCCGAAGGTGTGCTGACCGGAGCCGCCAAGAGAGCCGGCGCCTGCTTCGCCGTCACACTGCTGCTGTACGCCGCCACGTGGCGGACCGTCACGGTCTGCCATCGCCGGTCCCGGGCCACCAGCCCCGCTCCTTCATCGCCACCGACTCAGGGAACGACGTGACGGCCTCAAGGCGGTATATCGACAAGACAGTGTCCGCCCGGAGAAGAGCAGCGGGCCGTCGCAGGGCGATCAGCACCCCGTCGGCCAGGGCAGACGTCACCCAACTCATGGGCGCCGACGCCCGTGCAGCCAGCAGCACTTGGGGGGCCAGCCGCACGTGGGAGCCAGGCCCAGAAAGACCCCCCAACGTCCACAGTGCAAGCCCGCCGGTCGAAGTGTGCCCGAAGACAGACGAGCGGGCCGGACCCCGCGCATTCCTCCGCCCGCCCAGACCCCTGAGAACGCGGAAGCCCGCAGCGCGACCCCATACCCGACCCCATACCCGGCACCGCGCTGCGCCATTGCCGGCGGTCAGACCATGGGAAGCAGGACCGCGGGCAGGTCGCCGGCCTGGACGGCCCCCTGATCGACGGACAGGCCGCAGTAGGCGCCGACGGCTGTGAACACCGCTCCGGGCAGCCCGGGCCCGTACTCCTCGTAGTGCGCTGCCAGGACGGTCTCACCCACCTCCCCGATGGCCGGGAACACGGCGCCGGCGGCACGGAGCGCCACGTCCAGGACCGAGCCCTGGCCGGTGTCCTCCCCGAACTCGGCCTGCCAGACGCGCCCGTCCCCCGGCGCGTGGACGACGCTTCGCGGCGGGCTCCACGCGTTCATCGTCACGCAGACGAACTCCTCACCCGGCGCGGGCCGCATCGACGGCACCGCCCGGTAGCCCGCGGCCCACGTCGCCATGCCCCCGTCCTCCAGCACGTACACCCAGTCGCCGCACGCCCCGTACATCGCGCGATTCACGTGAGGCGAACGGTCACCTCGTCGTCTCACCGGCACGACGAGGTCCTTGCACGGGGTGCGGTCGGCGAGCTCATCCAGGTCGGCCCCCAGCGCGATGAGGAACTCGTCCGCGTCGACGCCACGCGCACACGTGAGGGAGATCCCGCCGAGCATCCCGGGCAGGACAGCGGAAGCGTCTGCGCTGCTGTGTACGCCGATCCAGGCGAGTCCGTCACTCAACATCCAGGTTCCTCCGAGTCCGGGGCATGCGTGGCGGCCAGGATGGCAGGGGCATCGGACATCAAGATGTCTCCGCTGCCCGAGCTGCTCTCGGGCAGTCTCCGCCCCGTCCCGCGGCGTCGCCGGCATCGCCCCCGAACCCACGGCCCGACGCCCGCCCCCGCAACGGACACACACGTACGACCGGCTACGCTTCCCCACCTGGAGAGTGCTTCTTCCCTTGCAGCCGACGGGCCCTTGAAGAGACCCGTTGCCACAGGTCAGCAGCGCTCTTCCCTTGTGTGACCCGGGCCCCGGGCCTGTACAGCCCAACTCGTGAAAGCCCGAAGCTGACGGAGCGCCAGTTTCGTGGCGAAGGAGCAGCAGCATGACTGGTAGGGACACCCCGTTCGGCCGGCCGCTGCGCCGACGGCACGGCCAGGGCGCGGCCGGGCGATCGACGAGCGGGATCGCCACGCCGCCGAAGCCGGCCCTGCGCCGCCTCGGTACGGGCTTGGCGGGCACGGTCCTCGCCACAGCGGTAGCGCTCACCGCCACTTCCTGCTCCCCCGCAGGGAAGGAGGACCGCGCGGGCGAGAAGGCCGCCCCGTCCTCACCGGCCGCCGCCCCGCTCGTCCCGTCGGAAGGCGCACTGCTGGGGCACTACTACGGCGACGGCACCATGGAGGAGACGGACGCCCGTATCGGGACGGCCCCCGGGATTCACCTCACCTACTACGGTTGGGAAGACGACTGGTCCGACTCCGAAGCCACCCGGGACGACTTCAGCGGCGGCCGTATCCCCCTGGTGAACTGGGAACCCTTCGATGTCGACTTCAACGACATCGTCGATGGATCGCTGGACGCGACCATAGAGAAGCAGGCTGACGGAGCGAAAGCACTGGACAAGCCGTTCTTCCTCGATTTCGCGGCGGAGATGAACGAGGAAGAGGGCTGGGGCGGGCACGATCCCGAGCTGTACATCGCCGCCTACCGCCATATCCACGAGGTGTTCGATCGGCGTGGAGCCACGAACGTCGTCTGGGTCTGGGCGCCGAACGTCACCGACAGCCGCGACGCCCCTGACGTCATGTCGTACTACCCCGGAGACGAGTACGTGGACTGGACGGGCGTCGACGGATACAACTGGGGAACTTCCGACCCGGACTTCGCGTGGCAGAGCTTCACCGAACTCTTCAGGGACATCTACGGAAAGCTCGCGGCCAAGGGAAAGCCGGTCATCATCGGTGAGACGGGGTCCGACGAGACAGGCGGAAGCAAACCCGAGTGGATCCGAGGAATCGTCCCGGGCCTGAAAGAGGAATTCCCTCTGATCAAGGCTCTGGTGTGGTTCGACGTCGACAAAGAGCGGCACTGGCAGATCGGATCGTCGCCCGCGACCCTCGCCGCCTACCAGCAGATGGCCGCAGACCCCTATTTCACCCGGTGAACGCCGCTTTCGCCCGGTGAGCACACGGCTTTCGCCCGGGAGCACACCGCTTTCGCCCGGTGAACACACCGGGCGTCACGCGGCCTGCGACACGTCCTTGACGACGCGTGACTTCGACGCCGACCCCGAACGCTGACCTGACGCCGACCCCGAACACCGACGCGGCGGCCATCCCCACCCTCGCCAGCTGCGCATGGGTGAAGAAGAGCCAGCCGCTCTGCCCGATCGGCGACTCCGGCACCGGCACGTCCCACATGCTCATCGCACGTGGCACCGAGGCCGCGATGAAGGGCTACCGCGTCCGCTACACGCCCGCCACGAAGCTGGTGAACGAACTGGTCGAGGCCGCCGACGAGAATCAGCTCAACAAGACCATCGCCCGCTACGGCCGCTACGGCCGCGTCGGTCCTTGATGCGATGAAGAACTCGGCTCCATGCGACTCGACCGCCACGCAGCCGAACTCCTCTTCCCGGTCCTGACCCGACGCGAGGAGAAGAACAGCGCCGGCACTGCCTCGTACGAGTCCTTCGGCGGCTGCCGGGAGCTGCACCGACCCACGCATCCGCGCGGCCATCGTCGACCGCCTCGCCGTCAACGGCACGCTCATCGAGACCAGCACCGCACCGACTCCTACCGCCTTGCCAGCACCCGAGCCCGAGCCGAGGAACCCGCTTGATGGTTCCGAACCCGCTCGTCCATAGTTACGCCCTGCAACCAGGCAGGACGCCACCTACAGGAGGGCACGCGCTCATGCGCACTCTGTACGTCGTCACCCATCCGGAGGCGACACACCACGTCGAGGGAGTCGTCGGCGGATGGCACGACTCGCGGCTGACGTCCGTCGGCGTCCGTGCGGCGGTCTCCATCGCCCAGGCGCTGCGGTCCCGGATACCGGACGGCGCCGAGGTGGAGCTGTTCTCCTCGGATCTGCAGCGCACCCTACGGACGGCGGACGAGGTGGCCGAAGCATTCGGCGTGAAGCCGGTCCTGGATCGCAGGCTGCGGGAGAAGTCCTACGGCGAGGCGGAGGGGAGGCCGCAGGAGTGGCTCGACCGGCGTTTCATCCCGCCGCCGGCTGACGGGGAACGGATGGACCACGACGAGGGCGTGCAGGGTGCGGAGACCAAGGCGTCGTGGGCACGGCGCATCTACGCAGCCATGGACGAGATCCTGCGGAGCCCGTGCGAACACCAGATCATCGTGACCCACGGCGGCTCTCTGACATGCGTCGTGGCGTCCTGGATCAAGATGCCGATCGAGTCCGCCGGCCATGCCAGTTTCCGGGCGCCCTCCGGCAGCATCACCACACTGCGCGAAGACGACTTCTTCCACAACCGCCAAGTCGTCAGCCTCGGTGACACCCGCCATCTCGACTCCGCCCGAACCGGCTGACCCCGACCTGACCTGCTCAGACGGCCCGACGCCCTGCCGGGCGGAGGGCCGTCCCAGGAACCGACGTCATTCCTCGCGAACATTCCCGAACCCGTCGACCTCCATCTGCTGCCCGGAGTGGCGAACGAACGCTGCTGCCAAGAACGTAAGAGCGACGAAGCCAGTCGTTGCACTTCGCCATCCATCACTGGTGACCGAGCGCCTCGACCGACGATGACCGCCACACGAAGCCACGAGGCGCTCGCGCGGAACCGAAACCCCTCGGGTCAGCCCTCAGCCTGGGGGTACTGAGCCGCGTACCAACCGGAGTCGATGGCGGGGTTGCGCAGAGCACCCCAGAAGGGCTCGTCAGGTATCGGCGGCAGCGGCGGACTGCCCAGGTCCGCATGCAGATCCGCGCGCCAGTCGACCGTGAAGTGACTCCGGGTCTCCGCGCTCTCGCACACGGACCTGTAGGGAGACCCCCAGATCCCGAGGGCTGTCTTCTCCACGGCCCACCTGCGAGTGACGTCTCGGCCGGTGTCGGCCTGCGCGAGCACCGCCCGGAGTCGCAGGGCCAGCGGCCCGCTCTGGTCCGGCCGCGGCGGCGCCACACCGCGCTCCCACGCGTCCAGAGCTGCCTTGACCTCCGGGTAGCTGTTCAGGCCCGATTCGACCGCCAGTCTGCGCAGCTGCTTCCGCGCGGCGTCAACCACCTGCTCGTACGGCAGGATCGCGATCAGTGCACCGAGTTCCTCCAGGCCGTCCAGGTGACTCGCGTGGAGGGTATCGGTGGGACTGTGGGACAGGTCCAGCTCCGGCAGCCGCTCATCCGGTGCGGGAAGGGGACCGCCGGAACCGGACTGCGGCCTGGCAGGCAGCGGCCCCTCCCAGAACAGCCGACCGTTGAACGTGACGACACCGGCGTCCCGGCCACACTCAAGCCTGCCGGCCACGTCGGACAGATACCCACCCAGGGAGTCAGCCTCCCCGAAACGGGTGCCGGTCTCGTCGAAGAACCGTCCGACCGCACCGAAGGAGTCCCGCTCGGTACGGCAATCCACCAGGAGACCGTCCGACGTCACGTCATAGGAACCGAACTTCACGTAGTCGCGCAGCCAGTAGCCCTCGGCCTCCCCGTCGGGTCCCTGGTCAAAGCCACGCATGCACCCGGTGTCCCCGAGGATCCCGCTCACTCCGAGCAGCCGGTCGCCCGAACTGAACCGGAAAGCCTCAGGTCCCTCCAGCGCCCCGTCGTGCCGGAGGAGTGAAGCGACCAGGTCCGGAGGAAAGATGACGCCCAGCTCCTCCTGCGCCGCCGCGATCTCCTTGTCCCCGGCGGGCGGCCGAAGCGTGGCGAACGTGCGGGGCGCGTGCTCACGCAACCACGCGTCGATGCGAGTCCATGCGTCCTGGACCAGTTCTGCTGTCATAGACCCGACCCTAGAGTGAGCCACTGACAACAGGCTGATCGTCGCTCACCGGCCTTGCCTGCCATGGTGGCATTCCGGCCGACACCTCGGAGTGGACCCTTGCCGTGGCTCACCCAGCTGTCGGCACGGACACCGCAGCCGCCCACTCGAGCGCAACCCGCCAAGTGAAGAGCCGCCACCATCACCGGACCGGCGGCCGACCCGAGGAAGCCCACCGGCGAGACGCAGCTATCGCACACCTTCCCGGGTACCACCACCAGGCTCGGCTGTGCCGCCAGGTCCCGTCCGGAGCGCGTTCGCTGTCCCGCGCGCCTCACCGAGCAGCTCCTCGAAGGCTCCGGCGTCCTTCCGCGCGAGCTCGTCGTAATAACCCGCCGCCTCCTCGGCGGCGGCCAGGCCCTCAGCCCGACGCCCCGCCCTTCCCAGATCCTGCGCCAGGTTGAGCAGGGAAGCCGCGAGCCCGGCCACATGGGCAGCCGGATTCTCGCGGACGAGGTCCCGGCGAAGACGGACAGCCTCCTCGACGGCGGACAGGCCCTCCTCCTCCCGCCGAGCCTCGCCGAGATCGACGGAGTAGTTGCTGAGCGCCCTGGCCAGAAGAGGCAGATAGGCGTCAGGATTCTCCCGTGCGAGGACGCGGTACAGGCCGACGGTCTCCTGCGAGATCGCAAGACTCTCCTCCCAGCGCCCCAGGGAACTCAGCCTGTTGGCGTAGTTGTTCAGGGATATCGCGAGGTCAGCCTGGTGCGCGGGGTCGTCGTCGCGTACGAGGTGCCGCCGGATGCGGACGGACTCCTCGGCGGCCGTCAGCCCCTCCTCCGGACGTCCCGCCCGCCCCAGGCTGACGGAGAGGTTGCTGAGCGCCATGGCGAGATCCCGGTGGTACCCGTCACCCCGCTCCGGAAGAGCGCGGTAGCGAAGCACCGCCTCCTGAGCCGTCATCGAGGAGTCGGCCCACCGCCCCAGCTCCGCCTGCCGGTTGGCGAGGATGTTCAGCGCGGCTGCGAGCGACCGCCCGTGCACCCCGGGCTCAGCGGCATCGAGCGAACGGTTGAGGTCTACAGCCTCGACGGCGAAAGCCAGCCCCTCCTCCCGCCGGCCCATGGCACCGAGCCTGCCGGCGAGGCTGCTCACAGCCCTGGCAAGGCCCGGCCGAGCTCCGGGGTCGACCCTGGCCGCATCCCGGTACCGATCGGCCAGGACGCGCGAAAGGTCGAGGGCCCACGAGGCCAGGCGACGGCTGGACTCCGGCAGCTGGTCCGCGAAGGCCTGGAGGTCGGCCAGAGCGGTGCCCGGGTCGTCGCTGATCTCCCGGAGCGCCGCGATCAACGGTTCGGGGCGCGTGGTCCGCGTGACAGTGGTCATGAGCGGCCCGGCGAGCCGACCGCGGTGTGTCAGACACAGGTCGACCAAGGGCCGGTCCAACCGCCCCTGGAAGACCCCGTGCGCGGCCGCCCGGCTGTAGACGGCCAGGAGCTGCGTGGTCTGTTCCGCGTCGGCACCCGCCGCCAGGCGATCGGCAACCCCGGGATCGGCTTCGAGCAGGCGGCCGGTGAAGCGTTCACCGAGCCGGTCGGGCTGGATCCTGGACCAGGGAACTCCGACGGCACCGGAAGGGTAGAGCGAACCGATCCACGCCGTGATCGTAGTGCGGCGGTCGCGGCCCTGGTCGGCCAGCTCAGGCAGCCGCCCCCAGATGAGGTCCGCCTGGCCGGGTGAAGCGGCACCCATCAACTGCGCGGCGACGAGGGCTGTTTCGAGCGCTTCGGAACTCAGGGCGGGGGTGAGCCCGAGTACTGCGGCACGCCGATCCCAGTAACGCCGTTCGTGGCCCAGCAACCGGTCCTCCACCTCGTCCGGAGGACGGTCGGGCGGCCCGTCCGCAGCCCCGTCGGACACGGTTCCGGCCGCGTCGAGGAGGTCGGCGAGCGCGGTCATCTGCAAGGTGAGAGCGTTCTCCATCCCGGCCCCGCCCACCGACTCCGGAAGCCGCCCGTGCGTGAGCACCTCCGCCAGAGCCGGCCAATCGGTCGCTGCCACCCCCCTCACCTGCGGCAACGCGTCCGCGAGTGCACCGACCGCGTGCCGATAGGCATTCCTGCGGTCGGACGGCTCCGGCTGGAGAGGCGGAAGCTCGACGACCGGTGTGCCGTGAAGCCATTCCTCGCTGCGCCGGGTGGCCCCCTGCGCCCGGGCCCACCAGGCACCGGCCGTACGCGCCAGGAGGAGCACCTTGAAGGCGGTCGAACCAGGATGAGCCGCCGCGGCGTCGATCACTTCGACCAGCTGCGCGACACGGTTCTCCGCGTAGTCGATTACGACCAGCAGGGGCTTCGCCGCGTCCCGCAGCTCCCGCACCCGCCCCTCCACACCGTCGGAGCGAAGCCAGAGCACCACCCAGCCGCTCGCCGCCATCCGGTCCGACAGCTGGTGCGCCAGCCGGCTCTTTCCCTGCCCGCCCGGTCCATGGAGCAACCAGGCACCGAACCCGCTCCGTTCACCCCACCCCACCAGCCGGCCGAGCAGTTCCTCCCGCCCGTAGAAGGGCACGGTGCGTCGCTCCGCTCGCAGGAGCGCGGCCGGAGTACGCGGCCCGTCGCCCGGACCCGTGCTGTCCTCGTCGGCGAGGTGCTGGAACTCGGCCGCCTCCAGGGCGACGGCCCCACCGCCCCCGTACTCGGCCAGCGCGGCCCGGAAGGCGGGGTCATGATGCAGGACGTAGGAGGGAACCACGTTCAGCGCGGCGTGCGCCGAGTACTCCCGGTCCGCGGCGACCACCCCGATGAGCAGGCGGTCGCAGAAGACCGCCGCGCCCGACAGCCCGCCCCACGGGGAACTCCCCTGCGAGGGCCAGCGCGGGACCTGTCCCGCCAGCTCCATCACGTACTGGTTGCCGACGAACCCGGTGCCGGGGTTCACCCGGCCCGTCAGCTGTGCGGCCTCGATCGGCCTGCCCTCCCGCTGCACGACCTCGGGCACACCCCACGTCTCACACACCGTGTCGGGCCGGTCGGTCGCCGTCCGGCCCCACCGCACCCGGGCGGTCCCGTACGGCGGGCGCCACGGGACGTCGTCGGCGACACGGACCAGCGCCGCGTCGTCCCGGGAACCCGCCGTACCGCACCACACCACCACACCGGGTACCGACACGTCACCGCCCGGGCGGAACAGCTCCACCGGCAGCCCCGCACCTGCCACCACGTGCGCCGACGTCAGCACCAGTCGCGCACCCACGGCGTAGCCGGAACCCGGCCCGCCGCTGCCCGTCACCGCGATCAGTCGTGACCGTTCCACCGGTTGCGCCGGCCGTCCTCAGTCCGGGATGCGGTCGCCGGCGGCCCCAGGGCCGGCGGGCCGGTCGGCGGAGCCGCTGATCAACAGGTCCCCGCCCCGTGCGTCACGGGGTGTCAGCGTGAACGCCACCCGGTGCGTACGACCGCGTGAGACACCTGCCTCGGCCTCGGCTCCCACGGCCCACAGCTTGAAGCCCGCTTTGGCCTTGGCGTCGGCCCGCAGCTCGACCTCGAACTCCATCTCCACCGGTCCGACAGCGAAGACGATGTCCTGGCCCGCACCGCGTGAAGCGGCCTCCAGCAGCTCGTCCCGCACCGCTGCCACCGCGTCCACCAGCGGAATGTCCATCACGCCCACCTCGCTCACCCGTAGCGCCGGTCGCTGGGCCAACCGTAGAGCTGACCGGCCGTCGAGCGCAGCCCAACTCCGAATCTCCGCAGGCCGTTGCTTCCGCTCGCCGGATGCCCGTCAGCACACCTGTGCCGATACGGCGACGAGCGGCAGGGAGGCACACGCGGCCGGCCAGGCCGCCCAGCAGCTCATCCCCGCCCACAGGGGCGGCCGACGCCGGCCCGGTCACCCTGACGGAAGCACCGCCACCGCCACCGACACCGCCATCGCCACGAAGAGGGACGGGCCCGCGGGCGCCGGGACGTGTGCCCTGCCGATGCTCTGCGGCGATCCCGGCAGTCAGGTGCGATGGCGGCCGGGTGAGTCCCCACAACGCGTCCCGCACAACGCGTCCCGCCACATGCACGCGGAGTTTCCCCGCCGCACCCCTTCTGTTGGCCCGGCCTGGCTATCTTTCGCCTCGCCCGGTCCGGTACAGGAGAGGTACATCCATCCATGAGCACCCCGTTCCGCCGCACCTCGACACGGCAGTCCGCAGCCGTCCTGGCATCGGCCCGGCAGCGCCAGGAAGGGACCCGGACCGGGAACACGTCCGTGCGCTCGACGGAACACGCCTTCCTCGAAATGCAGTCCCGCGTCGGGAACCGGGCCGCGACCGCGGCGGTGCAGCGCGCCCGGAACACCACGAGGGACGGGGAGGCGGAGAGCGGTGACGCGTCCGCCGGAGCGACGAACGCGAAGAAGAGCGCGCGGAAGAAGGACTACCGCGACCGGATCGCCGGTCTCCTCGACAGGTTCAAGAAGAACCTCGAGCCCATCGACACCTTCATCAAGGGCTTCCAGACCCCCACCAACGGGGCCTTCACCCAGCAGGCAGCCGCCGCGGCCAACGAGGGTCTCAAGCACTCCGCGGCCGCGTCGGGCGCCTCCGCGGCCTCGGGCAACCTCCTCACGGAGGCCGCCGGGACGGTGGTCAGCGGCATGGACGCGTACAAGAACATCAAGGACGCCAGGAAGCACGAGACCGGGGCCGGGCACCACACGGCGAAGAAGAAGGCGAAGGTGAAGGGAGCGGACACGGTCGTGGGTGCCGCCGGTTCGGGGAGTTACAGCGCGGCCATCGCCAAGGAGGTGACCAAGGTCCAGAAAGCGGCGGACGCGGCGGTGGCCTCCGAGGCGAGTGGAATCGCCAGCGCTTCGATCGGCGCGGTCAAGGGGATGCGGTCCGCTCTGCGCGCCGGGGGAGCCGCGCGTAAGTACAGACAGGTCAAGAAACTGGGGGACCCCCACCTGGTCCACGCGGGCTCCCTGGCCCGGCTGAAGGAGTCACGGGAGCAGGCCGGCTGGGCGGCGGCGGAGGCCTACGTGGCACTGGACGCCTACTGGAAGGACGAAGGCCCGGGACGGCTGGAGCATGTCTCCGAGGCGGTGGACGCCGCCTGGGAGGCGATGGGGGAAGCACGTGACGCGGCCGAGAGCCTCCAGCGCGCCGAGAGGGACGTGGAGATGCTGAACACGGTCCAGGGCTACGCGAAGAAGAAGCAGCTCACCAAGATCGGCAAGGAGGCGGTCGGTGGCGGCGGCGAGTCCGTCAAGGCAGCGGCCGGCGTCGTGACGGCGGTCGCGGCGGGAACGGCCGGGCTGGCGAGCAACCCGGTCGGCTGGGGCCTCGCCGGAGCGGGAGCCGGCCTCGTGCTCGGGGTCACGATGTACAAGGCGCTTCGTGCCGCGACGAAGCGCTACGAAGAGGTTCACCACCCCGAGCGGTGGGCGACGCAGGGCGAGACTCCGGCGGAGGCCGCGTCGCGTGGAGAGTCGCTGAAGCACGCTTTGAAGTTCTGGAAGAAGGTGTCCAAGGGCCAGCGCCAGGCGATGGCGCGCGAGATCTACGCGCTGGCGGCAGGTCCTGACGTTTCAGGAGGTACGACGGCTGAGATGCGGGAGTCCGCCAGGGCCCTGCTCGTCGCCCTCAAGTCCGGCCCGGCCCAGCACAAGCTGGCACCGGAAGCGTGGGCGGAATCCCTCAACGACCCTGCGAGAAAGTCCGGTTGGATCAAGGAGATAGCGGAACAGCTGGCCTCGGGCTGACCCGAACACACCACCAGGACGCCGGTGGTCGGCGGCCACGGTGCCCGCCACCGGCGGACGGGCCCCGCTTTCCGTGCGGACGGAGACGAACCGACGGTGGCGCGCTGGGCGCCGAGCACCCGCCAGGCCGCCGAGCGTTTCACCCCGGCCATCCAGCCCGGTCGCCATCCCCTACGAGGACACGACACTGCCCTGCTACCTCTACCGCCCCGACGACGCCGCCCTCCCACGCCCGACCGTGGTGATGTCCAACGGCTTCGACGGCGCCGCGGAGGAGATGCGCTTCTTCGGCGCGGCGGCCGCCGTCGAACGCGGCTACACCGTCCTGGTCCTCGCGGCCCCGGTCAGCCCGGCACCACCAGCAGCTCATGTTCCGGCCGGACTGGGAGAACGTCGTCATCCCCGTGCTCGACTTCACGGAGACGCGGCCCGAGGCCGATCCGGAACAGATGGCCGTGTTCGGCGCCGGCATGGACGGCTACCTCGCGCAGCGTCTCGCGCCACCGCATTCGACCGCCGGATCGCCGCCGTGGTCGCGTTCGACGGAATCCTCGACCTCGGCGACATCAGCGCTGCCTCCCTCCCGCTGCCCAGCGCCGAGGCCGAGCGCCGGCTGCGGGCCCGGCACGACCCTGAGCTGGACGCCGCGCTGACGGCCGCCATGGCCGCCGACTCCAGCAAGTGGGCGATCGAGCACGGCAGGTTCGCCATGGGAGCCGACACCCCCGCGCGCCGTCTGCGCCGCCTACCTTGATCACCACCTCCGCGACGGAATCGCCGAGCGGACCGCCTGCCCGGTGCTGCTCTGCTCCGGGAAGGACGACGGCTTCTTCAAGGGCCGGCCGGAGACGCTCCACGGCCACCTGCGGTGCGAGAAGACGTTCATGGCGTTCACCGACGCCGAGGGCGCCGAAGCACACTGCCGGTCCGGCGCCCAGAAGCCGGCGTTCGCCCGGGTCTACGACTGGCGGGACCGGGTGATGGCCCGCCGTCCCTCGGTGGTTGGAGCCAGAGGGGTGCCGTGAAGGCCCCAACCCGGACCCCGTCCGCGGCTCACCTCTGCAAACGGCCGGGGGCAGCTTCCACGATCCAAGGCGCTCGGGCAGGCCCACCACAGCGTGTCGGTGCGTACGGGAACGCGACGTGTCGACCACCTGCCTGTGACCACGCCACCGCCCACCCCGCCGCGGAGTCCGAGCGGCAACAACGCCTCGATGCGCGCCTCTCGGGCGTCAGCACCAACGACTCATCGATCTGCGAGGAACGCCTGGTCCTGCGGTGCCAGGGAGCGCAGGACATCGAACTCGTTGCCCTCGGGGTCGGCCATGACCACCCAGCTCCGGCCCGGCCCCTGCCCCACGTCCACCCTGGTGGCGCCGAGGGCGAGCAGCCTGGTCACCTCGTCCTCGGTACTGGCGTCGATCGGGCTGACGTCGAGGTGGAGCCGGTTCTTCACGGTCTTGCCCTCGGGCACCCGGACGAACACCAGGGTGACCGGCATCTGACGGGCCTGGACCTCCCCGACGGTCGGCACCCACGAGCCGATCTCGACGCTGCCCTCGTCCCGGTCGATCACCTCGAAATCCAGAACCCCGCACCAGAAGGCGGCGAGCCGCTCCGGATCGTGGCAGTCGATGGTCAGCTCGGTGAACCTACTCGTCATAACTCTCCCAGATAGTAAGAACGGGGCTCAGAGTAGGCCGCCCGCCCGACAGATCCGAGATCTCCTCGAACAGGAACACCGGACGGGCTTGATCCACAGCAGATCACCTACCCCTGGTGCTGCTCCACCGCCTGTCCCCCAACGTCGGCGATCCGCCGGGACCCGGTCCGGGGAGGCGGCGAGCCAAGTCTCCGACGGCGCGGAGCCGGTGCAGGCCAAGCCTCTCAGGCGGCCCGCTCGGTTCAGCCCTGGACGGTGGTGAGCCATTCGGTCAGCAGGTGGTTGACCTCTTCGGTGCGTTCCCGCTGGATCCAGTGGCCGCAGACGTCCAGGACGTGGGCGGCGGTCGGACAGGGGAAGGCGGTGGGGTGGGCATCGATGGCGTCGGACATCCAAGTGGTTGAGGCGTCCAGCGCACCGCCGATGAACAGGGACGGCCGCTTGACGGGGCGCGGCGGTGCGGGGCGCGATCCTCCCGGGCGCGGTCCACGCTGCGGTAGCGGTTGAGCGCACCGGTCATGCCGGTGCGCTCGAACTCCGCGGCGTAGACGTCGAGGTCGTCCTCGGGCAGCCAGGACGGGAGGGTGCCGGAGGGGAAGCGGTCGCGCAGCCGGACGAAGGAACCTCGGACCACTCCGCTGTGGCAGGAGAGGTTGCCGATCCGGTTCCGTGCCGGATCGTCGTCTCTGCCGGGACTGCTGCTGCGGCACCGCCAAGGTGAGCGGAATCGATCACGCGGCGCAGACGGCGCGTCCGTGTTCCGGGGCCCCGTACGTGTCTCCGCCTGCCTCGACGCGTGCGACCAGGCTAACGTCGTCGTGGTGCAGCCCTCCGCTGCCGGACCGGCAGCCGGTGCCCGGCCGGTACGGCTGGGGCTGGTGAATGATCCCCGAGCGACCGAAGACATAGCGGCCCGGGTACGGGCCGGCGGACCTGGCGCGGCCCCGCGACCGGAGATTATCGATCTGTACGCCTGCCTGCCCCCAAGGCGCCGTACGAGCGTCCGGGAGGCGGCTCTCATGGGTACGGCTTCGTCCAGGCCGCCCCTGCGGGGTGCCCTTTCTCCCAAGGAGGCAATTCTCATGAGTGAACCCGTTCGCGCACCCGTGGCCGTCGTGGCAGCGGCACTGGACGATGCGGCGTCCATCGGTGGCTTCTTCGCCCTGCGCGTCGGAGGCGGCAACGAAGGCTGGCGTCCCGTGGACCACTTCTACAGCCGCGGCTTCACCGACCTGTCCACCACCGTCGCCGCTCGATACCGCACCGACGAGTTGCGCGTCGGAGTTTCCATCGCTCACCTCGGACACGCTGCCCGTCTCTGGTCGCCGGTTCTGGCCTGCGTGCTGCTGGGCGGAGTCGTGCCGGACATGGGCGCGTTGCAGCGCGCAGACGACGGCTCGCAGCTCAGGCTGCCCGAGCCCGCCGGCTGGAACGTCGACTCGCTCCCGGACATGACCGGAACTCTGTACGCCCAGGTGATGCACCACCTGGACGCTCTTCGCGTCGGCCTGAGGGTCAAGGTTGCTCCACGCCTCCTGGACGGTAACGCAGCGTCCGCGTTGGCAGGTTCTGCCGGCGTGCTGCTCTCTGCCCATCCACATCTGCGTGGTCCGCTCAGCGCGCTCGTGCCGGAGCTGCTCAGCAGGGGGCGGCTGGCCGGTACGGGGCACCTGACCGGGCCTGGCCTGGCCTTCCGCCGTCGCAGCTGCTGCCTCTACTACCGCACTCCGACGGGCACGACATGCGGGGACTGCTGCTTCGCGAGCTGAACCCGGCTATCCACCAGGATGCGGGCGACCACCGCCCGCCTGTGTACGGACGCCTGGTGGCATCCGGTCGACTGGCCTTGGCATGCTGTTGCTTCGGCGTGCTCGAAGCAACAACTGAATGCGTGCGCGCTCAGGGGGAAGCCGGTGCGAATCCGGCGCTGACCCGCAACCGTGTGCGTCCCGTCGAGGCCGCGAGTCGGAGCGTCCGGCGCGTGACGTGCACCGCCACCACGTCCGGGGCAAGGGCGGCCAGGGCCTCGGTGCCCAGAGCGTGGAGGGACGAGCCCGAGTGGTGACGAGCCGCCGACCGCCTCCGAGATCTCCCTGCTGCTCGTGCTGTCCTGTGCCGGGTCCGTTGCGGTGGCCACCGGAACGGACCGAACGTCCTCCGGCGGCCAGTCACATTCGTGAGTCCGCCCGACCAGGTGTACTACCGGTCCGAGCCCGGCCGCGATGCCGGTCGCCGCGGGCAACAGGGAAACGATGCGCATGTCCGTGACTGCGACCGCTCCCCGGGAGCCGGAGCATGGCAGGAGCCCGGCCCCCGGGGCATCAATCCATGTGGAGGTCAGGCGCCCCAGCGCAGGGCGATGGTGTCGCCCGCGTTGATCACCTTTGCGCGCGAGGCCCCGGCGAAGGCCGACCCGTCGACGCTGACCTTCCAGCTGTCGGAGCCGCTGTTGGCCTTGCCGTTGAGTGCGGTGATCGTGCCCGTTCCGGTGGCGGGGGTCACGCTGCTGACGCAGCCGGTCGGGGTGGCCGTGGTCGTGGCCGAGTCGAGGACGGTGCCCAGGGTTGTCGTGGTGCCGGACGGGGTGAAGGCGACGGAGCAGACCTTCAGGCCGCCTGCGCCGTCGTCCACCGTGATCGCCAGCTTGGTGGCGGTGCCGGAGGTGAAGGCGCTCTGGGCGACCCACTGCGGTGCCCCACCGGTCGAGGGCGTGGGGGGAGTGGCTGTGAAGCCGCCACCCGCGACGGCGCGGAGGCCGTCGATGGACGCGTAGGCGGAGGGTGTGGTGTCGCTGGGGAGGTATTTGAAGCCACCGCCAGGGTTGAACTGCTGGGCGATGAGGAAGTCGACGGGGGTCTTGCCCGCGGAGGTGAGGAAGTCGCCGGTCTGCGGGTTGATGCCGCAGGCGTTGAGGCCGGACACGGCCCAGCCGTTGGAGTCGGTGTTGACGCCGAACATGGCGTTGAACGCGCCGCTCGTCGGCACCAGCTTGCTCTTGAGGAACGCCTTGGCCTGTGCGATGTCGGTATCGGTGTTCGGGACCCCGGAGACGCAGAGCGCGGCCATCGCGGCCCCGGTCATGTCGATGTCGCTGGTGGCGGCGAGCTGCGTCGGGTTGCCCTCGGCCTTGCCGTAGTCCCAGCCGCCGTCATTGTGCTGGTTGGCGCGGATACGGGTGACGAGCGCGTCGCGAAGGGGCTGGGGCGTCCGCTGTGCTCCCGCTTGCGTCTTCGCTCCGCCGAGGGCGAGCGCGGCGAAGACGGTGCCGTTGAAATTCGCCGAGGGGCCGAAGTAACCCGGTTCGGCCGTCTGCCAATAGCCGTAGATGTCGGCGACGAGGTTGCGGGAGGCGGAGACGCGGGCCGGGTCGATGCCGGCCGCATAGGCGTTGAGCGAGGCCCGTTCGTAGTCCGTGACCACCGGAGTCGCCGACGGCCACCCAGCGGTCGCGAGCAGTGTGCGGTAGACGGATCTCGCGTTCTTCGTGGTGTCGCCCCCCGGCGTGACGTCGACGGCCGCAGTTCCTGCCGAGGCGAGTGCACTGAAGGCCCACTCGTTCGACAGACCGGCGCCCGCGTACGAACCGTCCGAGGCCTGGAGGGACTTGAGATAGGCGACACCATTCGTCTTCGAGGTCGCGATCTGGGCCGGCGTGGCGGTGGCCGCGGCCGGCAGAGCACTCAGGCAGAGCGCCCCGAGGGAAAAGGTTGCCGTGAACGCCAGACGAGGGGAGATCGACATACGGGGCATGGCCTGCTCCTGGGATGAGGGGCGTGTCGACCAGGCCCGGCCTCCTGCCTCGGTGCGGGCAGCAGTGGGCAAGGCCGCCGCCCGAACGCGTGGACCGGCTTCCTGTGGTGCACCGCCGCCATGGGCATTCGGGCTCAGGACGGCCCTCTGCCGTCCCACACCGCTGCGCGTCAGCCCCGGACTCTCACCGGGTTCCCCCACGTGGCAGCCCAGGACGCTACCCCAGGCGGCCGAGTCCTGCCAGCAGTCCCGCACGATCCCCTGTGTGCGCTGCGCTACGGCTTCTTGACGCCATGTGAATTCACGTGCTCCAATCCGCCTGTTAAGCACTGAGTTCCAGGGGAAGCCGGTCGAAATCCGGCGCTGACCCGCAACCGTAGGCCCGGCATCGCCGGGCGAGCCGGATTACCTGGGGCCTGATCTGCAGCGATAAGCGCCGTCGCGGACTACGGCGTGGACGACCGGCCCCACCCGCCACGCATCATGCGGTGAGGGCCCCTCAGCCACGTGCGTGTCCCCACGGAAACAGCACGAGGGGGCAGCGGTGGGGACCGCGGAGCGAAGAGACCGGCAGCCGGGGGGCAGAGCGTTCCTGTCCCTGATATCAGTGGCATTCCTGTTGCTCACCATGTCCGTGACACTCGTCACCGTCGTCACTCCGGCCGCAGCGGACCCCGTCGAGGACTGCACGGGCACCAAGGGCGCGGTCGTCGCCGTGGACTTCGGCCCCTTCGGCGGCGAGGTGGAGCGCGGCTGCGACGCGACGCCGACGACCGGCTACGAGCTCCTCCGCGAGGCGGGCTTCACCACCGAGGGCACCGAGCACGACGGCCCGGCCTTCATCTGCCGCATCGGCCTCGGTACCGGCACGCAGTACCCCACCACGGACAAGGAATCCTGCGTACTCACCCCGCCTGCCACGGCCTACTGGTCGTACTGGATCGCATCCCCGGGACAGAAGAAGTGGACGTACAGCCAGTACGGGGCCATGGACCGCAAGCCGAAGGACGGCGACGTCGACGCGTGGGTGTTCGGCGGCACCGACATCGGCGGGACCACCGGCAAGCCGACCTTCACCCCCGACGAGGTACGCGCGGGCGGTGGTACCGAGCCCCCCGACCCCGGAAACCCGCCCACGGTCCCGGCCGGTGAGATCGACGTCGCGGCTGCGGCTGCCTGGGTCGGCGGCACGCTCCAGGACGGCGAACGCGTCGTCGGCGAGGGCACCGACGCCCCCGACTACCTGCTGACCACCGAGGCGGCCTACGCTCTCGCCGCCGGCGACGGCGCGAGCGCCACCCTTGACAAGGTCACCGCCTTCCTCGCCGCTCACACCGGCGACTACGCCTACCCGTCGGGGACGGACCAGGCCCCTGACGCGACGGCCGCTGCCCGGCTCGCGCTCGTCGCCGAAGCGACGGAGGCCGATCCCCGGGACTTCGGCGGCCACGACCTGATCGCCGCCCTCCTGGACAACGTGTGCGCAGCAGGTCCCGACGCGGGCGAGCCAACTCCGGGATGCACCGCCAAGGGTGACTTCCGCAACGCAACCTACGGGGACGGCCAAGCGCTGGCCCTACTGGCCCTGCTCCGCGCCGGTGCCGTACCTCCGGCGGAGAGCGTCGAACGGCTGATCCAGTTGCAGTGCGACGACGGCGGAGTCACCGGCATCCTGATCCGTCCCGGCGAGAACTGCGACGGCGACCCCGCCACCACCGGCCTCGTGGCCCTCGTGCTGCACGAGGTCAGCGGGCAGGAAGCCGCTGTGGCCAAGGCCCGCGCCTACCTCAAGAAGGCTCAGGGCGAGAACGGCTCGTACCCCGGATACACCGGAGCCACCACAGGCAGCGTCAACGCCACCGCGTACGCTGCTCAGGCGCTCCGCGCCCTCGGCGACACCGCCCACGCGGACGCGGCTGTCTCCTGGCTCTCCCGGGAACAGCTGGACGGCGGCGGCTTCGGCTTCGAGGAAGGCGCGACCGACCCGGCCCTGTACGCGACGGGACCCGCCGTGCTCGCCGGCGCGGGCACCGATCTCGCCCGGCTGACGACGAAGAAGCCCGATCCGACCGGTCCGCCGACGACCGGACCCCCCACCGACGACCCGACCCCTCCCGCCGGTGAAGGCCCCGACCTGAAGAAGGGCGTCGCCTACCTCACCAAGGGCACCAACCTCAAGCAGGGGCAGTACTACACGGCTGGTCCTGGTTCGGCCCGTGCGGACTTCGGACTCACCATCGACGGCGCCTACGCACTGGCGGCCACCGGCCTGAACGACGACAAGCTCCGGGGCATCGTCGACTTCCTCGACGAGGGAGGCAAGGACGGCGATGGCAGGACTCTCCAGGACTGGACGGGAACCGGCACCGAATACGCGCTCGGCGGTTCCCTCGGCAAGGCCGCCCTGCTCGCCCAGGTGGTGGGCCGAGACCCACGTGCCTTCGGGGGCCAGGACCTGATCACCGCTCTGGAGAAGTCCGTGTGCACCGGGCCGAGCGAGGCCCCGGACCGCAGCTGCGCCGCCAGGGGCGCCTACACCTACGCCCCGTCCGTCTTCTCCCAGTCGCTGGCGATCATGGCCCAGGTGCGGGCCGGTGAGAAGAACGCGGCGGGCGAGCCGATCGCGTATCTGGAAAGCCTTCAGCACGACAGCGGCGCGTGGCCCAGCCTGATTCCCGCCACGGGCGACTCCGACGTCGACTCCACCGCCATCGCGGCCATGGCCTTGGGCCTGGCCGGAGGCGAGAAGGCGGACAAAGCCGTCGACAAGGCCCTGTCCTGGATCGCGGGCAAACAGCTCTCGGACGGGGGCTTTCCCGGCGCGGCCGGCAACTCGGTCAACTCCGCCGCCCTCGCGGTCCAAGGGCTCTCGCTCGACGCGAAGCGGTACGCGGCGGAGATCGCCAAGGCCCGGAAGTTCCTTGCGGGCCAGCAGAACACCGACGGTGGCTTCAACGTTGCCGAGGAGGGCCAGCGCGGATCCGATCTGCGTGCGTCGACCCAGGCGGTCAGCGGAACAACTGGGGTCTCCTTCGGCACTCTGGAGCGCAGTCTGACCGGCACGGCGCCGCAGCCCGTGCCCAGCCCTGACGCCTCCACTCCGACGATCATCACTCCCGGGGACACAGCCGGCGGTGCAGGCGGCATCGTCGACACCGACGGCGGTGGTGGAGCGTTGGCCTCCACAGGTGCGCAGGTCGGTGCACTCGTCGGCCTTGCGGCCCTGCTGGTCGCCACGGGGTGGCGCACGGTCGTCGTTGCCCACCGCCGTGCGGCAGGAGGACGGATATGAGGGCCCCCTCATGGCGCCGAGCCGTGCGAGCGCCGTCCGCGCTTCTGCTGTCGGCTGCCGCGCTGACGGCTACCGCCCCGTCGGCGGCAGCGGATCCGCAGGCCATGGGCCGGTGCACCACAACCTCAGGAGTCGTCCTCGCCGTCGACTTCAGCCACTGGGGCGGCCCGGTCTACCGGTCCTGCGGCACCACACCCACGACCGGATACGAGCTCCTCAACCAAGGCGGCTGGCGTACCACCGGCACCGGACACGACGGCCCGGCCTTCATCTGCCGCATCGGATACAGCGGCCACAAGAACGGCAAGCAGTACCCGACACCGCAACAGGATGACTGCGTCCTGACTCCACCGGCCTCCGCGTACTGGTCCTACTGGCACGCCGACCCGGGGGCGAACTCCTGGGAGTACAGCCAGCTCGGCGCCATGCTGTACAAGCCGAAACCCGGCAGCGTCGACCTGTGGATCTTCGGTGGCACAGACATCGGCGGGACCGAAGGACGTCCGCAGCTCACCCCGGACCAACTGCGCGCCCACAACACCCGGCCGACGGAAGACGTCGGAAAGCCCGCCTCTACCGACCGGGCCCCCGCGCTGCCGCCAGGTACCGACACGGGACCGAAAGCCCCCGAGCCGAAGACGCCCGCACCGTCAGAACCGGCCTCCAGCTCGGCGAAGCCGTCCAGGAGCCCGTCGCCGACAGCATCGGCCTCCGAGTCACACAGTCCGCCCCCGACCGCCACCGCCACTCAGGGCACGGAGACGCCGGGCACCCGGACCGAGGTCGTCGACGCGGCCCCCGCTGCCGACGCCCGGCACGACGCGGGTTCCGTACTGCCCGTGGTGATCGGCGGTGCGCTGATCGTGCTGGTCGGCGGAGCGGGTGTGTACGCGGCCCGACGCCGGCCGGAGTAGCCGAGGTGCCGCGAACCACTTCCCAGGCGATCACGCCCGTGTCCGGAACCGTGCCGGACACGGGCGGACGCCGCCTGCCCCGAACCCTGCATCCGGTCGCCTGGTGGATCTGGGCCCTGGCCCTGGCCACGGCGGTGAGCCGCACCAACAACCCGCTGCTGCTGTTCCTCGTGCTCGCGGTTCTCGGGTACGTCGTCACCGCACGCCGTACGGAAGCTCCCTGGGCACGGGGCTTCACGTACTACCTCTACCTGGCGCTCACCGTGGTCGCGATCCGCGTCGTCTTCCGCGCCGTCTTCGCCACCGGCATCACCCCCCACGACCACTTCCTCTTCTCCCTGCCCCACATACCGACACCCGACTGGTACGCGGGCATCCAACTCGGCGGCCCGGTCTCGCTGGAGGCACTGCTGTCGGCTGCCACCGACGGCCTGCGCCTGGCCTGCATGCTGTGCTGCATCGGCGCCGCCAACACCCTCGCCAACCCCAAACGTGCCCTGCGCGTCCTGCCCGGCGCCCTGCACGAACTCGGCGTCGCTGTCACCGTCGCGATCAGCGTCGCTCCCCAACTCGTCCAGAGCGTGCAGCGCGTCGCCCGAGCGCGCAGACTCCGCGCCGGGAGCAGCCAGGGCCTCAAGGCCCTGCGCGGCATCGTCGTGCCTGTTCTGGAGGACGCCCTCGAACGCTCTCTACGGCTGGCGGCCGGGATGGACTCACGGGGGTACGGGCGCGCAGGCACCGCCACCCCACGCTCCCGGCGTGTCACCGGTGCGCTCATGCTCCTGGGCATGTGCGGGCTCTGCGCCGGGGTCTACGGACTTCTCGACGCGACCACGCCCGCGTTCCTCGGCCTCCCGGCCATGGCCGCAGGCGCCGTCCTGTGCGTGGCCGGGCTGCGGCTGGGAGGACGCAGAGTCACCCGCACCACGTACCGCCCCGATCCATGGCTGGTGCCGGAATGGGCCGTCGCCGGGGCCGGAGTGCTCTCCGCCGTCCTGCTCTTCAGCAACATGGGCTACCACGCCGCCGAACTCAACCCCTCCATCTACCCCCTGACCTGGCCCACCCCGCCACTGGTGCCGACCCTCGCGATCCTCCTCGCCGGAACCGCCGGCTTCCTCGCCCCTCCACCCGCGCAGCCCCGCCCGGCCGTCGTCCCGAAGCCACGCGCCGAGAAAGCCGAAGCCACGTGATCACCTTCGACCAGGTCACCGTCCACTACGACGACGCTGCCGAACCCGCCCTCCGCGAGGTCGACCTCACCATCGAGGAGGGCGAGCTCTGCCTCGTCGTCGGCCACACCGGCGTCGGCAAATCCACCCTCCTGGGAGCCGTCAACGGGCTCGTGCCCCACTTCACCGGCGGAACCCTCCACGGCCGCGTCACCGTCGACGGCCGGGACACCGCCCACCACCCGCCCCGGGAACTGGCCGACGTCGTCGGCGTGGTCGGACAGGATCCCCTCGACGGCTTCGTGACCGACACGGTCGAGGAAGAACTCGCCTACACCATGGAGCAGTTGGCGATCCCGCCCGTGGTCATGCGTAAACGGGTCGAAGAGACCCTGGACCTGCTGGGGCTCGCAGACCTGCGCCACCGCGCGCTGCACGAGCTCTCCGGTGGCCAGCAGCAGCGCGTGGCCATCGGATCGGTCCTCACCGCGCATCCACGTGTCCTCGTCCTCGACGAACCCACCTCCGCCCTGGACCCGACGGCGGCCGACGAGGTCCTGGCGGCCGTCACCCGGCTCGTCCACGACCTCGGTGTCACCGTCCTCATGGCCGAGCACCGCCTCGAACGAGTCATCCAGTACGCCGACCGTGTGGTCCACCTGCCCGGCGACGGCCGCGTCGTGCACGGGCCACCCGCCGAGATCCTCGCGACATCCTCCATCGCCCCGCCGATCGTGGAACTCGCCCGTACCGCCGACTGGCACCCGCTGCCCCTGTCCATCCGCGACGCCCGCAGAGCCGCTGCTCCGCTCCGTACCAGGCTGACTCGGGCAACTCCCGCCCCGCTACGCCCGGCCCCACCGGCTGACGGCCCCGCGCTCCTCACCGCCCGTGGCGTCACCGTCAACCACCACGGCGTCCCCGCCGTCCGCGAGGTCGACCTCGATCTGCGAGGCGGCGAGATCACAGCGCTGATGGGCCGCAACGGCTCAGGTAAGTCCTCGCTGCTGTGGGCGCTGCAAGGTTCCGGTCCACGCAGAGCCGGACACGTGCGCGTCACGGGCACCGGGACGGTGGCAGCGAGCGACCCCCATGATCTGTCTGCGGCTCACGCGCGCCGGCTCGTCGGCCTCGTCCCGCAGACCCCGGCCGACCTTCTCTATCTCGAGAGCGTCAAGCAGGAACTCGACCAGGCGGACAGCGAGTCCGCAGGCGCGAGCGGAGCCCCCGGGGCGCGGGAGATCCTCGACCGGCTGGCTCCCGCGATCGCCGACACGACACACCCCCGGGATCTCTCCGAAGGCCAGAAACTCTCGCTCGTCCTGGCGATACAGATGGCCGCCGCGCCCCAGGTCGTCCTGCTCGACGAACCGACTCGCGGGCTCGACTACCGGGCCAAGGCAGCTCTGACGGAGATCGTCGCCGCCCTCGCAGAGGAAGGCCGTACGGTGGTCATCTCCACACACGACGTCGAGTTCGTGGCACGTACCGCGGACAGGGTCGTCGTCATGGCCGAAGGCGACATCGTGGCGGACGGGCCGACCACCGAAGTCATCGTCGCCTCACCTGTCTTCGCGCCGCAGACGGCCAAGATCCTGGCACCGTTGCCCTTCCTCACGGTGGACCAGGTGGCCACGGCTCTTACAGCGGGCGACTCCGGGGATCGGACGTGAACGCCGCCGCAGCGGCGACCGCGATCCGGCTCAACGTCCGCGTGTCGCTCGTCATCACGCTGGCGGCGTTCGTCGGGGTAGTGGCCTTCTTCTGGCCCTTCGTCGTGGCGCCGGGAAAGCTCGGCTCGAACTACGCACCGCCGCTCATCTTCGGAGCCCTCCTCGTCCTCGTGTTGTGCGTGGTGCTCTCCGAGATCGCGGAAGGAGGCATCAACTCCAAAGCCCTTGCCATGCTCGGCGTACTGTCCGCCGTCAACGCGGCGCTGCGCCCTCTGGGCGCCGGAACCGCGGGTATCGAAACGGTCTTCTTCGTCCTCGTCCTGGCGGGACGCGTCTACGGGCCCGGCTTCGGCTTCATCCTCGGTTGCACCTCACTCTTCACCTCCGCGCTGATCACCGGTGGAGTCGGGCCGTGGATGCCGTACCAGATGTTCGGCTGCGCCTTCGTGGGCATGCTCGCGGGATTTCTGCCCCGCGCCACCGGCCGCCGCGAAGTCCTGATGCTCGCCACCTACGGATCGCTTTCCGGCTATCTCTTCGGCTTCCTGCTGAACCTGTCCTTCTGGCCGTTCTCCCTCGACCCCGACAGCTCCATCGCCTACCTTCCCGGCTTGCCGTTCACCGAGCAGTGGCAGCGCTACCTCGCATTCGACCTCGCCACCTCCCTCGGCTGGGACACCGGGCGGGCTGTCACGAACTTCGTCTGCATCGTGCTGGCCGGCCCCGCAGTCCTCACCACATTCCGACGTGCCGCCCGACGCGCCCGCTTCCGGGCGCCGGTTCGTTTCAGCACTTCCCGCCCGACGCCGCCGCCGGACGGGAAGTGAGGCCGGTCGGCAAGCGTGCCGTCCGGGCACCGAATCAGACCTCGGTGCCGTGGGGGTGGATCCTCAGCAAGTAGGTGTCCATGATCCACCCGTGTGCGGCCTGTGCCTCGGCGCGTACCCGGCGGATGCGGTCAAAGACCTCGTCGAGAGGCCCGGAGACCAGGATCGCGTCGGGGGTGCCGACGTAGGCACCCGCAGTCCGGGTTGTCCCCACAGCCGCTCCGCCGGGATGGCCTTCAGCCCCTTACGGAGCAGGGCCGACCAGCCCCTGGACCTACAAACCGCTCCTATCGGCGGCGATGGAGGGAATCGTCCCCGGCTACCTGCCGGCGAGAACCACCGAGGACCACGGCACCCGGGAAGGCGCCACAGCCTGCGCCGGCATCGACGCGCCCTCGCCGCTCTCGCCCGCGACCCCCGTCCGGTGGCAGCCGGCAGCGCCGACGAGAACGGTCTGCGGCGTATCCCGCACAGCCCCGAACTCCTCACCGCCCAGGCACATGGCTGGAACAGGTCCGGCAGACCCAGTTCATGAGGTCGGTAGAAGTCGTCACCGCGCACCACCAGAGCGCCGCGCAACTCGGCAAGGGCCTCGGCCGATTCTCCGGAACCCCCATGCCGTCGAGCGCGACCAGGGCGAACCCCTCGCCCTGGACCGCATCACCCTGTCCGGCCCCGCGCTTCTCCTGGACGCCCCGCTCGACGCCCTGCGCGGACCACGCCCTGCCGAGCACGTGTGGCACGCCTCGGTCCGGGAACGCCCCCGGCGACCGGCTTCTCACGGACACGGAGTGGGCAACCGTCGCCGCCAAGATGGTCGCCGCCGCGGGGATCGCTCCGCACGGCGACGGACACGGCTGCCGGTGGGCGGCCAGGCCGGCCGCGGTGTCACCCAGCTCGGGCGTCGGCGCCACCCACCGCACCAGCATCCCGCATGCCGCGTACCGAGGGCTCAACGCCCTCGGCCGGGCCTCACGTTCGAGGACCTGCACCGGCTGTGCCTCCACGAGTCCAACCCGCGCATGCTCACCGAGGCCGCCACCGTCCTCGGCGCACCCAACGACCGGGTTCACAGCATCAGCTCCACCGTCGGCGCCCTGGCCGGCATCTCCGCCTTCGCCCTCCTCGAAGAAGCCCCCGACACCCACCCGAACACTCCGCACGCCCCGGACGCTGTGGTCTGCGCACTGATCGGCGACATCGCCGGCTCCGTCACCGCCACCCACATCTCCCTGCGCCACCAGCGGCCCACTTCCTGACCGCGCTCGCTCCCGTGGGGCGCGGATCGTCTTGCCTCGTGCAGACCCGCCGATCAAGCCGCAGGGCCGAGGTCTCCCGAGAGGAGCGTTTGGACGATCCGAGGCCGGTCCCAGAGATCCAGGATCTCGTTGGCGATGGCCACGACGGGCAGGTGGTCCTGCTCCCGCACCTTGATGGCTGCGGCTTTCAGGGTACGTGGGACGGCCTCGGCGTCCAGGAGTAGGCGCCATTCCTGCGCGCCGAGTTCCAGGAACTCCAGTCCTGGTAGCCCGGCGACCTCCAGGGGGTCAGATAGCGTGCCGGGCAAGGCGGTGAGAGTGCGCAGATGGGGCAGGGCCCTGAGGGGCGCCAGGCTGAACGGTGCGCCGTGCCGGAAGCCGATGGTCAGGACCTCCAAGTCGGGATGGGCGGCTGCCTGGATGGTCTCCAGGCCTCCGATGCCGACTCTGGCCACCGGAAGGGCTTCTCCACAGTGTTCACGGCGTTCCTTGCGCATCCGGCCAAGGACGAAATCGGTAAGGGAATCAGCCACCAGCTCGGCACCGAGGCTCTGCTCGTGATCGATCAGAATGACCTGCCCGAAGTGTCCGGCGGGGCCGGGAGTCAGGTCGACAGCGAACTCGTCGCCGCCGTTGCTCCCGAAGGTGATCCACCCCGGCGAGCCGGCCAGGCTCTGCACCGCTGCGTCCGGCCCGCCGCTTACCGCACGCTTTGCGCCGGGGTCCCAGCCCAGGTGGCGTACCGTTCCGTCGACGCTGCGCAGATGTTCCAGTCCGGAGGCCTCGCAGCCGATCGCCTCGCCGGCCCGGTCTGCCTCCTCGAGGTCGAAGTCGTCGTCCGAGTACACACGGGTGACCCGGTAGAGCACCTTCATCTCATCGGACAGCGTGACCCCGAGGCGTGCTTCGGCGGCAGCGATCTCCTCTTCCGTCGCGCCGGTGGAGTCCGGCAGCCGCTCGCGCAGCGTCCGCTCCAGCAGCTCCGGGTTCGCCGAAGGCGCCGGTACCGCCCGGAACGCGGGATTGGGGCGACGGCGCCAGGGCTCGGGAAGGACACCGTCGGCAAGGATGAGCACTCCCAGGTCCGGGTAGCCGCAAGCCGGTTCCACGACTGGGGTAGGCCAGACCAACCCGAGCGTGGCCCTTCCGTCCGGGTGGACCTCTGCCCTGAATGCGATCTGCTGAACTCTGCCCTGTGCGAGTGCCCGCTGTATGTCCTTCACTGCGGTCCGCGCCGTCGAAGACATCGGCCCTCGATGGGCAAGGCTCGTGCCGTACTGACCGATGCGTCCCGCGACGCGCGCCGGGCGGTCGGCACGCCGCTCCGTGTCATCGGCCAGCATGAGCCGCAGGACAGGCTCCCAGGTCACAAAGTCCGATACCGACGACAAAGGGGGTCTCTGATCAACCATGCGCTGACCGTACGCGGAGCCGCTGACAGAGCAGGCGCCGGACCGCAGCCCACAACATCCCCGGTGAAAAGGCATGGGCGCTGCCCTGCGGGCTATCTCGAATGCCCAGCCAGGCCAAGTGCGGCGCTCAGGGGCCAAGTGCGGCGCTCAGTCGCAATGACAGGAACCTCACGAATCACGAGCTACAGCTGCCGTGACTGTTCACCAGAATTGACGGCGCGGGGCCGCCGCCCGTCATCGCGGCAGCCCGCCGCCTAACCGCCCCTCTGCTACAGCCAGCGAGTGCGCCCGAAGCACCGTGCGGGCCAGCTCTTGTGCGGGGATCTTGCTGGTATCGACCTTGAGGTCGTACCTGGCCTCATGGGCATGAACCGTCCGCAGGTGCCCCCTCGCCAGGCCCGCCGGATTGCCGCGTGCCGCCTCCCGCTCCTCCAGCACATGGACCGGGCAGTACACCCCAACGAGATAGACCTCTACGCCCGAGAGCGCCTGGAACCAGTCCTCCAGCAGATCGGGAGACAGCAGCATCTCGTCGACCACGACGTTGCAGCCCTTGAGCGCCAGCTTGGCAACCGACGCACAGGCGGCGGCAAGTATCCGGCGGCCGACGTTGCCGTACCGGATGCTGATCAGCTGACGGCCGTCCTCGTCTTGCTCCGACCGGTCGTAGCGGAACCCTTCGAAGCTCAAGAGCCCGCCGCGGCCGCCGGCCCACTTCTCCGGCACCATCGAGAAGAGCGTGTCGATGCCCCAGTACAGGTACGGCTCATCGCTTTCTTCCTGGATCGCGCGGGCCAAGGTGGTCTTACCAGCACTTGATGTGCCGTTGAGAAAGATCACGTGACCCGGGCGGTCATACTGCACAGAGGCTCCCATCCGACCAACATATCGGGCCCGATCAACGACGGTGCAGCCCTCCGACGCAGGAACCCGGCCGAGCTCGCTCGCCTCGGCGGCGCGGTCACCGCTTGCGTAGGTCCAGCGCTCCCCAGGCGAGTTCCGTGCACCAGTTGTCGGCGTACACCTGCACCTTCGCCCGGTGGCATGAACTGCACCTTTCCTTGGAGCACCTCGATGCTGGCGGGTCAAGGAGACAGGTGCTGTCATGGCTCGGGTTCCGGTTCAACTTCCTTGACGTGGCCGCTTTCTGTTGCAGGTTCCGCATCTCGCTGTCGATATCCGCGTTGCGCTATCGACTGGATGCCGGGTCTGACGTGACAGGCGAACTGACAGGTCAGGAACGTCACCCGTTCGGCCAGGCCTCTTCTTCTCGACCTTCGGGCGCGATCTGCCGCAGCTTCGCGCCGTGGAACATCCACACACGGAAGTAGACCTGCTCCTGGTCCATCACGAACAGCTGGACGAACTCGGGGTGCTTCCAGACGATGCGCTCGACATGCGCCACCAGACCGGCCAGGTCGGCGTGGTTGAGCGCTCCGGCGTAAACGTCGCATTCCGGGTACTTGCCGCCACCCCAACGCGTGTCGCTGCCGGTGGTTTCGTTGAGCGAGCCGACCCAGCCGACAGCGCAGGAACCGAAGCCTCGCCGCATGGCAGACGTCTGCAACCACCGGCTCAGTTCTTCGGCAGCCGGTCGATCATCCGGCTCGACGGAGATCATGACGTTGGCGACGTGACTCATGTCAGGATTCAACACAATCACGGAGCTTTTCCAACCTCACGCTATCCAAGTTTTTGCATCATGCTAGCCAGATCAAAGACACCGGACGAGCTCCTTCAAGACTACGGTGTACCTCCGCAAAAATAGGGGAGATAATGAAACTGGAGGAAGCCTTAAATGCGACAAGGTAGACCATCTGATCAGAGTGGGCGGATTGCGAGGCTGGTCTTTCGGCTACGAAGACGGAATCTCCCTGGGAATGACCAAAGAGGTGCGCGAAAGCGTTTCTCGCGACACGGAAACCCTGGAGATTGAGATTTTCAAGGGCGGAGATGGAACAAACTTCTTCCGGCGAATGAAGAACGGTAGACGCCTCGAAGCTTTCGAACCGAGAAACCCGATCGATGTCTTCGGCGATGGACCCTTCCTCATCTCGGAAGTAATGCGGGAGAAGTTCCAGTCTGATAGAGAGGGCCGACGGGCCATAATCGACCTCACCAACGCCATCTCTGAGAACTACGGCATTACAGTCGACAGGGGAGTTCTCAAAAGGGCCCCTTGTGACAGCGGCTCTCCGAAACTGATCCGAAGCTCACGGGGCTCGTACCGCGCACAGGGAGGCGCGGCAACCCAGGCGGCCAAGCCGGAGACCGGCGCCAGCACTCCGCAGGTGATGACCACCTGACGGAACCCGAGGGTAAGCCCCAGGTCAGCACTGTCCACACCAGGCCCGTCAGGACCGCACCGCCGACCACGGCGACGGTCAGGACCATCGCTGTTTGGCACTCAGGTGTTCGTTGGCGTCGCTGATGCGGCTGGCGGGGCGCATCAGCGTCAAGATTGCGTGCCACAGCTTTGGTCCTCTCGCCTGTCAGGCTCAGCGAGCGACGCTTCGATCAGTGTTACGGCAGCCGTCCTCTCCATCAGAACGACGGTCACGCCGAACGGGTCGGGGTGGTCCAGCTTCGTCGGGGTTAGGGAGAAGTTCACCGCGGCCTGGGTCGGCGACACCAGCTCGCCGCCGGAAAAGTAGAGCGTTTTCAGGTATCTGGCCCGATAAACGTTCTGCTGGCTTTCTGAGGGTACGAGGGAAGATGAACTCGGGTCATATCGGGGCCGGTTGGAGGAGTTCGCCGGGGAGGTGTTCGCGCCTTTGGCGCGTGCTGACCAGCGAGTGATGAGCGGGCTGTATCTGCGGGGCCTACTGTTGGAGGGCGCCGGAAGTCGATACAGCCGATGGCCGGACGCCTTGGGGGCTCCGCGGTCCACTCCAAGGCCCTAGACGGCGGGGAGCGTCATTCCAATCGCGCGGTACCCCCATCCGCTTCCGGTGGTGGCCGGCCTGCTCTGTTTGGTGTGTTCATGGCCAGACGGGAGCGTGGGCGTTCCGGGGCTGGCGCGCATCAGGAACGTATGCCGACCGTGCTCCTCTTCATGTAGCCGTTCGGAGGGCACCCATCGTCAGGGTCCTTCGTAGGACACATGTTGGGATCCTCTGCATCTCCGAAGCGTCCGTAGAGGTAGACCCAGACAGTGCACGATGGATCCTCGGTGAAGGACAGCTCAAGATCGTTGCCACGTGCGGCGGTCTCGTCGGGTTCGAGGAGGCCGCCACCTTCAGGGCTGACATAGAAGGCCCAGTGGCCATGGGACAGCTTCTCGGGATGGGCGCAGTCAGCCATCGCTTCGACCTTGTCGAACCCCGTCCCGGTGAAAGTGTGCTCCTTCGAGAAGGTCAGGGACGTCCCCGCTGGGCTGGTCCATGTCCCTACCAGCTGCTCCTGCGAGATCTCTGCCGCGTGGATGGCTGCGCCATACCCGCAAGACGCCGTGAGAACTACCCCGGTTACCACGAGACCCATCGCCCGCCATCCACGCATGTCCGCACCTCTCCCTGGAGGTTGGATGTCCGGCCTGCGGCCACGACTCAGCATATTTGACCCAGATCGTCGCCGGAGATGACCCCCGACGCGCCCGCTGGTGGCCTCTGGACAACCTGCCGGAGTGCCTGGCATTCGACCACGCCGATATCGTCCGCGCGGCCACAACCTCCTGATGGGGATTCCGGGGGGCTTAACGACCTCGTCGATGGTAGCGCGCGTGGGCATACCAGCGCGACGAGCTGCTCCGGCGGGGTGGGCACCGCGCGCAGATGGCGGCGCCGGGTGGTCACGGCCGCAGCTGCGGCAGCTGCTGGAGGACCTGGTCGGCCAGGTCCTGGATAGGCCGCCAGGGCCCGAGCTGCCCGTGCACTGGGATCGGCAGGGCGAGGGCCTGGACGTCGTTGACCTCCAGATACCACGCCCCGGTCTGCGCCTACTCGGTGCGGGGAGGAGTCCGGGTCCTGGTGGCAGCTGGTCAGCCGGGCGACGCCGATCACTGCGCCGGTCGTCGGCTCGCGTCCGCGGACCCTGCGGGCGACTGGCGGGACGCGCGGAGCGGGGCGGTCGATCTGCTGCCCCGCGTGCGGCAGCAGCCAGCCGCGCCTATCTATATAGCTGAAGTAGGTACAGGCTGGTTAGAGCTATGGGGTACGTGAGTCACGCTGATGACCTGTCTGCTCCGTTGCGAGGCTGCCTAGGTTCTGTCGTCAGATGTCACGCCCGCATCAGGAGTGGTGCGAGGGTGACGGCTGCTTTGTAGGACTCGGCGGTTTTGTCGTAGCGGGTGGCGGTCCCGCGCCACTGCTTCAGACGGTTGGAGCACTGTTCGACAACGTTGCGGTGCTTGTATGCCTCGCGGTCGAAGGCCGGCGGGCGGCCACCGCGGCTTCCTCGGCGGGCCCGGTTGCGGACCTGGTCGGCCCGTTCGGGGATGGTGTGGGCGATGCCTCGACGGCGAAGCCAGGTGCGGATCGCTTTCGAGCTGTAGCCCTTGTCGCCTAAGACGTGATCGGGCCGTACGCGGGGACGGCCGGGTCCGATCCGGGGCACCCGGATCGCCTCCATCACGGCGGTGAAGCGGGTGCGGTCGTTGGTGTTGCCGCCCGTGAGGACGAAGCCGAGCGGTCGGCCCCGACGGTCGCAGGCCAGGTGGATCTTGCTGGTCAGGCCGCCTCTGGACCGGCCGAGGGACGGGTCGCGGAGCCCCCTTTTCGCGCCCCGGCCGCATGCTGGTGAGCTCGGACGACCGTGGAATCGACCGACACCAGCCACTCGACGTCGCCCGCCGCGTCCGCCTTCGCCTGAACGGCCCGCAGCATCCGGTCGAACGTCCCGTCCATCGCCCACCTGCGAAAACGCGTATGCAGCGTGGCCCACGGACCATAACGCCCGGGCACGTCCCGCCAGGCCGTCCCGGTCCGGAACTTCCACACGATCCCGTTCAGGGCCCTGCGGTCGTCCAGCCGCTTCCGACCCCGCAACGACTGGGGCAGCAGCGGCCGGACGAACTCCCAATCAGCATCGGACAGTTCATGGCGACGGATCACGACACCATGATCCACCAGCGATGATCATTCGAAGACACCGCCTAGGGCCGCCAGGCAGAGCCCAGCCCACTCCCACCACCTCCAGGCCGCAGGGGTGGTGGCCCAACACCTCAGGCCCCACACAGGCCAGGGCGATGATGCACCGTCACCCTCCGCGCAGCCAGCCCGGCGGAGCAGGTAGGGCGGGAGCGCAGCGGACGCCCGGGCCCGGAGCGCAGCGGAGCGGCCTTGCGCGGTCACTTCCAATTCGCGCTTGCGCGAATTGCATTCCCTTCGGAAATTCCGCTTGCGGAATTCAATTCCGGCGCTTGCGCCGGAATGCGAATTGCGCTTGCGCAATTCGGTGTGCTCTGCTGCGGCTTGCCGCAGCATTACCCGCTC
>NZ_JBHVQX010000051.1:0-38434 GCF_042886395.1 Streptomyces sp. NPDC058008 | reverse complement strand
TCCCCCCCCACCCCCCCTAACCCAGCTGTTGTTGGGCTCGGGGGGCGTGGTCTTGTTATTCCCCCCCCGTACCCGGCCGCCCCGCGGTCCGGAGGTGTTCCGGACGGGGGCGCCGCTGGTGAGGCTGGTTACAACTGCCGGGCTCAGAGGCCGAGCTCGACCTCGAACTCGCCCGCCTCGAGGATCGCCTTGACCGTGGTCAGGTAACGGGCGGCGTCCGCGCCGTCCACCAGACGGTGGTCGTAGGAGAGCGACAGGTAGGTCATGTCGCGGACGCCGATGACGGTGCCCTCGGGGGTCTCGATGACCGCCGGACGCTTGACCGTGGCGCCGATGCCCAGGATGGCCGCCTGGTTCGGCGGAACGATCACGGTGTCGAACAGCGCGCCGCGCGAACCGGTGTTGCTGACGGTGAAGGTGGCACCGGACATGTCGTCCGGGGTCAGCCCGCCACCGCGCGCCTTGCCGGCCAGCTCGGCGGTCTTCTTCGCGATGCCCGCGATGTTCAGGTCGCCCGCACCCTTGATGACCGGGGTCATCAGGCCCTTCTCGGCGTCCACGGCGATGCCGATGTTCTCCGAGTCGAAGTACGTGATGGTGCCCTCGTCCTCGTTGATCCGGGCGTTGACGACCGGGTGGGCCTTCAGCGCCTGGGCCGCCGCCTTCACGAAGAACGGCATCGGGGACAGCTTGACGCCCTCACGGGCCGCGAAGGACTCCTTCGCCTGGTTGCGCAGCTTCATCAGCTTGGTGATGTCGACCTCGAGGACCGTGGTCAGCTGGGCCTGCGAGTGCAGCGCCTTCATCATGTTCTCGCCGATGACCTTGCGCATGCGGGTCATCTTGACCGTCTGACCGCGCAGCGGGGACGCCTCCAGCTTCGGCGCCTTCGAGGCGGCCGGAGCGGCGGCAGCGGCCGGAGCCGGTGCCGGTGCGGCGGCGGCGGCCTTGGCGGCCTCCGCCGCGGCGACGACGTCCTGCTTGCGGATCCGGCCACCGACGCCGGTGCCCTTGACCGCGCCCAGGTCGACACCGTTCTCGGCGGCGAGCTTGCGGACCAGCGGCGTGACGTACGCGCCGTCGTCACCGGCGGAACCGGAAGGAGCCGCCGGAGCCTGCGCGGCCGGTGCCGGGGCAGCCGGTGCGGGGGCGGGTGCGGCCGGAGCCGGTGCCGGAGCGGCCGGAGCCGGAGCGGCGGGGGCGGCCGGTGCGGGTGCGGCCGGTGCGGCAGGCGCGGGAGCCGGTGCGGCCGGAGCCGGGGCCGGGGCGGCGGCGGGGGCCGGGGCGGCCGGTGCCGGAGCGGCGGCCGGTGCGGCACCCGGAGCACCGATGACGGCGAGCTTGGCGCCGACCTCGGCGGTCTCGTCCTCACCGACGACGATCTCCAGCAGCACGCCGGAGACCGGGGCGGGGATCTCGGTGTCGACCTTGTCCGTGGAGACCTCGAGCAGGGGCTCGTCCTCCGTGACCTCCTCGCCGACCTCCTTCAGCCAGCGGGTGACGGTGCCCTCGGTGACGCTCTCGCCGAGCGCGGGGAGGGTGACGTCGGTGCCCGAGGCACCGCCGGCCGGAGCGGCGGCGGGAGCCTCGGCCGCGGGGGCCTCGGCGGGCGCCGGAGCCTCCTCGGCGGGGGCGGCCGGAGCGGCGGGGGCCTCGGCGGCAGGTGCCTCGGCGGCCGGAGCGGCGGCCGGGGCGGGCGCGCCCGAACCGTCATCGATGACGGCCAGCTCGGCGCCGACCTCGACGGTCTCGTCCTCGGCGACCTTGATGGACGCGAGCACGCCGGAGGCGGGCGCGGGGATCTCGGTGTCGACCTTGTCGGTCGAGACCTCGAGCAGCGGCTCGTCGGCCTCGACGCGCTCGCCCTCGGCCTTCAGCCAACGGGTGACAGTGCCCTCGGTGACGCTCTCGCCGAGCGCCGGAAGGGTTACGGAAACCGACATGGTTTCAGTTGCTCCTTACGAAAGTGCGGAAGTGGTCGGTCGTCCCCGGGACTGGATCAGTCGTGGGAGTGGAGAGGCTTGCCCGCCAGGGCCAGGTGGGCCTCGCCCATCGCCTCGTTCTGCGTCGGGTGGGCGTGGATGAGCTGCGCGACCTCGGCCGGCAGCGCCTCCCAGTTGTAGATCAGCTGGGCTTCGCCGACCTGCTCGCCCATACGGTCACCGACCATGTGGACGCCGACCACGGCACCGTCCTTGACCTGGACGAGCTTGATCTCGCCCGCGGTCTTCAGGATCTTGCTCTTGCCGTTGCCCGCGAGGTTGTACTTGAGGGCGACGACCTTGTCCGCACCGTAGATCTCCTTGGCCTTGGCCTCGGTGATGCCGACGGAGGCGACCTCGGGGTGGCAGTACGTCACCTTCGGCACGCCGTCGTAGTCGACCGGCACGGTCTTGAGTCCGGCGAGCCGCTCCGCCACCAGGATGCCCTCGGCGAAGCCGACGTGGGCGAGCTGGAGGGTCGGGACCAGGTCGCCGACGGCCGAGATCGTCGGGACGTTGGTCTGCATGTACTCGTCGACGAGGACGTAGCCGCGGTCCATCGCGACACCGGCCTCCTCGTAGCCCAGACCCTGCGAGACCGGGCCGCGGCCGATCGCGACCAGCAGCACCTCCGCCTCGAAGGTCTTGCCGTCGGCGAGGGAGACCTTCACGCCGTCCTGCGTGTACTCGGCCTTGTCGAAGAAGGTGCCGAGGTTGAACTTGATGCCGCGCTTGCGGAACGCGCGCTCAAGAAGCTTGGAGCTGTTCTCGTCCTCGACCGGGACCAGGTGCTTCAGGCCCTCGACGATGGTGACGTCGGTGCCGAAGGACTTCCACGCCGACGCGAACTCGACGCCGATGACGCCGCCGCCCAGGACGATCGCGGACGCGGGCACGCGGTCCAGCTTCAGCGCGTGGTCCGAGGAGATGACGCGGTTGCCGTCGATCTCCAGGCCCGGCAGCGACTTCGGCACGGAGCCGGTCGCCAGGAGCACGTGGCGGCCCTGGACGCGCTGGCCGTTGACGTCCACCGAGGTGGGCGACGAGAGCCGGCCCTCACCCTCGATGTAGTGCACCTTGCGCGAGGCGATGAGACCCTGCAGGCCCTTGTACAGGCCCGAGATCACGTCGTCCTTGTACTTGTGGACGGCCGCCATGTCGATGCCCTCGAAGGTGGCCTTCACGCCGAACTGTTCGGCCTCGCGGGCCTGGTCGGCGATCTCGCCGGCGTGCAGCAGCGCCTTCGTCGGGATGCAGCCGTTGTGCAGGCAGGTGCCGCCGACCTTGCCCTTCTCGATCAGTGCGACGTCCAGGCCCAGCTGAGCTCCGCGCAGGGCCGCGGCGTAACCGCCACTGCCACCGCCGAGGATCACTAGGTCGAAAACGGTGCTGGCGTCGTTCGCCACGTCACGTCCTCCATGCATGTGCGCCGTACGCCGGGCCCCGTCGCTGGGGTGTGACCGGCCGGTCGGCTGGTGTTCGGCCGCTTGCGTTATTCGGCCCTGTGGTGGGGGCCCTGTCCTGCCGAGAACCCATCTTCGCACTTGTTGAGGGCGGACGGGACGCGGGCCCCTGCTCCGAGCCGGACCAGGATCCGGTCCCGACGGATTCCGATGCGTACAGATTTCCGGAAAAATGGTGGTCGGAGCCACCAGGGGAACGCACACGGCCCCGGACGTATGCCCGGGGCCGTGTGCGCCGCGAGCGAACCCCGCGCACGGGTCCGCGCGACGCGCGTTCCGGGACTCAGCCGAGGTCGCCGGCCGCCGTGCGCTCGGCCAGCCGCACCAGGGTGCGGACCGCGGATCCGGTGCCGCCCTTGGGCGTGTAGCCGTACGGGGCGCCCTCGTGGAAGGCCGGGCCCGCGATGTCCAGGTGCGCCCACGCGATGCCCTCGCCGACGAACTCCTGAAGGAACAGTCCGGCCACCAGGCCGCCGCCCATCCGCTCGCCCATGTTGGCGATGTCGGCGGTCGGGGAGTCCATGCCCTTGCGCAGGTCGGCGGGGAGCGGCATCGGCCAGGAGGCCTCGCCGACCTCCTCGGCGATCTCGTGGATCGACGTACGGAAGGCGTCGTCGTTGGCCATGACACCGAAGGTGCGGTTGCCGAGGGCCAGGACCATCGCGCCCGTCAGGGTCGCCACGTCGACGATCGCGTCGGGCTTCTCCTCGGAGGCGCGGGTCAGCGCGTCGGCGAGGACGAGGCGGCCCTCTGCGTCGGTGTTGAGGACCTCGACGGTCTTGCCGCTGTACATGTGCAGCACGTCACCGGGGCGGGTGGCGTTGCCGGACGGCATGTTCTCGGCGAGGGCCAGCCAGCCGGTGACGTTGACCCGGAGGCCGAGACGGGACGCCGAGACGACGGCGGCGAACACGGCGGCCGCGCCGCTCATGTCGCACTTCATCGTCTCGTTGTGGCCGGCCGGCTTGAGCGAGATGCCGCCCGAGTCGTAGGTGATGCCCTTGCCGACCAGGGCGAGCGTCTTCTCCGCCTTGGGGTGGGTGTAGGCCAGCTTGACCAGGCGCGGGCCGTGGGTGGAGCCCTGGCCGACGCCGAGCAGACCGCCGTAGCCGCCCTTGACGAGCGCCTTCTCGTCGAGGACCTGCACCTTGATGCCGTGCTCCTTGCCGGCGGCGGAGGCCACGGCGGCGAAGGACTCGGGGTACAGGTCGTTCGGCGGGGTGTTGATCAGGTCACGGGCCCGGTTGATCTCCTCGGTGACCGCCAGGGCGCGCTCGACGGCCGCCTTGAAGGCCTTGTCACGCGGCTTGCCGCCGAGCAGGGCGACCTCGCCGAGCGGGAGCTTCGCCTCGTTCCCGCCCGCCTTGGCGCCCTTGGGGGCGAGCCTGTTCTCGCCGCCCTGGTAGGCGGTGAAGGCGTACGCGCCCAGCAGGGCGCCCTCCGCGACCGCCCCGGCGTCCTCGGCGGACTCCGTCGGCAGGGCGAAACCGGCCTTCTTCGAACCCTTCAGGGCACGCGCGGCGCTGCCCGCCGCACGGCGCAGGGTCTCCGCGTCGTACGCCTCGTCCTTCGCCGGGACCGGACCGAGCCCGACCGCGAGGACGACCGGGGCCTTGAGGCCGGACGGGGCGGGGAGCTTGGTCACTTCGCCCTCGGCACCCGAGGCACCCAGGGTCTCCAGGACGGTGGCGAGCTTTCCGTCGAACGCCTTGACCACGTCCTCGGCGCCGGGTGCGACGACCAGGCCGCCGGCCTTGGATCCGGCGGCCTTGGCGACGCCGACGACGAGTGCGTCGGCGCGCAGCGTCGCCGCACCTGAGGTGCTGAGAGTGAGAGCTGTCACGGTGGTGAAATCTCGCTTCCGTTGAGTGGTGTACCGGTCGAGGGGTGGGCCGACCGTGCCCGGCGCATCGTAGACACCGCCGCAATGTGCCGGGAATGAGCCTACGCGCGCCGTTGCATCCGGTTCACGGGGGCGGGGCTGTCGGGGGCCGGACAGGGGGCGCGGCACCCCGTGCCGGCCGTCAGCCCGGGGACAGCGACAGCACCAGCAGGGCGGCCGTGGCGGCCGTCTCCTCCAGCGCCCCGAACACGTCGCCGGTCACCCCGCCGAAGCGCCGCACGCAGTGACGCAGCATCATCTGCGCGGCCACCAGGCCCGCCAGGACGGCGAGGGCGTGGTGCAGCGCGGCGCCGTAGCCGCCGAGCGGCGCGCCGGCCGCCGCGCAGCACGCGACCACCGCGCAGGCGACGGCCGCCCCGCCCAGGGGCGGGACCGTGCCCGCCACCGCCGCGCCCAGACCCTCCGGCCGGGCGGGCGGGACACCGCGGCGCGAGGCCAGTGTGAGCGCGAGCCGGGCGGTGACCGCGGCGGTGACCGTGCCCAGTGCGCCGTCGGCCCAGCCGCGCCCGTACAGCTCGAAGAGCGCGGCGACCTGGGCCAGCAGCACGAACAGCAGGGTGACCACACCGAACGGGCCGATGTCCGACCGCTTCATGATCCGCAGCGCGTCCTCGGCCGGCCTGGCGCTGCCGAGCCCGTCGGCGGTGTCCGCGAGCCCGTCCAGGTGCAGGCCCCGGGTCAGCGCGGCGGGCAGCGCCGCGGAGGCGACCGCCGCCACCAGGGGCCCCGCCCCGCCGAGCAGGAGCAGCACACCGGGGACCGCCGCGAGCAGCCCCACCGCGAGTCCGGCGAGCGGGGCGCACAGCATGCCGGCCCGCGCCGTCCCGCGGTCCCAGCGGGAGACGCGGACGGGGAGCGCGGTCAGGGTGCCGAAGGCGAATCGCAGGCCGTGGCTGTTCAGGGAGGTCACCGCGCGCAGGCTAGCCGGTGCGCCCGCCCACCGGATCGGGCAGAGTACCCAAAAAGCCGCAGAGGCGGGATTCCGGGTGGAGGTGGGATGGGTCACTGGTTCCAGCAGAACATCGTCGAGCCGGGCAAGCTCCCGCTGCTGCTCGCCCTGAGCGCCTTCGTGCTGACCTTCGCCGTGACCCGGATGATCACCCGGATGATCAGGGCCGGGAAGGGCCCGTTCCGCAACTTCACGCCCGGCGGCGTGCACGTCCACCACGTGGTGCCCGGCGTGGTGCTCGCGGTCGTCGGAGGCTTCGGCGCGGTCGCGAGCGGCCAGCACGGCGTGGCCGCCGGGATCTTCGCGGTCGTCTTCGCGGTGGGGGCCGGCCTGGTCCTCGACGAGTTCGCGCTGATCCTGCACCTCGACGACGTCTACTGGACCGAGGAGGGCCGCCAGAGCGTGGAGATGGTCGTCCTGACCGCCTCGCTCGTCCTGCTCGTGCTCGCCGGGTTCTCACCGTTCGGCGTGGAGGAGCTGAGCGGCGAGCAGCAGCAGAACAGGCTGGGCGTCGTCCTGACCTACCTCGTCAACTTCGCGTTCGTGCTGATCACCCTGTTCAAGGGCAAGGCCCGGATGGCGGTGATCGGCACCCTCGTCCCGTTCATCGCGCTGGTCGGAGCGCTCCGGCTGGCCCGGCCCGCCTCGCCCTGGGCGAAGCGCTTCTACCGCCGGCGCCACCGGGCCCGCGCCCGGGCCGTGCTGAGGGCGTACCACCACGACGTCCGCTGGGCGGGCCCGCGACGCCGCTTCCAGGACCTGATCGGCGGAACCCCGGACAGGACCCCGCTGCCGGGCCCCGGCCCGGGGGACGGCGGAACGTGAGGCGGGGCCCCGGGGCGCCCCGGGGCCGGTGGGGTCCGCCGCCGTCCGTTCCCGACCGCGTCAGGCCGTGGTCTGCGCGGGCTCCGGGTCCTGCGAGGGCTCGTCCCCGGCGGGCTCCCGCACGCGCTCGGGCAGCTCCGCCGCCAGCGCCGCCGCCGCCTGGACGAGCGGCAGCGCCAGCAGGGCGCCGCTTCCCTCGCCCACCGACACCCCGTGGTCCAGGAGCGGGGTCAGCGCCATCCGGTCCAGCGCCTTGGCCTGGGCCGGCTCACCGCTGACCTGACCGGCGAGCCACCAGTCCGGCGCGCGGAACGCCGCGCGCTGGGCCACCAGGGCACAGGCCGCCGAGACCACCCCGTCCAGCACCACGGGCATCCGGCGCACCGCGCTCTGCAGCAGGAATCCCGTCATGGCCGCCAGATCCGCGCCGCCCACGGCCGCCAGCAGCTCCAGCTGGTCGCCGAGGACCGGCCGGGCCCGCCGCAGCGCGTCCCGGATCGCCGCGCACTTGCGCATCCACGCCAGGTCGTCGATGCCCGCGCCGCCGCGCCCGGTCACCACCGAGGCGTCCGTGCCGCAGAGGGCGGCGATCAGCGTCGAGGCCGCCGTCGTACCGCCGACGCTCAGGTCACCCAGCACTACCAGGTCCGTACCGGAGTCGGCCTCCTCGTCGGCGACGCGCATCCCGAGCCGTACGGCCTGCTCGGCCTGCTCGGCCGTCAGGGCGTCCTCGACGTCGATCCGGCCGCTGCCGCGCCGCACCCGGCTGCGTACGACGGCGTCGGGCAGGAGTTCCGGATCGCAGTCCAGGCCCGCGTCCACGATCCGCACCGGGACGGAGAAGCGGCGGGCCAGCACGGAGACCGGGCTCGCGCCGTCCAGCGCGGCGCGCACCAGCTCGTGGGCCGTCCCGGCAGCCCGGCCGGAGACCCCCAGCTCCGCCACCCCGTGGTCACCGGCGAACAGCACGACGCGCGGCCGCTCGATCGCCTTGACGGGCACCGACTGCTGGGCGGCCGACAGCCACTCGCCCAGCTCGTCGAGCCGGCCGAGCGCGCCGACGGGAACGGCGAACCGCTCCCGGCGTTCCTCGGCATCACGCCGTACGCCTCCGTCGGGGCGTTCGATCAGGTCGGAGAAGTCGTCCAGATTCACGGGGGTCTGCCTCGCGGGTCGTCACAGGGTGGGCCGGAGCCCGCCGGGGGGCTCCCTGTGCGGAACAGTACCCGCAGCCCCCGCCGCGCCCCCGGCCCCGGCTCAGCCCCGCAGCACCAGCGCCCGCCCCGCCACCACGAGCAGCACCTGCTCGCACTCGGCGGCGAACGCGGCGTTCAGGCGGCCCAGTTCGTCCCGGAAGCGCCGCCCGGAGGCCGTCGCGGGGACCACGCCGGAGCCGGTCTCGTTGGTCACGGCGACGACCGTACGACGTGTCCCGCGCACCGCGCGGACCAGCTCGGCGACCCGCGCGCGGAGCTTCTCCTCCCCGCCGTCCGCCCACCGCTCGTCCTCCCACGCCCCGACCCGGTCCATCGCGTCCGTGAGCCACAGCGACAGGCAGTCGATCAGCAGCGGCGGGCCGTCCTCCTCCAGGAGACCCGCGAGCTCGCAGGTCTCCTCGGTGCGCCAGGCGGCGGGCCTGCGCTCACGGTGCAGCCCGATCCGGGCCTCCCACTCGGCGTCCCCCGCGCGACGGCCGCCCGTCGCCACGTACACCACCTCGGGGAAGGTCTCCAGACGCTGCTCGGCCTCCACCGACTTCCCCGACCTGGCCCCGCCCGTGACCAGGGTGCGCCGGGGCACCTCGGGCACCGCGTGGTACGCCCCCACCGGCAGGGTCGTCCCGTCCGGCACGGCCCGCGCCCCGCCCGCCGCGAGCCGCCGGTCCAGTTCCGCCCCGGGCGGCGCGTCGTGGTCCAGGTGGACGGCGATCACCTCGGTGCCCGGCCCGACGGCCCCCGCCGCCCGCAGCCTGGCCACGGCGTCCGGCCGGCCGGTCACGTCGCACACGACCATGTCGTACGGCTCGGCCACCGGGGCGGCCAGACCGGCGGGGGAGGCCCCGGGCGGCAGGTAGAGCACGCGCTCACCCTCCGGCGACGTCACCTCGTACCCGGTGCCCGGCGAGTCCATCGCCACGGCCCTGACCCGGTGCCCGCTGATCAGCGTCAGCTCCTGGCCGTCCGGGACCCGCCCCGCGGGCGGGAGCGAGGCGGGCAGCTCCATCGCGGGCCCGTCGTGGGGGTGGGTCAGCAGCACCTGCCGTACGGCGGCCAGCGAGCGGCCCGCACGCGCCGCGGCGAACACGGCGCCCGGCGTGAGGTCCAGCAGCAGCGCGTCGTCCACGAGCAGCGCGGTCGCGGCGCGTGCCCCGGCCCCCCGGGAGGACGCGCAGACGGCACACGGGCAGTCGGGCCTCGGCAGCCCGTCGGGGGCTCCGGTGCCCAGCAGTGTCAGTTCCACGGTCTGATCCTCCCGTGTCCGTGAACCGCCTGCGCGCCCGGGACACCCACTAGTCTTCGGGGAGCAACGTGACCCAGGAGGCGGACATGGCGTGGACGTGGCGGTTCGAGAAGTCCGACGGTACGGAGACGGAGCCGGCGCTGCAGCCGGAGGAGTTCACGACACAGGGCGACGCGGAGTCCTGGATCGGTGAGTTCTGGAAGGAGCTCCTCGAAGGCGGCGCGGACCAGGTGACCCTCTTCGAGGACGCGACGAGGATCTACGGCCCGATGAGCCTCCAGGCCGACTGAGGCCCGGGGCCCCGCCCGGACCCCGGTGTCCGGGCGGGACGCCCGCCCCCGGCCCGCTCTCAGATCTCGCCCAGGGTGACCTCGGCGGACTTCGAGGCGTCGCCCCGCTTGAACACCACCGTGACCTTCTGGCCCGGCTTGTCACCGGCCAGGGCCTCCGACAGCGAGGTGATCGTGGTGACCGGCGTGTCACCGATCCGGGTGATGATGTCCCCGACGCGCAGGCCCGCCTTCGCCGCGGCTCCGCCCTTCTGGACGCTCACCAGGGCGACACCGGCGGGCTGGTAGGCGCTGTCGACGACGGTCCGGCCCGTGACGTCCAGGGCGGCGCGGCCCGAGTCGGTGACCTTGCCCGACCTGATGATCTGGTCGGCGACCGTCCGCACCATCGAGACGGGGATGGCGAAGCCGATCCCGGGAGCCGCCGAGTCCCCCAGCTGCGGGTCCGTCGCGGCGAGGGTCGGGATGCCGATCACCTCGCTGTCGAGGTTCACGAGCGCGCCGCCGCTGTTGCCGGGGTTGATGGCGGCCGAGGTCTGCACCATGTCGGCGAGCGTCGCCCCGGTGCCACCGCCCGAGCGGCTCTCGCTGACGGTCCGTCCGACCGCCGAGACGATGCCCTGGGTGACGCTGCTGGACAGGCCGAGCGGGGAGCCCATGGCCAGGACGATCTGCCCGACCTCGACCTTGTCGCTGTTCCCGAACTGCGCGGCCCGCAGCCCGTCGTGGGCGTCGTCGAGCTTGATGACGGCCAGGTCCTGCTCCGGGTAGGACGAGACCAGCGAGGCCTTGAGCACCCGCTCACCGGTCGCGACGCTGACCTCGAACGTCTTCTCGTTGCCCACGACATGGGCGTTGGTGACGATGTGGCCCTGGTTGTCGTAGACGATGCCCGAGCCGAGGCCGTCCCCGGCGGCGACCTGCACGACGGAGGGCAGCACGTTCTTGATGACGGCCTGGTACTGGGCCTGGAGGTCACCGGCGGCCGGGGACGCCACCGCCTGACGGGCGGGAGCGGCGGCGGGGGCTGCCCCCGGACCGGCGCAGCCGACGGCCAGGGCGACCGCGCAGGCGGCGGCGGCCGGCGGGATGAGTGAGCGGCGTACCCGGTTGCGGGCGGGGGTTGCGTCCATGCCCGGAGTATCGCCAGGGCCACCGGCGGCGGCCTGTGCTGCTGGGCCGATCAGGCGTACGGCCGCGGCCGCGTCAGCCGCGTACGCCGCACAGGTGCAGCAGCGCGGCCACACCGCGGTACGGATCGGTCCGCCCCGCACGGTCCTCGGCGGCGAACACCCGGTCCAGCTCCTCGGGGCCGGGCAGCTCCGCCTCGTTGCCCACGTTGTCCGTGAAGACCCGGACGCCGTACCAGGCGTGCAGCGGGGCCGCGATGCCCGCGAGGGTGGCCCGCAGCGTGCCGAGCCGGTCGGCCCGCACGTCGAGTCCGAGCCTGTTCGTGTACGTGTCGGTGTCGAACGCCGCGAGGGCCGCGCCGAAGTCGCCGGCCGTCCCCGGCCGCATCGCCAGCGCGTCCGCGTTCCGCACGAGCAGGGAGAGCAGCCCGCCGGGTGCCAGCATCCGGGCCAGGCCGGCCAGCAGCGGGTCCGGCTCGGGGACGTACATCAGTACGCCGTGGCAGAGCACCACGTCGAAGCTGCCCGGCAGGAAGTGCACCCCGGTGTCACGGCCGTCGCCCTCGATGAGCCGCATCCGTTCCCGGATGCCCTCGGGCTCACCGGCCAGGGACTCCCGCGCGGAGCGCAGCATCTCGGCGTCGGACTCCAGGCCCGTCACGGAGTGCCCGGCCCGGGCCAGGCGCAGCGCCTGGGTGCCCTGGCCCATGCCCACGTCGAGCACCCGCAGCCGCTGCCCCACGGGGAAGCGCGCGGCTATCTGCTCGTCCAGCTGCCGGGCGACGAGCTCCTGGCGGACCGTGTTGCGCAGTCCGCCGAGGCCGCTCAGCCACTGGGAGGACACCCCCGTGAAGCCGGAGGTCTCCGTGCTCAGGGCCGCTCTCCGCGCTTGACCTGCGGCTTGGGCAGACGCAGCCGGCGCATCTGGAGCGTACGCATCAGGCCGTAGGCCACCGCGCCGCGCTTCGGGGTGTCCGGGAAGCGATCGGCCAGCTGCTTCCTGAGGCGGAACCCGAGGCCGATGGAGTCGACCACGATCAGCACGATCACGCCGAGCCAGAGCAGCAGCGAGATGTTCTGGATGTTCTGCACCTGGATCACGCTGAGGATCAGGATGACCACCGCGAGCGGAAGGAAATACTCCGCGATGCAGAAGCGCGAGTCCACGAAGTCGCGGACGTAACGCCGCACGGGGCCCTTGTCGCGCACCGGCAGATAGCGCTCGTCGCCCGACGCGAGTGCCTCCCGCTGCCGGGCCAGGTCCGCCCGGCGCGCCTCGCGCTGGCGCTTCGCGGCCTCCTTGCGATCGGTCGGCGCGCCGCTGGAGGCTCGCCGGCGCTGCGTCTGGGCCTCGCTGCGCTTGGGGGTGGGGCGACCCTTGGGAGCCTGGGGGTCGCGGGGCTGCTTGGAGAGGTCCGCCGTCACCTTGCCGGTGGGGGCCTTCTCTTCCTTGGAACGGCTACGGAACACAAAACCCAAGGGTACGGGGTCGGCCGCGGCTCCCGGGGACCGGGCGAGAACGATCCGGCAACGGCCCGCGTCCCGAAAAGTGTCCCGACAGGGGCAGAACGGACGTCGCGGACCCGTTCCCCGAGGCCCGTCTACTCCCTGGGCGGGAGCGATCACGGGCCGCAGTCGTCCTTGCGGAGGACCACATCCGTGCTCGAACAGTGCGGTAATGGAGACAGGGCCCGTACTGTGGGTTCTGTTGGAGTGCTGGAGCTCAGTCCGTCAGAAGGGGGCGCGCGAAGCCCATGAGCGGTGTCATGAAGCGTATGGGGATGATCTTCCGCGCGAAGGCAAACAAGGCCCTTGACCGGGCCGAGGATCCGCGCGAGACCCTCGATTACTCGTACCAGAAGCAGCTGGAGCTGCTTCAGAAGGTGCGCCGCGGCGTCGCCGATGTGGCGACCTCGCGCAAACGCCTGGAGCTGCAGCTGAACCAGTTGCAGGGGCAGTCGTCCAAGCTGGAGGACCAGGGGCGCAAGGCGCTCGCGCTCGGCCGGGAGGACCTGGCCCGCGAGGCGCTGTCGAGGCGCGCCGCCCTCCAGCAGCAGGTCACGGACCTGGAGACGCAGCACCAGACGCTGCAGGGCGAGGAGGAGAAACTCACTCTCGCGGCCCAGCGTCTGCAGGCCAAGGTCGACGCCTTCCGGACGAAGAAGGAGACGATCAAGGCCACCTACACGGCGGCCCAGGCCCAGACCCGGATCGGTGAGGCCTTCTCCGGCATCTCCGAGGAGATGGGTGACGTCGGCCTGGCGATCCAGCGGGCCGAGGACAAGACCCAGCAGCTCCAGGCGCGTGCGGGAGCCATCGACGAGCTGCTGGCCTCCGGGGCCCTCGACGACCCGTCCGGCACGGCGAAGGACGACATCGCCGCCGAGCTGGACCGGATCTCGGGTGGTACGGATGTAGAACTGGAACTGCAGCGCATGAAGGCCGAGCTGGCCGGGGGTTCCGCCGGGCAGCAGCAGGCCATCGAGGGCGGCGCCGAGGACGCGGCACCGCAGTCGCAGCAGTCCCCGCACAAGTTCGACAAGCAGTGAGGGCGGCGTCATGATCGTACGGATCATGGGGGAGGGCCAGGTCGTACTGGCCGACAGTCATGTCGCCGAGCTGAACAAGCTCGACGACATACTCCTCGCGGAGATGGAGAGCGGTGACGGACCCGGCTTCCGCACCACGCTCCACGCGCTTCTGGACAAGGTGCGCGAGCTCGGCTCGCCGCTCCCGGACGACTCCCTGGAGCCGTCCGAACTGATCCTCCCGGCCCCTGACGCCACCCTCGAACAAGTGCGCTCCATGCTCCGTGACGACGGGCTGATCCCCGGCTGACACGGGGCCGCCCGCTCCGCACTCCTCATGGTGCCCCGCCCCGGTCCGCCGGGCGCGGGGCACCGTGCCGTCCGCACACCGGACCGCCACGACGGCGGCACGCCGTACCGTTGCTCGACGTGACCACCCTCGGAACCGGGTTCGTGCGCCCCCGCCGCTGGCTGCGCGGCCATCCCCTCGCCTTCGACCGCGGGCTGGCCGCGGCGGTGCTCGCCTGTATGTTCTGTGCCTCGTTCGCCGAGCCGAACCCGGGGCACGGACCCGTCCTCGGCGCCGGTCCGCCCGAACCCACCAGCGTGCTGCTGATGGTGCTGGCCGCCGGAGCGCTCGTACTGCGCCGGCGCCGCCCCATGGCGGTGCTCGCCGTGACCGGGCTGCTGACCGCCGTCGAGTTCCTCCTGAAGGATCCGCCCGCCCCCCTCGTGCTGAGCGCGGTCATCGCGCTGTTCACCGTCGCCTCCCGCACCGACCGCCCCACCACCCTGCGGGTCGGCCTGCTGACCATGGTGGTGCTGACCGGTGCGGCGATGGTGGTCGGCTCGACGCCCTGGTACAGCCAGGAGAACGTCGGCGTGCTCGCCTGGACCGGTCTGGCCTGCGCGGCCGGGGACGCGGTGCGCAGCAGGCGCGCGTTCATCGACGCGATCAGGGAGCGGGCCGAGCGCGCGGAGCGCACCCGTGAGGAGGAGGCCCGCCGCAGGGTCGCCGAGGAGCGACTGCGCATCGCCCGGGACCTGCACGACGTGGTCGCCCACCACATCGCCCTGGTCAACGTCCAGGCCGGGGTCGCGGCCCACGTCATGGACCGGCGCCCCGACCAGGCGAAGGAGGCCCTCGCCCACGTACGGGAGGCCAGCCGCTCCGCGCTCAACGAGCTCAGGGCGACGGTCGGGCTGCTGCGCCAGTCGGGCGACCCGGAGGCGCCCACGGAACCCGCGCCGGGGCTCGCCGTCCTCGACGCGCTCGTGGACACCTTCCGCAACGCCGGCCTCCCCGTCGAGGTGGCCCGCACCGACCCGGACAGCCCGCTGCCCGCGGCGGTCGACCTCGCGGCCTACCGGATCATCCAGGAGGCCCTGACCAATGTGCGCAAGCACGCGGGCGCCGACGCGAAGGCCGAGGTCAGCGTCGTACGGGTCGGGGGGACCGCCGAGGTGACCGTGCTGGACACCGGCAGCGGGGCGGGGCCCCGCCCCGCGCCCGCCGACGGCGGCGGGCACGGCCTGATCGGCATGCGGGAGCGCGTCACCGCCCTCGGCGGCACCCTCACGGCGGGACCCCGTTACGGAAGCGGGTTCAGGGTCCATGCGATCCTGCCCGTCACGTCCCGCACACACGCGCCGGAGAGGCCGGACGAGGCGGCGACGACGGGGGGATGCGCATGACGACGCCCATCAAGGTGCTGCTCGCCGACGACCAGGCACTGCTGCGGAGCGCGTTCCGGGTACTGGTCGACTCCGAACCCGACATGCGGGTCGTCGGTGAGGCGGCGGACGGTGCGGAGGCCGTGGCGCTGGCCCGCTCGACCCTCGCCGACGTCGTGCTCATGGACATCCGGATGCCGGGTACGGACGGGCTCACCGCCACCCGGACGATCAGCGCCGACCCGGACCTGGCGGGCGTACGGATCGTCATGCTCACCACCTTCGAGGTGGACGAGTACGTGGTGCAGTCCCTGCGGGCCGGCGCCTCCGGCTTCCTGGGCAAGGGCGCGGAGCCGGACGAACTCCTCAACGCCATCCGGGTCGCCGCGGCCGGGGAGGCGCTGCTCTCCCCGGTCGCCACGAAGGGCCTCATCGCCAGCTTCCTCGCCCAGGGCGGCAGCGCCGGGGAAGGGCCGGACGGGGCGGAGTACTCGGCCCGTCTCGCCGCACTCACCGGGCGCGAGCGCGAGGTGCTCGTCCAGGTCGCGGGCGGGCACTCCAACGACCGGATCGCCGACCGGCTCGCCGTCAGCCCGCTCACCGTGAAGACCCACGTGAACCGGGCCATGGCCAAACTGGGCGCGCGGGACCGGGCACAACTGGTCGTCATCGCGTACGAATCGGGCCTGGTCCGCCCCAGGGTGGAGTGACGGGTGCAGACCGGGCTACTCCAGCTGCGGTATGCGCGGAACAGGAAAGCAACCCGGGGGCCGACGACTTCGGGCGCGGATTCGGCGATCGTATGGACGGGCGGGCTGTGTCCCCTGTGATCGCCGGAGCGGGCACCGAAGCGACCCCGAAGTGAGCGCGACGCGTTCACGGAGGCCGGCGCCGAGGTCCTCACCCGGGTGAGCACGAGGTGAGCGCCCAGGTGACCACCGGACAGCCGCCCCTCTGCCGCGTACGCCACAGAAGAGAGACCCACCCATGTCCTGGCTGTCAAGATTCAGCCTCGCGCAACGGGCCCTGATCGGGCTGATCTCGATCGTCGCCCTCGTTTTCGGGGCGATCGCGATCCCGCAGCTCAAGCAGCAGCTGCTGCCCACCATCGAGCTCCCGATGGTGTCGGTGCTGGCGCCCTACCAGGGTGCGTCTCCCGACGTGGTCGAGAAGCAGGTCGTCGAACCCCTCGAGAACACCATCAAGGCCGTCGCCGGCGTCGAGGGCATCACCTCGACCGCCAGCGAGGGCAACGCCGTCATCATGGCGACCTTCGACTTCGGCGACGAAGGCACGAAGCAGCTCGTCGCCGACATCCAGCAGGCCGTGAACCGGGCCCGCGCCCAGCTGCCGGACGGAGTGGACCCGCAGGTCGTCGCCGGCTCGACCGACGACATCCCGACCGTCGTCCTCGCCGTCACCTCGGACAAGGACCAGCAGGCGCTCGCCGACCAGCTCGACCGCACCGTCGTCCCGGCCCTGGAGGACATCGAGGGCGTGGGCCAGGTCTCCGTGGACGGCGTCCAGGACCTCGAGGTCTCCGTCGTCCCCGACGACCGGAAGCTCGCCGCGGCGGGCATGAACGCCGGGTCGCTCGCGCAGGCGCTCCAGGCGGGCGGCGCCACCGTTCCCGCCGGATCCTTCTCCGAGTCGGGCAAGAGCCGCACCATCCAGGTCGGCGGCGCCTTCACCTCGCTCCAGCAGATCGAGGACCTGAAGGTCTCCGCGGCGAACCCGGCGACCGGTGAGGCCGGCAGGGCCGTCCGCGTCGGTGACGTCGCCACGGTGAAGCAGGAGCCCGCCACCGCGGTCTCCATCACCCGCACGAACGGCAAGCCGAGCCTCGCCGTGATGGCGACGATGGACAAGGACGGCAGCGCCGTCGCCATCTCCGACGCCGTCCAGGACAAGCTCCCCGACCTGCGCAAGGACCTCGGTTCCGGCGCCGAGCTGACCGTCGTCTCCGACCAGGGCCCCGCGGTCTCCAAGTCGATCTCCGGCCTGACCACCGAGGGCGCGCTCGGCCTGCTCTTCGCGGTCGTCGTGATCCTGGTGTTCCTCGCGTCGATCCGCTCGACGCTGGTCACCGCGGTCTCCATCCCGCTCTCCGTGGTCCTCGCGCTGATCGTGCTCTGGACCCGCGACCTGTCGCTGAACATGCTGACCCTCGGCGCGCTGACCATCGCGATCGGCCGCGTCGTCGACGACTCGATCGTCGTCCTGGAGAACATCAAGCGGCACCTCGGCTACGGCGAGGAGCGCCAGGCGGCGATCATCACCGCCGTCAAGGAGGTGGCCGGGGCGATCACCGCCTCCACGCTCACCACCGTCGCGGTCTTCCTGCCCATCGGCCTCGTCGGCGGCATGGTCGGCCAGCTCTTCGGCTCGTTCTCCCTGACGGTCACGGCGGCCCTGCTGGCCTCCCTGCTGGTCTCGCTGACCGTGATCCCGGTCCTGTCGTACTGGTTCCTGCGGGCCCCCAAGGACATCGCCGGAAACCCGGAGGACGCGCGCCGCCAGGCCGAGGAGAAGGAAGCCGCCAGCCGGCTCCAGCGGATCTACGTCCCGGTGCTCCACTTCGCCACCCGGCGCCGTGTCACCAGCATCGTGATCGCCTTCGTGGTCCTCTTCGGCACCTTCGGCATGGCCCCCCTGCTGAAGACGAACCTCTTCGAGCAGGGTGAGCAGGACGTCCTCTCCCTCAACCAGGAGCTGACCCCCGGCACCAGCCTGGAAGCGGCCGACGAGGCCGCGAAGAAGGTCGAGAAGGTCCTCGCAGCCGACCGCGGGGTCGAGGACTACCAGGTCACGGTCGGCTCCTCCGGCTTCCTCGCCGCCTTCGGCGGAGGTACGGGAGCCAACCAGGCCTCCTACCAGATCACCCTGAAGGACTCGGCGGACCACGAGGCCACCCGGAACCGGATCGAAGAGGCCCTGGGCAAGCTCGACGGCATCGGCGACACCACCATCGGCGCGGCCGGCGGCTTCGGCAGCCAGGACCTCAGCGTCGTGGTCAAGGCCGCCGACGCGGACGTCCTGAGGAAGGCGTCCGAGGCGGTGCGCGGTGAGGTCGCCGAGCTCAAGGACGTCACCGACGTCCAGAGCGACCTGTCGCAGAGCGTCCCCCGCATCTCGGTCAGGGCCAACGACAAGGCGGCCGACGCCGGCTTCAGCGAGGCCACCCTCGGCGCGGCGGTCGCCGGAGCGGTGCGCGGCACCCCGTCCGGCAAGGTGGTCATGGACGACACCGAGCGCGACATCCTGGTGCGGTCGGCCCAGCCGGCCACCACGATGGCCGAGCTGAAGGCCCTGCGGCTCGGCCCGGTCGTGCTCGGCGACATCGCCACCGTGGAACTGGTCCCCGGCCCGGTCTCCATGACCCGGATCGACGGCCAGCGCGCGGCGACGATCACCGCCAAGCCGACGGCCGACGACACCGGTGCGGTCAGCGCCGCGCTCCAGAAGAAGATCGCCGCCCTGGACCTCCCGGACGGCGCCACCGCCACCATCGGCGGTGTCACCCAGGACCAGGACGACGCCACCACCAAGCTCCTGCTGGCCATGCTGGCGGCCGTCGCGATCGTCTTCATCCTGCTGGTGGCCACCTTCCGGTCGCTCATCCAGCCGCTGATCCTGCTGGTCTCCATCCCCTTCGCGGCGACCGGCGCCATCGGCCTCCTGGTCGTCACCGGAACCCCGATGGGCATCCCGGCGATGATCGGCATGCTGATGCTGATCGGCATCGTGGTGACCAACGCGATCGTCCTGATCGACCTGATCAACCAGTACCGGGCACAGGGCATGGGAGTCGTCGAGGCGGTCGTCGAGGGTGGCCGCCACCGTCTGCGCCCGATCCTGATGACGGCACTGGCGACGATCTTCGCGCTGCTCCCGATGGCGCTCGGCGTCACGGGCGAGGGCGGCTTCATCTCGCAGCCGCTGGCGATCGTGGTGATCGGCGGACTCATCACCTCGACGCTGCTGACGCTGCTCCTGGTGCCGACGCTCTACGCGGTGGTCGAACTCCGCAAGGAGCGCCGCGCGAAGAAGAAGGCCGACAAGCGTGCGGCGAAGGAGGACGACGCCGCCCCGTCCGGCTCCGAGCCCGACGAGGCCAGGGAGGCCGAGCCCGCACAGGCCTGATCCGCCCGGCACGACGGGAGGGCCTGCCCCGCACACGGTGCGGGGCAGGCCCTCCCGGGGTTTCCGCCCCCTGGGCGAGCGGACCGCGACCAGCGCGCGCCACGGCCGGAGGGCATCCGGCCCCCCGCACGCGGCGGGGTAGCCCGGGCGGGGTGCGGGGGGCCGCCGGAGAGCGGTGGTGAGGCCCGTACGTCGCCTGCGTGAGGCCCGGCCCGCGTGCGTGAGGCCCGTACGTCGCCTGCGTGACGCCCGGCCCGTGTGCGCGACGCCCGGCGGCGTGCGTGAGGCCCGGTCCCCGCCCGTGCGGCGGTGGACCGGGCCTCACGGCCGTGGCGCGGTACCGGCTACGGCAGCGCCAGCATCCGCTCCAGCGCGAGCTTGGCGTACTTCTCGGTCTCCACGTCGACCTGGATCCGGTTGACCAGGTTCCCCTCGGCCAGCGACTCCAGGGTCCACACCAGGTGCGGCAGGTCGATGCGGTTCATCGTCGAGCAGAAGCACACCGTCCGGTCGAGGAAGACGATCTCCTTGCCCTCCGGGGCGAAACGGTTCGCCAGACGGCGTACCAGGTTCAGCTCCGTGCCGATGGCCCACTTCGAACCGGCCGGGGCCGCCTCCAGGGCCTTGATGATGTACTCCGTCGAGCCCACCTGGTCCGCGGCCGCGACGACCTCGTGCTTGCACTCCGGGTGCACCAGGACGTTCACCCCCGGTATGCGCGCGCGCACGTCCTCGACGGACTCCACCGAGAAGCGCCCGTGCACCGAGCAGTGCCCGCGCCACAGGATCATCTTCGCGTCGCGCAGCTGCTGGGCGGTCAGGCCGCCGTTCGGCTTGTGCGGGTTGTAGAGGACGCAGTCCTCCAGGGTCATCCCCATGTCCCGAACGGCCGTGTTCCGGCCCAGGTGCTGGTCCGGGAGGAAGAGGACCTTCTCGCCCTGCTCGAAGGCCCACTCCAGGGCGCGCTTCGCGTTCGACGAGGTGCAGATCGTGCCGCCGTGCCGGCCGGTGAACGCCTTGATGTCGGCGGAGGAGTTCATGTACGAGACGGGCACGACCTGGCCGGCCACCCCCGCCTCCGTCAGCACGTCCCAGCACTCGGCGACCTGCTCCGCGGTGGCCATGTCGGCCATGGAGCAGCCCGCGGCCAGGTCGGGCAGGACGACCTTCTGGTCGTCGCCCGTCAGGATGTCCGCGGACTCCGCCATGAAGTGCACACCGCAGAAGACGATGTACTCCGCCCCGGGCCGCGCCGCCGCGTCCCGGGCGAGCTTGAAGGAGTCGCCGGTGACGTCCGCGAACTGGATGACCTCGTCGCGCTGGTAGTGGTGGCCGAGCACGAAGACCTTGTCCCCGAGCTTCTCCTTGGCGGCACGAGCCCGCTCCACCAGGTCCGGGTCGGACGGGGAGGGCAGGTCGCCCGGGCACTCGACCCCGCGCTCGCTCCGCGGGTCGGCCTCGCGGCCGAGCAGCAGGAGGGCGAGTGGCGTGGGCTGGACATCCAGGGGCTGGGCGGTGGTCACGACACGCACCCTCTCTTCTCTGCGGAACGCCTTTTCGTCTAATTGACGCTATCTATCATAGCCGCTTCGTGTCAGCTTGACGACGGCCATAGCGTCGATGTGACGCATCCCCCGGCAGGGGTGGTGTGCGAGCATGAAGGGAACAGACACGCGCCTGGCCCGGAATGAATCCGAGGCCCCGATGGTTGGACCGTCGGCAAGCAGTCCGTACAACCCGGGAGAGAAGCAGATGTCCGTATCGGACGAGACCACCACCGTGAGCGACGGCATCCTCCTGTCCGACGCCGCCGCAGACAAGGTCAGGACCCTGCTGGAGCAGGAAGGCCGTGACGACCTCGCCCTGCGCGTCGCCGTCCAGCCCGGAGGCTGCTCGGGCCTGCGGTACCAGCTCTTCTTCGACGAGCGCTCGCTCGACGGGGACGTGGTGAAGGACTTCGGCGGCGTCAAGGTCGTCACCGACCGGATGAGCGCCCCGTACCTGGGCGGCGCCTCCGTCGACTTCGTGGACACCATCGAGAAGCAGGGCTTCACGATCGACAACCCGAACGCCACGGGCTCCTGCGCCTGCGGTGACTCCTTCAGCTGAACCCCGAGTCGTCGGACGACGGCGGCGCCCCCGGATCCGGGAGCGCCGCCGTCGTCGTCGTACGGGGCCTCAGCCGCGCGGGACCGCCCGGCCCGACCCCGCGTCGGTCACCTTCCGCCCGTCCAGCGGGGCGTCCAGCGTGACCTTCCGGGTCAGCTCCTCGGCGATCATGACGCAGACCTTCCCGGGGTCCGGCTCCGACTCGGTGACGGTGACCCGCACCGTGGAGCCGTCCTCCTCGGCGCGGGCCGCGTAGGTGGAGCACCTTCCGCCCCAGAACGTCACCTCCAGCGTCCGGCCGTCCGCGCCGTACGAGAGGACGGCGGGGCCCCGCCCGCCCGGTTCCTCCGCGGGTGCCGCGGAGGAGGCCCCGCCGCCCCCGCGGGTCAGGTGCTCCGGTTCCACCGCGATCCGCGCGACGGTGTGCGCCGTCGCCTCCCCTTCGGGCCGTACGGAGAAGAGCCACGAGGGCACGAGGATCTGCTCGCCGTCCGCGTACTGCGCCGAGAGCCCGAAGCGGGCCTCCTCGACCGTCATCGTGGCCGCCGGGGGAGTGCCCCCCTTGCCGCAGTCGGCCTTCGGCGCGCTCACGCCGCCCTCCAGCGGCTCGGGCGTCGCGCAGCCGCCGACGCCGGACCCGGACACCCGCCGGCCCTCCGCGTTGAGCTGCTCCAGCGCCTCGGCCGCACCGGTCACCGGATAGGTGTCGCCCTTCTCCAGGCCCTTCAGGTGCCCGCTGCCGCCGGTGATCTCGCCCCCGGCGCCCACCTGGATCCCCGTCGACCAGCCGTACGACGGCAGGCCGTCCACCACGGGATCGGCGTTCACCACCCGGGTGGAACCCATGAGCCGGCCCGCGTCGAGCACGGCGTCCCCCTGGCCCACGGCCTCCAGCACCGGAACCGCCGCCGCCTTCGCGGCCTCCTCGTCGACCGGCGAGCCGGAGGCGGACGCCCCGTCCCGCTTCGAGCAGGTCGCGGTGGAACCGCAGGCGTCCGTGCCCCCGGAGCCGTACCGGGCGAACGTCCAGGTGCCGGGCGCCTTCCCGGTCACCCGCAGGAACGGCCCGGAACCGTCGCCGTCGCTGCCCACCTTCCACGTCGTGCCGTCCGTGTGCGGCGTGCCCTCCACCCCGAGCGCCTTCGCCAGCCGCGCCACCTCGGCCGCGGTCACCGCGCCCGAGGCGCGCCGCACGGCGGCGCTGCCGGGGCCGCCCGGCAGCGCGCCCGAGGCGCGGTAGACGACCGCACCGCCGTGCGGGTCCGGCTCACCGGGGGCGATCCCCGGCGGAGGGTCCGACGGACCGGCCGCCAGGTCCAGGGCAAGGCGCGGCGGGGACCCGTCCCCGGACGCCGCCCCGCCGGGCTCCGTACGCCCGTCCCCCGGCGCGGCCGAGGCCCAGTACGCCGCCCCGCCCCCGGCCAGCAGTACTGCCACCGCCACCGAGGCCGCGGCGAGCGGCGAACGCCGCCGCCGGGGGCCGGTCACGTCATTGTCGGGTCGCTCGGTACTCACCGGATCGCTCCTTCGGCCGCGTTGCCGTCACTGGCGCATCATCCGCCACCGGGGCGGGGACACCGGTGGGACGGGCCAGGGGAGCGCCCGGTTCCCCCGAGTGGGCGGGGAAACCGGGGCCTTCGCGTCCGGAGCGGCCGGATCAGTCGCCGTAGTCGGACATGGAGTCCACGAGCCGGGCGGAGGACGGCGGCACCGTGACGCCGTGGATGCGGGAGGGCTCCACCGGCTTCACGGCCGCCCTCGTGGGGGCCACCCAGTGCGGCGCCATCCGCGCGCAGTCACCTCGCAGCTCGGCCAGGCTCATCTCGGACTCCCGCGGAACGATCGTGTTCGACATAAACGCACCGTACGCACGACGGGGCTCAGGTAGAAAGACCTACTATCGGGTAGTTCTGCCCTTTCGGACACCGTGGCGTCACCGGGTAGCGTGAACTGTCACGCCGTCCCGGAGGGCGCGCTCACGCGTTCCCTTCGCCTTCCGCAGGAGCAGCCTCCCCGTGCGCATCGCAGTCACCGGCTCCATCGCCACAGACCACCTCATGACCTTCCCCGGCCGATTCGCCGACCAGCTGGTCGCCGATCAGCTGCACACGGTCTCGCTCTCCTTCCTGGTCGACAACCTCGACGTACGACGCGGAGGCGTGGGCGCCAACATCGCCTTCGGCATGGGCGTGCTCGGCACGCAGCCGATCCTCGTGGGCGCGGTCGGGGCCGACTTCGACGACTACCGTGCCTGGCTCGACCGGCACGGCGTGGACACCGACTCCGTCCGGGTCTCCGAGGTCCTGCACACCGCGCGCTTCGTCTGCACGACCGACGCCGACCACAACCAGATCGGCTCCTTCTACACGGGCGCCATGAGCGAGGCCCGGCTGATCGAGCTCAAGAGCGTCGCCGACCGCGTCGGCGGCCTCGACCTCGTCTCGATCGGCGCCGACGACCCCGAGGCGATGCTCCGCCACACCGAGGAGTGCCGCTCGCGGGGCATCCCGTTCGCCGCGGACTTCTCGCAGCAGATCGCCCGGATGGACGGCGAGGAGATCCGGATCCTCCTCGACGGCGCGACGTACCTCTTCTCCAACGAGTACGAGAAGGGGCTCATCGAGTCCAAGACCGGCTGGAGCGACGAGGAGATCCTGTCCAGGGTCGGCCACCGCGTCACCACCCTCGGCGCCCGCGGCGTCCGCATCGAGCGGGCCGGCCAGGACCCGATCGAGGTCGGCTGCGCCGAGGAGGAGCGCAAGGCCGACCCGACCGGCGTCGGCGACGCGTTCCGCGCCGGCTTCCTCTCCGGCCTCGCCTGGGGCGTGGACCTGGAGCGCGCCGCCCAGGTCGGCTGCATGCTGGCCACCCTGGTCATCGAGACGGTGGGCACCCAGGAGTACACCCTGCGCCGCACCCACTTCATGGACCGCTTCACCAAGGCCTACGGCGACGAGGCGGCCTCGGAGGTCCGCGGGCACCTGTCCTGACTCCGGCCGTACCGCGTCAGAGGAGCCGGCGGACCACATAGGCCGAGCCGCGGTCCGCCGGCTCCTCGCCCACGTACTCCTGCTCGCGCATCGCGCACCAGGCCGGGATGTCGAGGCGCGCGGCCCCGTCGTCCGAGAGCACCGTCACCGTGCCGCCCACGGGTACCTCTCCGATCACCTTTGCGAGTTCGATCACGGGGACCGGGCAGCGCCTGCCCAGGGCGTCCACCACGAGCGAGTCCCGGGGGGCTGCGGGGGAGGGGCCGGCGGCAACGGGCGCGCCGAGCTTCTCCCGTACGCCGGCCACCACGCCGGGCAGGACCCCGAGGAAGCCGTCGATCTCCTCCTCCGTCGTCCCGGCCGGAAGCGACACGCGGATGTTCCCCTCGGTGAGCACCCCCATCGCCTTCAGGACATGGCTCGGCGTCAGTGTGCTGCTCGTGCAGGACGATCCGGACGAAACGGAAAATCCGGCCCGGTCCAGCTCATGGAGCAAGGTCTCCCCGTCGACATAGAGACAGGAGAAGGTGACCAGGTGCGGCAGCCGCCGCACCGGATCGCCGGCCACCTCCGTGTCCGGCACCAGCGTCCCCACCGCCGCCCGGATCCGGTCCACCAGCGCGCGCAGCCGTACGGCCTCGGCCGCAGCCTCCGCGCGCACCGCCCGCAGCGAGGCCGCCGCCGCCACGATCGCCGGGATGTTCTCGAACCCGGCCGCCCGGCCCGACTCCCGCTCGTCGGCCGGTCCCCGGGGTGCGAACCGGACACCCTTGCGTACGGCCAGCAGCCCGACCCCGGCCGGTCCGCCCCACTTGTGCGCGCTCGCCGCCAGCAGCGACCAGCGGCCGGGCACCGGCCCCCAGCCCAGCGACTGCGCGGCGTCCACCAGCAGCGGCACGCCCGCGCCGGCGCAGATCTCGGCGGTCTCGGCCACCGGCTGCACGGTCCCCACCTCGTGGTTGGCCGACTGGAGGCAGGCCAGCGCGGTGTCCGCGCGAAGGGCCCGCCCGTACGCCGAGGGGTCCACCGCGCCGGTCCGGTCCACCGGCACCTCGGTGAACGACCCCCCGTCCGCCTCCAGGGCCGCGGCCGCGTGGAGGGCGGAGGAGTGCTCCACGGCGGACAGCACCAGATGGCGGCCGACACGCCGACGCCCGGAGAGCGCTCCGTCCACCGCCGCGTGCACCGCCCGGGTGCCGGACGAGGTGAAGAAGAGCTCGTCCGGACGGCAGCCGACGGCCTCCGCCGCGGTCTCGCGGGCCGCGTCCAGCAGCAGCGCCGCCCGGCGCCCCTCGCGGTAGAGGCGGGCGGGGTCGGCCCAGCCCTCGTCCAGTGAGGCGAGCAACGCCTGGCGGGCGACGGGGTGCAGGGGGGCGGAGGAGGCCGCGTCGAAGTAGGGCACCCCGTCACGCTAGCCCGCACGGGGGTCCGGCCAGGTGACCGGCCGCCGGGACGGCAGGGGAGAGGGGGCGTCAGATGACGGCCGGAGTCGCGTATTCCATCCCTTCGGGGTGTCGTGCGGCGCGTTGGGCACCCTCCCCGCGCGACCCCAAATAGCGTCCAGTAGGGTTTGGTCCGCATAAACATCCAAACCCCTGCCCGCGTCAGGGCCGGCGACCGACCAAGTGAGACGGGCGCGCCGACCGTGCGGGCGAGACTCTCGGGAAGGCGCTACGTGAGTCCCAACGGCTCCGACCGCTCGTCGCGGCGCCCGATGCGGCGGAAGCTGCCGCAGGTGCTGACTGCGGGCCTGGTCCTGGCGACGGCCTCCGGTTGTTCATACAACTGGGAGGATTTCCCCCGCCTCGGTATGCCCACCCCGGTAACGGAAGAGGCCCCACGGATCCTCTCCCTCTGGCAGGGCTCGTGGGCGGCAGCGCTCGCCACGGGCGTCCTTGTCTGGGGGCTGATCCTGTGGAGCGTCATCTTCCACCGGCGAAGCAGGACCAAGGTGGAGGTACCGCAGCAGACCAGGTACAACATGCCTATCGAGGCGCTGTACACAGTGGTCCCCCTCATCATCGTCTCGGTGTTCTTCTACTTCACCGCGCGCGATGAATCGAAGCTCCTCGAACTCACTCCGAAGCCGGCCCACACGATCAACGTGGTCGGCTACCAGTGGAGCTGGGGCTTCAACTACATCGAGAAGGTGGAGGGCCAGCCCTCCGCGGGCAGCGAGTTCCCCAAGGAGCTCGACGCCATCCCCGACAAGTACCGCGCGGACTTCCCCAAGGACGCCGGCGGCGTCTACGACGTGGGCATCCCCGGCACGCGCAACCCGCAGAACGGCAACCCGGGCCCGACCCTGTGGCTGCCGAAGGGCGAGAAGGTCCGCTTCGTCCTGACTTCGCGTGACGTCATCCACTCCTTCTGGGTGGTGCCGTTCCTCATGAAGCAGGACGTCATTCCGGGCCACACCAACTCCTTCGAGGTCACGCCGAAGAAGGAGGGCACCTACATGGGTAAGTGCGCCGAGCTCTGCGGCGTCGACCACTCCCGGATGCTCTTCAACGTCAAGATCGTCTCTCCCGAGCGTTACCAGCAGCACCTCAAGGAGCTGGCGGAGAAGGGTCAGACGGGCTACGTGCCGGCAGGCATCGAGCAGACGGACCCGGCCAGGAATGCGGAGACGAACAAACTGTGAGCATCCTCAACGAATCCCAGGGTGCCGCGGCAGCAGACGACTCGTTCGAGGACGAGCTGCCGGTACGGCGCAAGCAGCCGGGGAGTGTCGTCATCAAGTGGCTGACCACCACTGACCACAAGACGATCGGCACGATGTACCTGGTCACATCGTTCGCGTTCTTCTGCATCGGTGGCCTCCTGGCGCTCTTCATGCGCGCCGAGCTGGCCCGTCCCGGCACGCAGATCATGTCGAACGAGCAGTTCAACCAGGCGTTCACGATGCACGGCACGATCATGCTGCTGATGTTCGCGACGCCGCTGTTCGCCGGGTTCGCGAACTGGATCATGCCGTTGCAGATCGGCGCGCCCGACGTGGCGTTCCCGCGGCTGAACATGTTCGCGTACTGGCTGTACCTCTTCGGCTCGCTGATCGCCGTGGGCGGCTTCCTCACCCCGCAGGGTGCGGCCGACTTCGGATGGTTCGCCTACTCCCCGCTGTCGGACGCGGTCCGCTCGCCGGGCGTCGGTGCCGACATGTGGATCATGGGTCTGGCCTTCTCGGGCTTCGGCACGATCCTCGGATCGGTCAACTTCATCACCACGATCATCTGCATGCGCGCCCCCGGCATGACGATGTTCCGCATGCCGATCTTCACCTGGAACGTGCTGCTGACCGGTGTCCTGGTCCTGCTCGCCTTCCCGGTCCTGGCCGCCGCGCTCTTCGCGCTGGAGGTCGACCGAAAATTCGGCGCACATATCTTCGACGCCTCCAACGGCGGCGCATTGCTGTGGCAACACCTCTTCTGGTTCTTCGGCCATCCAGAGGTGTACATCATCGCTCTACCATTCTTCGGAATCATTTCCGAGATCATTCCGGTATTCAGCCGCAAGCCCATGTTCGGCTACATCGGTCTGATCAGTGCGACGATCGCCATCGCCGGCCTTTCGGTCACGGTGTGGGCCCACCACATGTACGTGACCGGCGGCGTGCTCTTGCCGTTCTTCTCCTTCATGACGTTCCTCATCGCGGTACCCACCGGGGTGAAGTTCTTCAACTGGATCGGAACGATGTGGAAGGGGTCGTTGTCCTTCGAGACACCGATGCTCTGGTCGGTCGGCTTCCTGATCACCTTCGCCTTCGGTGGTCTGACCGGCGTGATCCTGGCCTCGCCGCCGCTGGACTTCCACATCTCCGACTCGTACTTCGTCGTCGCGCACTTCCACTACGTCGTCTTCGGCACCGTGGTCTTCGCGATGTTCGCCGGATTCCACTTCTGGTGGCCGAAGTTCACCGGCAAGATGCTGGACGAGCGCCTCGGGAAGATGACCTTCTGGACGCTGTTCGTCGGCTTCCACGGCACCTTCCTCGTGCAGCACTGGCTGGGCGCGGAAGGCATGCCGCGGCGTTACGCGGACTACCTCGCCGCGGACGGCTTCACCGCGCTGAACACGATCTCGACGATCTCCTCGTTCGTGCTCGGACTGTCGATGCTTCCGTTCATGTACAACGTCTGGAAGACCGCCAAGTACGGCAAGAAGATCGAGGTCGACGACCCCTGGGGCTACGGCCGTTCGCTCGAATGGGCGACGTCCTGCCCGCCGCCGCGGCACAACTTCCTCAGCCTGCCGCGGATCCGTTCCGAATCCCCGGCGTTCGACCTGCACCACCCGGAGATCACTGCGCTCGAGCAGCTGGATCACCTCTCCGAGGGTGAGAAGGTCCTCGTCGGCGGCAAGGAGGACGGCAAGTGAAGATCCAGGGCAAGCTCTTCATCTGGCTGAGCGTCTTCATGCTGGCCATGGCCGTCACGTACGGCGTCTGGTCCCGGGAGCCGGTCGGCACCACCGCGCTGGTCCTGGCCTTCGGCCTGACCATCATGATCGGCTTCTACCTGGCCTTCACGGCCAACAGGGTCGACGCGATGGCCCAGGACAACAAGGAAGCGGACATCGCGGACGAGGCCGGCGAGGTGGGCTTCTTCTCGCCGCACAGCTGGCAGCCGCTCTCGCTGGCCATCGGTGGCGCCTTCCTCTTCCTGGGCGTCGTCTTCGGCTGGTGGCTCGCCTACTTCTCCGCGCCGCTGCTCCTGATCGGCCTCTTCGGCTGGGTCTTCGAGTACTACCGGGGCGAGAACCGCACCCAGTAGGACACCGTCCTCCGGGACACGCGGCACCCCGCGGGGGCCCGGTCCGCTCAGTGATGAGCGGACCGGGCCCCCGTTTGCAGTCACTGAACGCGCTGGATCGGATGAATCTTCTTAGCGTGGGTTCATGAACCACACGCTGCGCATCCGCACCGTAGTGAGCTGCACTCTGCTGGTCGTGACCCTGGTTGCAGGTGCGACCGCCTGTGGCGAGCCCGACGGTGACCCGCTGTCGCTGAAGCCCTACGACGCCGCCGATCTGATCTCCTTCAACGGCCCGTCCAAGGACGAGAAGGCCGACCCCGACAAGCCCCTCGAAGTCACCGTCAAGGACGACGACGCGAAGATCACCGACGTGACGGCCATCGACACCGAGGGCCGCCACCTGGCGGGCGAGCTCGACGCCGACGGGAAGCGGTGGCACTCCACCACCTCGCTCGCGGCCGGCACCCGCTACACCGTCAAGGTGTCCACCGAGAACGGCGACGGCGCCCCCGGCAACCGTACGTACGCCTTCGGCACGGCCTCGGCCAAGAAGTTCCTCCAGGTCACGTTCGGCCCGCAGGCGGGCACCTACGGCGTCGGACAGCCCCTCACAGCGGAACTCAGCGCTCCGGTCGCCGACAAGGCGGGCCGGGCCACCGTGGAACGCGGGCTCCAGGTCCGGGCCACGCCCGCCGTCGCGGGCTCCTGGTACTGGGTCGACGACAAGACCCTGCACTACCGCCCCAAGGAGTACTGGCCCGCCGGCGCCACCATCGACATCCGCAGCAACCTCAAGGGCATCAAGGTCGCCAACGCCCTCTACGGCGCCGCCACGAAGCCCCTGAAACTGACCACGGGCGACCGCATAGAGGCCATCACCGACGCCTCGGAACACACCATGACCGTCCTGCGCAACGGCGAGGTGATCAACACCCTGCCGGTCACCACGGGCAAGCCCGGCTTCGACACCCGCAACGGCGTCAAGGTGGTGCTGGCCAAGGAGCAGTTCGTACGCATGCGCGGCGAGAGCATCGGGATCGCCTCGGGCTCCTCGGAGTCCTACGACCTTCCGGTCTACTGGGCGACCCGGGTCACCTGGAGCGGTGAGTACGTCCACGCCGCGCCCTGGTCGACGGGCTCGCAGGGCAACGCCAACGTCAGCCACGGCTGCACCGGGATGAGCACCGCGGACGCCGAATGGTTCTTCGACACCGTGCGCGAGGGCGACATCGTCAAGGTCGTCGGCAGCGACGGCGAGACGATGACGCCCTTCGACAACGGCTTCGGCGACTGGAACCTGGACTGGGCCGACTGGCAGAAGGGCAGCGCCCTGCACGGCGGCGGCACGCCCGACACGGGATCCGATGTGCGGACGGCGCGGCTGCGCCCCCAGGTCTGATCCGCCCGGGAGTGCGCCGCGCCCCGGAAACGCACGGCGGAGGGGTCGTGGACCCCTCCGCCTCAGGCGTCCACGGCCAGCCTGCGGCGCAGCAGGGAGGCCAGGGCGTCCGCGAGGTCGACCGGGTCGACCGGAAGCGTCACAGCGGCGTCCGCACGGCTCCACGTGGCCAGCCAGGCGTCCTGCGGGCGCCCGATCAGCAGCAGCACGGGCGGGCAGTCGAAGATCTCGTCCTTGATCTGCCGGCAGACGCCCATGCCGCCCGCGGGCGCCGTCTCGCCGTCCAGCACGCACACGTCGACACCGCCCCGGTCCAGTGCGCTCAGCACGGCGGGCAGGGTGGCGCACTCCAGGAACTCCACCGGTGGGACGTCCGCCGCGGGCCTGCGCCCGGCGGCCAGCCTCACCTGCTCACGGGTGTTGGCGTCGTCGCTGTAGACCAGGACCGTGGCGGTCGGCTGCATTGTTCCTCCGTGACGTCTGTGTCTTCGGGGCTCGCTGGGCATGAACCGGTGGGCGGATCGTACTCCGGCGGACTGCCTGTCAGCACCGGTAAAGACAGCGATTCGATGGGCCGTTCGGTGAGGACACACAGCTCTGACACACCGAACGGGACCCCCCGGAGTGAGGGCGGGATAAGCGACCGACATAATGTCGGTCGTGGCGACAGCAACGACAGTAGAAACCGGGCACGCGCACCCGTCGGTCAATCGGCCGAACCTCACCAGCGTCGGAACCATCATCTGGTTGAGTTCCGAGCTGATGTTCTTCGCGGCCCTCTTCGCGATGTACTTCACCCTGCGATCGGTGATGGGACCCGATCACTGGAAGGAGATGGCCCACCATCTGAACTTCCCGTTCTCGGCGACGAACACCACGATCCTGGTGCTTTCCTCTCTCACCTGCCAGCTCGGCGTTTTCGCCGCGGAGCGGGGCGATGTGAAGAAGCTCCGCACCTGGTTCATCATCACGTTCGTGATGGGTTCGATCTTCATCGGAGGCCAGGTCCTCGAGTACACCGAGCTGGTCAAGGAGGCGGGCCTCAGCCTGTCCTCCGACCCGTACGGCTCGGTGTTCTACCTGACGACCGGCTTCCACGGTCTGCATGTGACAGGCGGTCTCATCGCCTTCCTGCTCGTCCTGGGCAGGACATACGCGGCCTCCAGATTCACCCACGAGCAGGCCACCGCCGCCATCGTCGTGTCCTACTACTGGCACTTCGTCGACGTCGTCTGGATCGGCCTGTTCGCCACGATCTACATGATCAAGTAACCGGGCTCGCACCCACCCATCATCGACGCAGAAGATCCTGACACCGGGGTAATCCGTGAAAAAGCTCTCCGCACGACGACGCCATCCGCTGGCGGCAGTCGTCGTACTACTCCTCGCGCTGGCGGCTACCGGGGGGCTGTACGCCGCGTTCGCGCCTGCGGGTAAGGCGCAGGCCGACGAAACCGCCCAGTCCCTCGCCATCGACGAGGGCAAGAAGCTCTACTCCGTGGGCTGTGCAAGCTGCCACGGAACCGGCGGTCAGGGCACCACCGACGGGCCGTCCCTCGTGGGCGTCGGCTCCGCCGCCGTCGACTTCCAGGTCGCCACCGGACGCATGCCCGCCCAGCAGCCGGGCGCCCAGGTCCCGAAGAAGAAGGCGATCTACAGCCAGGCCGAGATCGACCAGCTCGCGGCGTACGTCGCGTCCCTGGGCGCCGGTCCGATCACGCCCACCGCCAGCCAGGTCGACCCCTCGGGCGCCGACGTGGCCAAGGGCGGCGACCTCTTCCGCACGAACTGCGCGCAGTGCCACAACTTCACGGGTCAGGGCGGTGCCCTCACCAAGGGCAAGTACGCCCCGAGCCTCGAAGGCGTGAGCCCGAAGCACATCTACGAGGCCATGCAGACCGGCCCGCAGAGCATGCCCTCCTTCCCGGACACGACCATGCCGGAGCAGGAGAAGAAAGACATCATCGCGTACATCAAGACCGTCAACGGTAGTGAGTCCGAGACCCCCGGCGGACTCTCGCTCGGTGGCCTCGGCCCCGTCAGCGAAGGTCTCTTCGGCTGGATCTTCGGCCTCGGCGGCCTGATCGCCATCGCCGTCTGGGTCGCGGCCCACACCGCTAAGGCCAAGAAGTCATGAGTAGCCAACAGATTCCAGAAGAGAACCTGCCGGAAGAGCAGGGGACCGCGCACGGCGCGGTCGAGGGTGCGGGCGACCCGTTCGCCGACCCGGGGCTGCCGGCCCACAAGCCGCGCATCCAGGACATCGACGAACGGGCCGCGAACCGCTCCGAGCGGGCCGTCGCCTTCATGTTCACGCTGTCCATGCTGGCGACGATCGGCTTCATCGCCTCGTACGTCATCTTCCCGGTCGACAAGATCGTCTACATCTGGCCCTTCGGCCACGTGAGCGCGCTCAACTTCTCCCTCGGTCTGACCCTGGGGCTGGCGCTCTTCCTCATCGGCGCGGGCGCCGTCCACTGGGCGCGCACCCTGATGTCCGACGTGGAGGTCGCCGACGACCGGCACGCCATCGAGGCCGAGCCGGAGGTCAAGGCCAAGGTCCTGGCCGACTTCGCGGCCGGTGCCCAGGAGTCCGCGCTCGGGCGCCGCAAGCTGATCCGCAACACCATGTTCGGCGCGCTGGCCCTGGTGCCGCTCTCCGGTGTGGTGCTGCTGCGCGACCTCGGTCCGCTCCCGGAGAAGAAGCTTCGCAACACCCTGTGGGCCAAGGGCAAGCAGCTCGTCAACATGAACACCATGGAGCCGCTGCGCCCCGAGGACGTCGTCGTCGGTTCGCTGACCTTCGCCATGCCCGAGGGCCTGGAGGAGGACGCGCACGACTTCCAGACGCAGATCGCCAAGGCCGCCCTGATGATCATCCGCATCGAGCCGGACAACATCAAGGACAAGCGCGAGCGCGAGTGGGCCCACGAGGGAATCGTGGCCTTCTCGAAGATCTGCACCCACGTCGGCTGCCCGATCAGCCTGTACGAGCAGCAGACCCACCACGTGCTCTGCCCGTGCCACCAGTCCACCTTCGACCTCTCCGACGGCGCCCGCGTCATCTTCGGTCCGGCCGGTCACGCCCTCCCGCAGCTGCGGATCGGCGTGAACAGCGAGGGCAACCTCGAAGCGCTCGGTGACTTCGAAGAGCCCGTCGGTCCTGCCTTCTGGGAGCGCGGATGAGTACTGCGACGGAAACACAGCGCAAGGCGCCCGCCGGTGAGCGGGTCGCCGACTGGGCGGACGGCCGGCTGGGCATCTACGGCCTGGCCAAGGCCAACATGCGCAAGATCTTCCCGGACCACTGGTCCTTCATGCTCGGTGAGATCTGCCTCTACAGCTTCATCATCATCATCCTCACGGGTGTGTACCTGACGCTGTTCTTCCACCCGAGCATGAACGAGGTCGTGTACCACGGCTCGTACGAGCCGATGCAGGGCATCCGGATGTCCGAGGCCTACGCCTCGACGCTGGACATCAGCTTCGACATCCGCGGCGGCCTGCTGGTCCGGCAGATCCACCACTGGGCAGCGGTGATCTTCCTCGCCGGCATGTTCGTGCACATGTTCCGGGTGTTCTTCACCGGCGCGTACCGCAAGCCGCGTGAGATCAACTGGCTGTTCGGCTTCCTGCTGTTCGTCCTCGGCATGTTCACCGGGTTCACCGGCTACTCGCTCCCGGACGACCTGCTCTCCGGCACGGGTGTGCGCTTCACGCAGGGCGCCATCCTGTCGATGCCGATCGTCGGTACGTACATCTCGATGTTCCTGTTCGGCGGGGAGTTCCCCGGCACGGACATCATCGCGAGGTTCTACTCGATCCACATCCTGCTGCTGCCGGGCATCATGCTCGGGCTCGTGGTCGGCCACCTCATCCTGGTGTTCTTCCACAAGCACACGCAGTTCGCGGGTCCCGGCAAGACGAACAAGAACGTCGTCGGCATGCCGCTGCTCCCGGTGTACATGGCGAAGGCGGGCGGCTTCTTCTTCCTGGTCTTCGGCTTCATCGCGATCATCGCGGCGATCGCCACGATCAACCCGATCTGGGCGCTCGGCCCCTACCGCCCCGACCAGGTGTCCACGGGCGCCCAGCCGGACTGGTACATGGGCTTCGCCGAAGGCTTCGTCCGTGTGATGCCGGGCTGGGAGATCAACCTCTGGGGCCACACGCTGGTCCTCGGCGTACTGATCCCGCTGGTCCTGTTCGGTGTGATCCTCGCGGCACTCGCGCTCTATCCGTTCATCGAGTCCTGGATCACCGGGGACAAGCGCGAGCACCACATCCTGGACCGCCCGCGCAACGCCCCGACCCGCACCGGTCTGGGTGTCGCCTGGGTGACGATCTACTTCGTCATGCTGATCGGCGGCGGCAACGACATCTGGGCGACGCACTTCCACATGTCGCTCAACGCGATCAGCTGGTTCGTCCGGATCTCCTTCTTCGTCGGCCCGGTCCTCGCGTTCGTCGTCACCCGGCGGATCTGCCTCGGCCTCCAGCGCCGCGACAAGGAGAAGGTGCTGCACGGGCGCGAGTCCGGCACCATCAAGCGCCTGCCGCACGGTGAGTTCGTCGAGATCCACGAGCCGCTCAGCCAGGGGCAGCTGCACACGCTCACGGCGCACGAGCAGTACAAGCCGATCGAGATCGGCCCGACGGTCGACGAGAACGGTGTCGAGCGCAAGCCGTCGGCGCTGCAGAAGCTGCGGGCCAGGCTCAGCAGGAGCTACTACGGCGAGAACAACCAGATCGCCAAGCCCACCGCAGAGGAGTACAAGGAGATCACCAGCGGCCACGGCCACCACTGATCACCTCAGCTGACCGCCACAGCGGGAGCCCCGTCCATCCGATGGACGGGGCTCTTCGCTGTCCCCGGGGCTGGATAGGGTGTGAGGCGTACTTCTTTCGGCTGTGGACCCCAGGAGCGGACCATGAACGTTGTGACCCCGGACGGCGGCGACAGCGTGGCGGACCGTACCTGGCCCGGCGTGCTGACCCCCCTGCTGCGCGGCGAGCACCTCGGCGCGGACGACACCGCGTGGGCCATGGACCGCATCATGAGCGGCGAGGCCACGGACGTCCAGATCGCCGGCTTCGCCGTCGCGCTGCGGGCCAAGGGCGAGACCGTCGACGAGGTCACCGGACTCGTCCGCGCCATGTACGAGCACGCCCACACGATCGAGGTGCCCGGCCGCACGGTCGACATCGTGGGGACCGGCGGCGACATGGCCAAGACGGTCAACATCTCCACCATGTCGGCGATCGTCGTCGCGGGGACGGGCGCGAAGGTCGTCAAGCACGGCAACCGGGCCTCGTCCTCGGCCAGCGGGGCGTCCGACGTGCTGGAGAAGCTCGGCGTCAACCTCGAACTGACGCCGCGGCGCGTCGTCGCCGTGGCCGAGGAGGCGGGCATCACCTTCTGCTTCGCCGTGAAGTTCCACCCCGCCCTGCGGTACGCCGCCAGGGCGCGCAAGGAGCTCGGCACGCAGACCACCTTCAACATCCTGGGCCCGCTCACCAACCCGGCCCGGGTGCGCTCGCAGGCCATCGGCGTGGCCGACGTGAGGATGGCGCCCATCGTGGCCGGCGTGCTGGCCGGCCGGGGCAACTCCGCGCTCGTGTTCCGCGGCGACGACGGCCTCGACGAGCTGACCACCACGGCGACGTCGAGGGTGTGGATCGTCCGTGACGGCAGTGTCCGCGAGGAGGCGTTCGACCCGCGCGACGTGGGTCTCGACCTGGTTCCCGTCGAGGCGCTGCGCGGGGCGGACTCCTCGTACAACGCCGATGTGGCCCGCCGGCTCCTCGACGGGGAGACCGGGCCCGTACGCGACGCCGTCCTGCTCAACTCGGCGGCCGCGCTGGTCGCGCTGGACCCGGGCACGGGCACGCTGACCGAGCAGCTCAGGGGCGGGATCGAGCGGGCCGCGGAGTCGGTCGACTCGGGCGCGGCCAGGCGCGCGCTGGCGCGCTGGGTGGCGGCCAGCAACGCCTGAGGGCGCACGGGACGGGCGAGGAACTCCCCGCCGGGCGCGGGCGGAGGACCCCGGGGCGCGGTCCGCATCGCGGACTGCGCCCTTGCGCGTCACCGGAGGTATGGCAAGATGCTGCGCAGGTCATGAGTGACAGCGACTACGGCCCCGGCCCGCTGTCCGGCAACCCTCCGTCCGTGGCGGGGTGCCCCGGGTGAAGACCAGGCCGCAGTCAGCGAGGTCTGCGGCAAGCGCGGGCCCCTCGGCGTCTCCGTACGCCACCCCTTGGGGTCCTGGTCCCAGGGAGCCTCTTGTGAGCAAGCGAATGCGATAGGGCTCGACGCCCTTCTCCGCGCACCCTCTTTTCCTTCTTCCACCGCGCGCCGCCGTGTCCCTTCCGACCGGCCGCCGCGTGGATCTCGCCTGCCTTTCACGGGAGTTCGCCATGTCTGTCCCCACCGCTGCCGTCGCCCCGTCGCTTTGTGCCCCGCTGCCGGTCCTGGGCGCTGATGTCACCGTTCCGCTCGTCACGGGTGGAGATGTGACCTATGCCGCTCTCGACTACGCGGCCAGCTCCCCGGCCCTCCAGCGGGTGTGGGACGACGTGGCCGCCTACGCGCCGTACTACGGCAGCGTGCACCGCGGTGCCGGGTACCTCTCGCAGCTGTCCACCGACCTGTTCGAGAGCAGCCGGGTGACCGTGGCGGAGTTCCTGGGCTGCCGGGCGGAGGACCAGGTGGTCTTCACCCGCTCGACGACCGATTCGCTGAACCTGCTGGCCGCCGCGCTGCCCGCCGACTGCCAGGTGTTCGTGTTCGAGACCGAGCACCACGCGTCGCTGCTGCCCTGGCGCGACGCCCGGGTGACCTACCTCGACGCCCCCCGCACTCCGGACCAGGCGGTCGCCACGCTGGAGCGGGCGCTGGCCGGCCGCGACCCGCACGGCCCGGCGCTGGTCTGCGTCACGGGCGCCTCCAACGTCACCGGTGAGCTGTGGCCGGTGAGGGAACTGGCCGCGGCGGCCCACGCCCACGGTGCGCGGATCGTGCTCGACGCGGCGCAGCTCGCGCCCCACCACCCGGTGGACATCGCCGAGCTGGACGTCGACTGGGTCGCCTTCTCCGGCCACAAGCTGTACGCGCCCTTCGGCTCGGGTGTCCTCGCGGGCCGGGCCGACTGGCTGGTGGACGCCGAGCCGTACCTCGCGGGCGGCGGCGCCTCCCGCAAGGTCGCCCGGCGCACCGACGGCGGGGTGGACGTCGAGTGGCACACCACCGCCGCCCGGCACGAGGCGGGATCGCCCAACGTCATCGGCGTCTACTCCATCGCGGCCGCGTGCAGGGCGCTGACCGAGGCCGGTTTCGACCGGCTGGTCGCGCGGGAGCAGCGGCTGGTGGCCCGCGTCCGCGAGGGACTCGCCGACGTCCCCGAGGTCACGGTGCTCTCGCTGTTCGGCGACGACGCCCCCCGGGTCGGCGTCCTCTCCTTCGTGGTCGAGGGATGGAACAGCTCGCACTTCGCCGCGGCGCTCTCCGCCGAGTACGGCATCGGGGTGCGCGACGGACTGTTCTGCGCCCACCCGCTGGTGCGGACCCTGCTGGGCAGCGAGCCGCAGGAGCCGGGCGAGTGCGGTGCGCCGGAGGCGGCGCCGGGGGAGCGGTCCCTCAACGCGATCCGGGTGAGCTTCGGCGCCGGCACGCCGGACGAGCACGTCGAGCGGTTCCTGGGCGCCGTCCGGGAACTGGTGGCCACGGGCGCCCGCTGGACCTACCGCACCGAGGAGGGCCGCTGCGTGCCCGACCGGGGCGCGGCGCAGGCCTGAACCGTACGGAAGCGGCTCCGGCCGGGGACGGGGGCACGCCC